>JBBROG010000072.1:0-33237 GCA_038229635.1 Gemmatales bacterium
CACGACGCTGACGTGGGCGATTGATCGTGTGACGCTCAAGGCTTGGGACAAAGATCGCGTGGTCGCCCATCTTGGTCTCGCATAATGTCTCGCGAAGCGATCAAATGCCACACGAACCTGTTACTTTGCAAAAGCCCAGTTCAAATCCGTTTCACAAACAACCGTGAATCGTTCGTGCAAAACGTCGTCTTATTCACCGATTATCCCGCGCGACCTTTCGTGCGCCTGTCGTTCGCCGGACGGGTCGGTGATCCGGAGTGAGATTCTTGACGCCGCGCCCGAGGTGGTCTCGGGCCGTTGAGGATGAGTGAATCGATAAGGAGGAAGGGACTATGCGACGCCATGACGGGTTCAGTGTCGCCCTGGGGAGCCTCAGTGTGCTGCTGCTCTGTGCGGCGACTGCCGTTACCCTGCCCGGCTACGCCTACGCGGACGCAGGAGATTCGGATCCCTACGGGGTGGCGACGTGCCACGACAAGCCGAAGCCGGCCGTGGTCGTCTGCGATTGTGACGTGGACATGTACGGGAACTGGGCTTTCGGCTCCCCCTGCCTGAACTGCGACGAAACCAACTGCACCTGCGTCCTGGACACCACGGTCCGACCGAATTTTCGCGCCTGCGTGCGACCGTCAATACGTCCGGGCGGCGGATAACCGTGGCCGACGAGATCGAACACTTCTGTCGGGTGGACGCTCTCGCGAACGAGGCGCGTCCAACTTTACCGGCGAAAGCGACCACCCGACAGCAGAAATGTCGCCCTGAAGCCAAACGGCCGTAACTGCAACCTGATATCAATAGCGGCAGTCTCCCCCGAGGTGTTCATGATTTGTTTCCGATGGATAACGATCTTCCTTCTTGCGCTGATATTGGTTGACTATTCCGCGGATTCTTGCGCCGCGCAAGAATCTTCCGAGGGGGCGAGACTGCGGGAGCGGTTTGAAAAGGAATCGCCCTCGGCTTGGGCCGTGCTGGAGGCGTGGGACCGCGACATCGAGTTGAGTGGAGAATTGACGGTAGGTCACGGCCCTACAGGCTCGGTCCTGCTGCACTACTGCCGGAACGGCGACCTGACCCTCGCGGAAGAAAGCAGTCTTTCCAAGGCGAAACCTCAGGCGAGTGGACTTTTCGCGAGCAACGGCCGTTACGGGTTCTGGGTCCAGAGAAAGGCCCCGGAGACGCCCTGGGTTCTACAGTATCTTTACCAGGGGGCCGAAGCGAACGGCGCGCTGGACGAGATCGAATCGCGCTATGTGGGGTATATTAATTCTTACTGTCGCCTCGGGAAAGTGAGATTCAGTGACCTGAGCAAAGAGGACGGCTTTTCGTGGACCGCGTTCCAGACCGTCCAGAAAGACGGGAAAGAATACGTTCAGGTGTCCTACCGAAAACTGAATCAATATCGACGTGAGACGGCGCCTACTCCCGTGGAGGGGCACATGACCTTCGACCCGAGCAATTCCTGGGCCTGCGTCGAACACTTCGCGCGGCTGCTCCAGAAGGTTCGCTTCGCCGCCTCGGACAGCGACACGGTTCGTATTACGTATGCCGACGACCCGGTCGGCCCGGTTCGCCCATTTTCCCGAGTTGAAATGGTCGCATTGTCGGAAGGTAAACCCGGTCATAAGACGGTTTTTTCCGTAAACAAGATCGGGCGCGCGACGGCCCCCGAAGCCGCTTTTACGCTAACGGGATACGGCCTTCCTGAAATAGCCGAAAACTCTGGTCCCAAGCGATCCTACAGTTGGTTGTGGCTCGGAGGGGCGGGACTGCTGTGTGGTATCGGCGCCGTGCTTGTCCGCTTCCGCCGTCGGCGTGCCGTCCGATAAATTCCCGATGGACGGTTCATCAGGGGTTGAGCCATGTGGTCCCGCACTCTCTTGGCAGGTCTCCTGGCCTTTTCCCTCCTCGGGGCGGGGCTCGGGATTGCCTGGTACGTCTCCGACGCGCCCGGCGCCCGCCTGCGCGTCTCGCCGACAAAGTTCGAGATGGACAATGTGGCTCCCGGACAGGAGTACTCCGTCTGTCTCGCGGTCGAAAACCCAACCGGACGGCCCGTCCGCCTGGTCGGCGCGTTTAACTGCTGAGGGGACAACTGCCGCTTCGGTCTGAAGCGCGAGCCCCCGTTCGACCTCCCGCCGGGCCGGTCCGAACTGTTCTTTACCGTCAAGCCGATTGGGGCCGGCGAATTCTCCACCTACGTCACCCTTTATCTCGATGACGCCGGTCTTCAGACCATCGAGATCCCACTGGCAGGCACAGCCGTCCTGGCGGAAGTTCGGAAAGACTGAGGAGGTCCTTGTGAATGCCTGCCGCCGCGCCTTCACCCTGATCGAATTGCTCGTCGTTATCGCCATCGTCGCGGTGTTGCTCGGGCTCTTGCTCCCGGCCGTCCAGAAGGTCCGAGCGGCGGCCTCGCGCCTCCAGTGTACGAACAACCTCAAACAGCTCGGGCTGGCGCTTCACGGGTATCATGACTCCCGGTCCGTCCTGCCGCCCGGGGTCACGTCGAATCGACGCGGCGAGGCGTTCCCGCGAATGACCTGGCTGACGCGCCTCCTCCCCTTCATCGAGCAGGACGCGCTTTGGCGGCTGGCGCTCGGGGCCTACGATTTCGAGCGCGTGCCCTTTCACAACCCCCCGCACATCGCGTTCAGCATCCCCGTCCGGGGATTCGCCTGTCCCGACGACAGTCGGACACTCACGGTTCAGAACACGCACCGGGGTTTCCGCCCCGCCTTGACGAGTTACGTCGGCGTCCTGGGCACGTCCTTTGACCGGAGCGAGGGCATCCTCTCCCTCGACTCCCGCGTCCGATTGACGGACATCACCGACGGGACGAGTTCGACTTTGATGGTCGGGGAGCGCCCCCCCAGCGCCGACTTCTGGTACGGCTGGTGGTATGCCGGCGTCGGACAAATGGGAACGGGTTCGGGCGACATGCTCCTCGGGGTTCGGGAGCGGAACGTCGGGGGCACCTATGTCGCCCCCTGCCCGCGCGGCCCCTACCACTTTGGGCCGGGCCGCACGACGGAGCAGTGTGACTTGTTCCACTTCTGGAGCCTTCACGCGGGCGGCGCTCACTTCCTCTTCGCCGACGGGTCGGTTCACTTCCTGGCGTATTCCGCGGACCCTCTTCTCCCCGCCTTGGCAACGCGCGCGGGCGGCGAAATCGCCGAATTGCCGTGACAACGCGGCATTTCAGGCGAGGTTAGCGCCGGCATAACGCCGGCGCCTCGCCGAGAGCGACCGATTCTTCGTCGGCGACGGCGGGCAGCGACTTCCGCTCCGCCCTCCTCACCAGCGCCACTCCCGCCAGGATCACCACCAACCCGCCGACGATCCAGCCCGTGATCGTTTCGCCGCCGATCAGCCAGCCGACCACCACGGCTACCGCCGGGTTGACGTAGGCGTAGGTCCCCGCCAGCGTCGCGGAGACGTGTTGCAGCAGCCAGGTGTACGCCAGGAAGCCGACGAGCGAGCCGACGACGAGCAGGTAGAAGAAGGCGAACACGGCGGACGGCGTGAAGCGCTCGGCGGTCAGTTCGCCCGCCTCGCCGAGGAGCAGGCCGAGCGCCGTCTGGGCGGCGCCGCCGATCATCAGCTGGTACGACGCCGAGGCGAGGTGGGCGCCGCCGCGCCGGCCGTAGCGCAGGACGACGCTGCCGATTGACCAGCAGAACGCCGAGCCGAGGACGAGGAGCGGCCCCGCGTCCTGGAGCAGCGCCGCCGGGTCGCCCAGCCGCGGCACCAGAAGCACCAGGACGCCGGCGAGGCCGACGAACAGCCCAACCCAGCCGCGCGCCGACAGCCGCTCGCCGCGCGGCCAGGCCATTTCCGTCAGGGCGATCCACAGGGGCGTCGTGGCGATGAGGACCGAGGCGACGCCGGAATCGACCGTCTTTTCCGCGACGGTGACGAGGCCGTTGCCGCCGACGAAGAGGAACAGGCCGGCGACCGCCGAGGCGACGAGGTCGCGGCGCGGCAGGCGCAGCGGCGCGCGCTTCAGGACGAGATAGGCGAAGAGGAGCAGGCCGGCGGCGGCGAGGCGCGTGCCGCCGAAGAGGCCGGGCGGCAGCGTTTTGACGCCCGCCTTGATGGCGAGATACGTCGTGCCCCAGGCGGTGTAGACGAGGCCGAATGCCAACAGCAAAGCCCAGGCGGGCGGACGACTTGGATTCGGTCCGGCGGCGTCATTCATCGAAGGTGAGGCTTTCCGAGAAAAGGGCGACGGCGGGAAAACCCTATTGTAGGGCGGCCGCCTCCTCCCGCCACGGAGCGGCCCAACAATGCCCATCGGACACGCGGGCGTTGCCGGGGTTCACGTCCGGCCTTATCTCAGAGAGGGACCTCTCCCGCGGAGCCATGTGATGAAGCGCTACGCCTGGGCCACCTGGGGCGACGTGAACGCCTTCTTCGGCCTGATGCTCGACAACGTCACCGTCATGGGGCTGCTCGTCGTGAGCATCACCCTCGGCAGCCCGGCCGACGTGGCGGGCGGACTCACCTACACGCCGGACTTCGTGCTGACGCGGATGATTCCGGGGACGGCGCTGGGCGTGCTGTTCGGCGACCTCGTCTACACCTGGATGGCGTTCCGCCTGGCGCGGCGCAGCGGCCGCGACGTGACGGCGATGCCGCTGGGCCTCGACACGCCGAGTACGTTCGGCATCGCGATCCTCGTCGTTTTGCCGGCGCTGCGCGAGGGCGTCGACCGCGGCCTCGGCCACGAGCAGGCGATGCTCTACGGCTGGCACGTCTCCGTGGCGGTCCTGGTGCTGACCGGGGTCTTTAAAGTGGCCCTCGCGCCGCTGGGCAACGCGGTGCGGCGCTGGGTGCCGCGCGCCGGGCTGCTCGGGTCGCTGGCGGCGATCGCGCTGGCGCTGATCTCTTTCCTCCCGCTCCTGTCGCACATCGGCCCGGTGCCGCTGGCGGGCCTGGCGGCGCTGACGGTCATCCTCTACGCGCTCGTCGCCCACCGGCCGCTGCCGTTCCACTTCCCCGGCGCGCTGGCGGCGGTCCTCGTCGGCGCGGCGCTGTTCTACGGCTTCCTGCTGCTGGGCCGGGCGCTGGGCGTACCGCTGGTGCCGGAGTTGGCGGAGGCCGCGCCGCGCCCGCCGTGGTCGCCGCCGCCGCTGTTGCCGGCGACCTCGTTCGACGCGGAGTGGTGGTCGATGATCGCCGTGGCGGCGCTGAAGAAGCTGCCGGTGGCGCTGCCGTTCGCCCTGGCGACGATCGTCGGCGGCATCGACTGTACCGAGAGCGCCGCCGCGGCCGGCGACGAGTACGACACGCGGACGGTCCTGCTGACCGAAGGCGCGGCGTCGCTCCTGGCGGGGTGCCTGGGCGGCGTGATCCAGACGACGCCGTACATCGGCCACCCGGCGTACAAGGCGATGGGCGGGCGGGCGGCCTACACGCTGGCGACGGCGCTGTTCGTCGGCACCGTTGGCTATTTCGGCGTTTTCGGAGCCGTGATCCACTGGCTGCCCGAGGCGGCGATGTTCCCGATCCTGGTGTTCGTCGGTTTGGAGATCACGGCGCAGTCGTTCCGGGCGACGCCGCCGAAGCACTACGCGGCGCTGGCCCTGGCACTGCTGCCGACGCGGGCCTACCTGGTGACGATTCCCCTCGGCCGCATCCTCGGCGGGCGCGCGCCGGCCGAGGGCGGCGAGGTGGTCCTGCAGACGCTGACGTGCCTCGGCAGCGGCTTCATCGTGACGAGTCTGCTGTGGGCGGCGTCGCTGGCGGCTCTGTTGGACGGCAAGTTGAGGGCGGCGGCGGCGTACCTGCTCGTCGCGGGGGCGTGCGCGCTGGTCGGCGTCATCCATTCGCCGCTGCCGGGCTCGCCGCTCGACTGGCCGTGGGAGGTGTACGCGAAGATTCCCGACAATCCCGAGCTGCGCTGTCAGTCGCCGTACCACTGGGCGGGGGCTTACGTCCTGGCGGCGGGCGTGCTGCTGGCCCTGTCGCTGTTCCGCGAAGAGGAGAACGTGGGCTGATGGAGAAACACCGCAGCGCGTCAACGTCACGGACTTCGGCGTCCCGCGCCGTCAATGACAACCTCGCCTCCCGCGCTAACCTTAGGGAGCGCCGCTGTAAAGCCTTGTCAACTATCGGAAACAGGCCGCGGGAGGTCGCCGGGTCCAACAGTCCCTTCGCGGGGGGGTCGAGGGGCTCGACACCGACGGCGCGGCCGAGGGTCGACGGAGGTTCCGCACCCTAAGACAAAACAGCGCAAGCAGTTCCGTGCGATAGTCGGCACGAACCGGGAAATATCTCGTTTTGTCAACCATTCGTGGCATTCCGCTTGCATCCACTCCTGGTTGGAACCTTGGGCAGAACGAAGATTGGAAGTCCGCCGACCTCACGAAGAGCCAGTGACCTCGAATCGGGGCACGGGCGTTGCAGCGTTGCTCTTTCCCCGCGGCCTACGACGGCCCTCATGCCACCGTTCGTCGTTCTGCCCCGTGCCTCCCCCGCAACCCTCGGCGCGGACCAAAGTCGGGTCCGACGGCGTGCCCGGAGCGTGCCGGAGGATTGTCCGCGCGGCGCCGAGGCAGGTTGAACCGGACGCGGCCGCGCGTGGGCCGCGTGCCGGACGCGCTCTTCACAACCAGACGATCTCCGAGTTCAGAGCAGAAAGGTTCATCTCATGTCTCTTTTCCGTTGGCGTACCGCTCTCGGCCGGACTTCGGGGGACGCCCGGCGCGGACGGCGCCCGTCCTTCCCCCGCCCCGCCCTTGAGGAGTTGGAACGGCGCACGCTGCTGACCGTGGCGTCCACCTTTGTCGACGACAACTGGAATCTTGCGGTCGACACCGCCCCGTTCGGTGTCCTCAACGTGGGTGACGTCGTCAACAACACCAACGACACCGTCAACCCGGGCACCATCGTCAAGACCTACGGGGTCGACGGCTTCGGCACCGTCACCACCGGCTCGGCGACCGGGTCGGTGTCCGGCAGCGCCAAGATCGCGGACGCCGTCGCGAACACGTCGGCCGGCGGGACGGTGAACCTGCTGCAAGGGACCTACCAGGAGTCCGACATCCTCCTGAACAAGGCGCTCACGGTCCAGGGGATCGGCGCGACCAACAACGACGTGCGGATCGTGCCCTCGGTCGCCGACGGCCACGCCGTCAACACCGCCCTGTTCGACCCCGGCAGCCATAACGCTCTGGAAGTCCGCTCCTCCAACGTGACCGTGAAAGACCTGACCGTCGACGGCGACGGCGGCGTGGGCGGGACGGGCAGCAGGAATTTCCGCGGCGGCGTCGCCACCAACTACAACATCGGTTCGTTCAGCAACCTGACGGCGACGAACCTCCAGCTCAAGAACCTGTGGACCGTTGGCGTCTACTTCGATGGCGGCTTCGGCACCCTGAGCAGCGGCAACCTCGCCAACAACAACCAGGTCAACCAGGTCCTCGGCGACTTCAAGCCCACCGGCATCGAGTTCTTCCAGGCCAGCGGCTCGATCCTCGGCAACACGATCACGAACGTCGAGGCGGGCATCGGCACCAACAACCAAGACCCCACGGTCGCCAGCCTCGTGCCGGTGGTCACGATCAAGGGCAACCAGATCTCGCAGCTGATCGGCGTGGGGCCTTCCGGCATCAACGTCGCCGCCCTAGGCGACGGCAGCGTGATCGGCGGGACGGCCGCCGGCGAGCCCAACGTCATCAACCTGACCGGCAATGCGACCGCGGACATCGGCATCATCGTGCAGTACGCCGCCGGTCAGGTGACCGTCCGGAACAACACGATCACCGGGACGGGCGGCGACGCCGGCATCTGGCTGTACCACGACACCGACCCCGCCAAGCCGGTCATCGTCCAGGGCAACGCGCTGACGGCGACGAGCAGCGTCTTCGGCTCCGGCGCCACCGCCGGGCAGGGGGTCGGGGTGTTCCTCACGGACAACGGCGCGCTGGTGAGCGACGACGGGAACACCGGCGCCGCCTACGGGTCGATCCTCGGCAACACGATCAACGGCTTCGCGGTCGGCTCCTACCTGAACGCCGCCAACGCGGCCCTCGTGGTGCTTACCGCGGGCGGCACGGTGCCGGCGGACCTGAACACGATCACCGGCGCCACGACGGGCGTCCTCGTTGAAGGGAGCAACGCCACCTTCCAGGGCACGGGCGGCGTCACCGGGAGCGTCTCGCTGATCATGAGCGGCCACATTGCCCCCGGCGTGGGCGGCCCCGGCGTCCTCAGCACGGGCAGCCTGACGGGCAGCGCGGGCACCACGTTCGACGTGCAGCTCGTCAGCGCCGCCGCCGCCGGCCTCGGCTACGACCAGATCAAGGTCACGGGCTCGGTCAACCTCAACGGCTCCACCCTCAACCTGACTTCGGCCTTCACCCCGGCGCCGAACACCACGTTCACGCTGATCGACAACGACGGCTCGGACGCGGTCGTCGGAACCTTCAACGGGCTGCCCCAGGGAGGGACGTTGAGCGTCGGGAACGTGGTCTACCAGATCTCCTATACGGGCGGCACCGGCAACGACGTCGTCCTGACCGCCACCAACTTCGCCAGCAGCGTGCCGTTCAGCACCCTGTTCGACTTCAACGGCGACGGCATTGCCGACCTGTGGCTGTTCACGCTCAAGGGGACCTCCAGCGGCCAGACCGAGATCCGCATCCTCGACGGCGCGACCAACTTCCAGACCTTCCTGCTCGTTGCCGTGACCGGCCTCTTCCAAACCGACCTGTCGCGGATCAACTTCGAGATCGGCGACTACAACGGCGACGGCCGGCCGGACGTCTGGTGCATTGTCAAGAACGGCACCGCCACCAACAGCACCGAAATCCACATCTTGAGTGGAGCCACGAACTTCTCGACATTCATCCTCGACACCGGGACGGTCCTCGAACAGACCGACAACACCTGGCAGTTCCAGGTCATCGACTTCAACCGCGACGGCCGGCTCGACGTCGTCGGCTTCAAGCAGTCGAGTACCGGCAGCGGCAGCACCGAGGTCCACATCCTCAACGGCTCGACGAACTTCCAGACCTTCGCGACGCACGTCGCCACCGGCCTGGCGCAGACGGGGGCGGAGGCCTACCTGCGGCTGGCCGACTACAACCGCGACGGCGTCCTCGACCTGGTCTACATCAAGAAGTTCAACACCGACTCGAGCAAGACCGAAGTTCACGTCCTTAACGGGGTGGGCAACTTCCAGACGTTCCTCCTCCACGTCGCCTCGGTCCAGCACCCGATCTTCGCGGAGGGGGATGTCGCGGTACTCGACTTCAACCGCGACGGCTTCGTCGACTTCGCGTACATCAAGAAGAACATGACCCAATCCAACAAGATCGAGGTCCACGTCGTCAACGGGCAGGACAACTACCAGTCGTACCTCCTGCACGTCGCCTCGATCCACCCGGCGGTGCCGAACAACCCGCCGGGGCCGCTGGCGCCGCAGTCGCGGCGGCCTCCTCTCGGGATCGTCGGCGGCCTCCTCGGCGGCCTTCTCGGCGGCGACCACGGGGACGGGCACGGCCGCGACAAGCGTAAGTGAGTCGGGGCGGCGCGTGACGCGAAGCGGCGGCGAGGGACAAGGCCGGTCCCTCGCCGCCGCTTCTGTTTTTGACGAGTCCTTGGGACGCCCGCGCCCTCAACCGCTTGGGCGGGGCGGTGAACCGCGCCTGGCCCGGCGCTCCCGGCAAGCGCAAGCCGCGGCGCGGGGGTTGACGTTGCTCTTTCGCACGGACCCGGCTATCGTACCCGCCAGGTTCGCCCGCCAGGAAAGGATTCCTCATGCTCTCCGGCAAGGACGCTTTTCGCTTGCTGCCGGCCCTCCTCGCCGGGCTCACGGGCGGCTGTGTCGGCGGCCCGTGGGGGCCGCACCCGCCGCAACAACTGCCCTCCCTGCCGCCGCCCGGCCCGGACGCGCGCCCCGCGGCCCCGACGATTCCCGTGCCGCCGCCTGCCGCTGCAACTGCCGCGCCGCCTCTCATCCCTCTGGCCGAAGCGTCGCCGCCGACGCCGGAGAATCGGCTGCGCCGCCTCCAGGAACTGGCCGCGCGCGACTACGCGGCCGTCGATTCCTACACCTGCCGCCTGACGCGGCGCGAGCAGATCAACGGCAAGACCCAGGCGCAGGAGGTGATCCGCCTGCGCTTCCGCAAACAGCCCTGGGGCGTCCACTTCGTCTGGCTCGACGGCGAGGGGAAGGGGCGCGAGGCCGTCTACGTCAAGGGGCAGCACGAGGGCAAGCTTCACACGCTGCTCGCCGCCGGCGACGTGCCGCTCATGGCGGCCGGCAAGCGCCTGGCGCTGGCGCCGGACAGCCTGCTGGTGCGTTCGGCGAGCCGCCACGCCATCACCGAGGCCGGCGTCGGCTGCCTCGTCGACCGCTTCACCGCCCTCGTCGAGGCGCAGGAGAAGGGCGACCGCCGTCCCGGCACGTTGACCTACCTCGGGCCGCAGAAGCGCGCCGAGTTCGAGGGGCCGCTCGAAGGCGTCGAGCAGACGGTGCCCGCCGGGGCCGAGAAGGAGCTGCCGCGCGGCGGGCGGCGCTGGTGGCTGTTCGACCCCGCCTCGCGCAACCTGCCCGTGCTGATCGTCACCCAGGACGAGCGCGGCCAGGAAGTCGAATATTACCGTCATGACCTCTTCTTTTTCCACAAGCTCGGCGATGACGACTTCAACCCGGACCGGCTCTGGGGCAAGCGCTGAGAGGCCGCTTGCGGCTTCGCCTGGGCGAAGCCGCAAGCGGTCGGTACGCTGCCATTGTGGCAGCGTCCGCCGAACAGTCTGGCAGTCGCGTCAAAGCGCGTGGCTCGCGCCTTGCTTTTCCGCCGGACGAATGCTCTACTGAAATAACAGGTTAGAGCGTCCCTCCGTCGCCCGCCGCGGGGCGGTACGAGGTTTGCTATCTCAGGCGAGGGTAACGGCGAGGAAATCTTCCTTACCGGCTCGTGCCGCGGTGCGGCCTGACGACAGGCCAGCGGACGAGGGAAGTGGCATGAACGTGACGAAGGCCAACCGCGACTACTCACTCCTGATCACCGACGACGACCCCGATTGTCGGGAAGCCCTGCGCGAAATTTTCGAGCCGCAGGGGTTCCGGACGTTCCTGGCGTCGTGCGGCGAGGAGGCTCTTGACATCGCGAGCGGCCGGACGGTCCACCTGGCGCTTCTCGACATGCACATGCCGACGCTGACGGGGTTGGAGACGCTGCAACTGCTGCGGCAGATCCACACCCTGCTGCCGGCGATCCTGGTGACGGCCGACGCGACCGAGAGCCTGATGCGCCAGGCCCAGCAGGCGCGGGCGTACAGCGTCATCCCGAAGCCGGTGAGCAAGAACCTCGTCCTGTATACCGTCGTCCGCGCCCTGGTGCGAGCCTACGGGCCGCCGCCGGGCGACGCCCCACCCGAGCAGCCGTGATTCTCCCCCGCGCGGGGGCCGATGAGCAGACCTACGAGGAGCGAGACGCAACATGAAAGTTGTCCCCTTGAACGACAAGATCGTGGTGAAGCGCCTGGAAGCCGAGGCGACGACGGCCGGCGGCATCGTGCTGCCGGACACCGCCAAGGAGAAGCCGAAGCAGGGCAAGGTGCTGAGCCTCGGCGACGGCAAGCTGCTCGACAACGGCAAGCGCGCCGCCTTCCAGGTCAAGGAGGGCGACCGCGTGCTGTTCACCTCCTACGCCGGCAATGAAGTCACCCTCGACGGCGAGGAGTACCTCATCATGACCGAGGAAGACATTCTCGCCGTGGTCGCGTAAGAAGGTCCAAGAAGAACTCACCGCAGAGGACGCAGAGAAAAGGCAGAGGGGAAGAGGGGCAACCGCGAGGTCTGCCCTTCTTCCCCTCTGCCTTTTCAACGCCCCGACCCGCGTACAAGCCGATCGGACGCCGGCCCCGATTTCTTCGTCGATCCGCCCTCCTCCCGCGTTTATTCTTCCAGGAGACGGGTGGACGACGCATGGAGCCGAGCGACGCCGATCTGATGCGCCAGTGGCGGGCCGGCGACGGCCGCGCCTTCGAGGCGCTCGTGCGCCGCTGGCAGGACGCGATGGCGCGTCTGCTGGCGCGCCTCGCCGGCCCGGACGCCGCCGCCGACCTGTGCCAGGACGTCTTCCTGCGCGTCTACCAGGCCGGAGCGCGCTATCGCGAAGAAGGCGCCTTCTCCACCTGGATCTACCGCATCGCGCTGAACGTCGCCCGCGACGCCGGCCGGCGTCGCCGCGGCTCCGTGCCCCTCGACGACCGCGAGCCGTTCGACGTCACCGGCCCGCACGAGGCGCTGTGCCGGCGCGAGGCGGTCGAATTCGTGACGCGGGCGCTCGCCAAACTGCCGGACGACTTGCGCGAGGTGCTGGTGCTGCGCCACTACGAGGGGCTCAACTTCGAGCAGATCGCCCGCCTGACGGGGACGCCGGCCAGCACGCTCAAGTCGCGCTTCGCCGTCGCGCTGCGGCGCTTGCGCGCCGACCTGCGGGCGCTGGGCTGGGATTCCGGGGAGAACGAGCCATGAACTGTGACGCCGCCAGGAACTTTCTGCCCGGCCTGCTCTACGGCGATTCGTCGCCCGAAGAGGCGGGCCAAGTTCAAGCGCACCTCGACGGCTGCGCGGCGTGTCGGGCCGAGCAGGCGTCTCTCGCCCGGACGCGACGCCTGCTCGACGCGGCGCCGGTGGCTTCGGCGAACGTCGACGTGGCGCGGCTCTACCGCGAAGCGGCGGCGCTCCAGGAACGACGGTTGCGGTGCTGGCGCCGCCTCGCCGTGGCAACGCTCGCCGCCGCGGCCGCCGTCGTGCTGCTCGCCCTGGCGCCGCGCCTGGAGGTGCGCTGCGAGGCGCATCAGTTCGTCGTCCGCTGGGGCGAGACGCCAGCGCCGGAACCGCCCGCACTCGCTCCCCCGGAACCGCCCATCGTCGTGGCGTCCGCGCCGCCGTCCGCCGAGGTCGAAGGGCGCCTGCGTCTGCTGGGCGACCTCGTGCAAGCGCTGTCGAACGAGGTCGAGGCGCGCGACGGCCGGCGCCAACAGGACATGGCGGCGCTGGAGGCGCAAGTGCTGGCCCTGCGGCGCCAGGCGGGCGAGCTGCGCCTCGCCGTCGAGAAGGACGTCGCCGCCCTGTACACCGCCCAGTTCCCTGAGACGAAAAAAGGAGGTCCGCAATGAAGAAGATGATGATCGCACTGGCGGCGCTGCTCTGGCTCGGCGCCGGCACGGGTATCGCCCAGGAGGGCCGCGTCGAGAAGGTGGACTCGGATAACACTCGTGAGTTCAAAATCGTCTTCGGCATCTCGCCCGAGGCCGAGAAGGAGCAGGCCCGGCGGCGCTACGAGGAGATCGAGATCATGGGCCGGCTGCTCGACCGCTCGCTGGCGCGGCTGCCGGGCGTGGGGTTTCACGACGACTCGCCCCGCGCGTTCGCCTTCTCCCCGGACGGGAAATGGCTCGCGTCCGGCGACGACGCCGGGCGGGTGCGCCTGTGGGACGCGACGACCGGCAAGGGGCTCGGCGACATCCACCGGCACGGCATGTCCGTGCCTTCGAGCCCGCAAGGCGTCTACCTGCCGGGCCACGGCGTCGTCTACACGATGACGCTGCCGGTGCATCACCAGAAGGTCGTCGGCGCGTCCGCGAAGCCGGCGCCGAAGACGCTCACCGAGTGGGAGCGCGTCCGCAAAGAGCTGCGCGGCGAAAAAATCGAGCCGGCGGCGGCGAAGGACGCCGGGGACGTGAGCGTCGCCGACGCCGTCCTCAAGCTGCTCGCGGACAACGGCCGTCACGTCACGCAACTCGGCGAGAACGAGTCGCTCACGGTCGCCCTGACGCTGCCCCTCGGGCCGGCGCAGGCGTGTGCCGCCTGCCACGACATGAAGGGCGGCAAGCCGGCGGGGCCGAGGAATCAGAACACGTCGGGCACCCCGAAGGCGGACATCGCACGGCGCGGGGACGGGTTCATCGAGGGCATGTTGAATGAGCGCAATTTCGACCTCGCTTCGGGCGCGCCGGACGCCGCCGGGGCGAAAGTCCCTCAGAACGTCGGCACCGCCAAGGCCGACGCCCAAAAGCAAGGGCTGCTCGGCGACCTCCACCTGCGCCAGGGGCAATACCCGCAGGCCGTGGACACCTACCGCAAGACGCTGGAGGCGTACCGCAAGGCCCTGGAATTCGAGCGCAGGAGCAGCCTCGACACGACAGGGGTGCTTCCCAAGCCGGACGTGAAGGCGGAGTTGGAGGTCCTGGAATTCACGACCAAGCTAGCGCAGGCGCTCGCCGCGCAGGGCAAGATCGCCGAGGCCAAGAAAGTCCTTCAGGAGATGGCCGACAAAGTTCAGCGGGCGGCGCAGGCCGACGCGCCGCCGAAGCCCACCGCCGCGGCGAGTGAAGCCGCCCTGCCGGGGAAGCTGGTCGTCTCCGTGTCGAAGAAGCTGCTCGACCAGATGGCCGGCGGCAAGATGACCTTCGAGGAGTTCCGCAAGCAGGCGTCGGTCGAACACCTGACGTTCGACAAGGACAAGCCGTGAGAAATTGACGCTACGAGCCTGAGCGGACCTGAGTACTCAGTACTCAGTACTCAGGTCCATCACTTCTTCTTATCCGCCGCGGTGAGGGCGCGCACGCGGACGGCGCGGACCGCCCCGACGGTGTTGTAGGTCGCGACGCCGAACGGCTTGCAGGCATTACTCTCGATGCGCGTCGTGATCTTCCGGTCCGTCGTGTCCACGTCGACCATCTTCTCGGCGTCGATCCACGCCTCGATCCGACCCTTGGTCACGCGGATACGAATCTTGTACCACTGGCCGGTCTTAAACTCCTTGCGCTTGCTCGTGTCGTTTTCGGAGGCGTCAAGTTGGTTGAGGCTGGACAGGCCGACGAAAGTGCCGTCCCAACCGCCGACGACAAACGAGCAGAAGTCGTCACCGACGGGGAACGTCGTGGTACAGAAGAAGTCATCGCCCTCGACGCGCTTGCCTTCGAGGCTGACTTCGTAGTCCATTTTGGGGAAGTCGTCGCGGGCGTAAGTGACGCCGGTGAGTTTCTTCCCCTTCTCCAGGACGATCGCGCCGTCCTTGACCGACACGTTGCCCGACCCGCTGTACTTGGCCGGTTTCCAGCCGTCGAGGGATTTACCGTCGAACAGGCTCTTGCCGTCAGCTTTACTCTTGTCGTCGGCCCCCGCCGGGAGCGCGAGCGCCAGCGCGGCGGCCGCGATGAGCAGCGTCTTCGTCATGATGCGGTCCCCCTTCACGCCGCCTCGAACCGCGCCACGACGGCAGTAATGTTGTCGCGGCCACCCTGCTCGTTGGCGCGGGCGACGAGGCGGCGACAGGCCGTCTCCGGGTCGGTCTCCTCGCGCAACACGCGGGCGATCTCGTCCTCGTCCACCATGCCCGTCAGGCCGTCGGAGCAGAGCAGGACCACGTCGCCCGGAGCGAGGCGCAGCCGGTGGACCTCCACGCGGACGCCGTCCGCCTCACCGCCGAGGGCGTTGGTGATGACGTGGCGCAGGCGATGGGTCGCGGCCTGCTCGGGCGTGAGGAGCTTGCGGGCGACCATCTCCTCGACGAGGGTGTGGTCTGACGTGACGCGGTACAGCCCGCCTGTGCCGGAGACGTAACAGCGCGTGTCGCCGACGTGGGCGACGAACAGTTCGTCGTTGAGGGTGTAGGCGAGGGTCAGCGTCGTCCCCATGCCGTGCAGCTCCGGGTCGGCGGCGGCGTCGCCGAGGAGGCGGGCGTTAGCCTGGCCGAGGGCGCTGCGGAAGTCGGCCAGGACGCGGTCGCCGTCGCCGCCGCGCAGCTGGCGGAACCAGCGGAAGGTGTGCAGCACGAACGCGGTCACGGCGTCCACCGCCACGGCGCTGGCGCGCTCGCCGCCGGCGTGGCCGCCCATACCGTCGGCCACCACGAACAGGTAGCTGCGGTCGCCGCTGCGCCGCTGCGGCGCCGGCTCGAGACTCGTCTGCAACACCTGGAGCGCCTTGACCAATTCAGCGATCAGGAAGTTGTCCTGGTTCGTCGGCCGCACGGCACCGACATCGGTGAGGCCGAAGCTGCGGGCGACCAGGAAAGGGCGGTCGCCCTCCCCGAAGGCGGTGTCGACGTCGCGCGGGCCGACCGGGGTGATTTCCGGGTGGGTGATGGCTTCGCTCACGGGTACGTCTCCTCGGCCGGGCTGGCGGAAGCAAGCGCGCTGCCTCCCATCCGTCCGGATCCAAAAGAGGATGCAGTTCTCGTGCCGTCAGGCGCGTCACCGACGGCCGAGCAGCAACCTCAGCGTCACTCCTCGGCCTCTCCGAACAGGACCTCTTCACCGGCGTCGCTCTCGTCTCCCGCCGGCGACGGGGAACTGTCGAGCGACGAGTCCTGCACGCGGCGGCGGCCGATCAGGTGCAGCGGCACCAGTTCCGTCAGCAGGAAGCGAAATGTCCCGAACCGCTGCAGGATTTGCGGGCCATACGTGCAGAGGATCCAGCGCCAGTACGGCGACAACCCCTCCTGGCGCCCCGCCGAAATCTCCGCGCCGCGCTCGATGAAATCTTCCACGAGCGCTTTCATCACCCGGGTGTCCTTCGGCTGGGCCGGCTCGATCGGTTCCAGGAACTGCCCGTAGTAGCGCCCCCACGCGCCGTCCGTCGCCTCCCAGTCCTTCCCCCGTTCCGCCGGCGGGTCGGCCGGCGGCCGGTAAGCCGCCGCGTACTGCCCCGCGATGACGAGGGGGTTGTGGAGGCCGAGGCCGCCGGCCGTCACCGGCCAGTAGACCCACGCCTCGGGGATGTCGCCGGCGTCCGTGGGGAAGCGCTCGCGCACGGCGTCGCACAGGCCCGCCAGGAGACCGCGCCCCGGCCCGAAGAAGTCGTGGTGAAAGCGCCGCAGGGCCAGGCCCGCGACGTCGCGGTGTGCCTCCCCGAGGCGGGCGGACACCGCCAGCGAACTGACGAGAAAGCGCAGGTTGGCGTTGCCGACCTGCACGCGCGAGAGGAGGGAGTCGGCGGCCTCGACCTGCACGCGCGTCTGCCGCAGGTGAGCGGCGAAGGAGGCTTCGTGGACGCCCCAGCGCCCCTCCTCGTCCAACTCCACCATGCCCCAGCGCGGCCGCCCCGGGGGCAGGCCGGCCGGCCGCGCCCCGCCCAGGCAGACGGCGCCCGACTTCGCCAGGTTGACGTTCAGCCCGCACGCCTCGCAAAACTCCTCGACACGCCGCCAGCCCTCGACCGCCGCCGCCGCGTCCGCCGCGAGCAGGCAGACGTCGTCCACCTGGCGGACCACGCGCACGCGGGCGTGTCGGCAAACGTGGGCCTCCAGCAAGCGGAGCAGCACCTCCGCCAGGGCGTCCGACAGGGCGTGATTCATCGGCGCGCCGCGCCGCGCCCGCGCCGGGGCGGCCTCGTCGGAGCGCAGCGGCGGCGACAGGAAGCGGGCGAAGAACTCGACGTCGCCCCCCGCCAGGCCGAGGCGGCGCAGGACGGTCAGCAGCACGTCGTGCGGGATGCTTGGGTAATAATCCTGGAGGTCGAGTTTGACCACGACGAGGGGACGTTCGGGGAAGGCGGCGCGCGCCAGCCGGACCTCGGCGTTGACGAGCGACACCAGGCGCGTCGGGCCGCCGGCGTAGTCGCCGTCATAGTCGCCCAGCGGCCAAAGGCCGCGCAGCGACCGCTGGCGCTCGTCGCGGGCCACGACGACCGAGCCCGGCGTCACGTCCGCGGCCGGCCCGGCGTCCCAGGCGCCGTCGCCCCAGGAAAACTCCCCCGCCGCCGTCCGTTCCGCCTGACTCAGCAGACGCCGCTCGTTCTCAACGATCACCTCGGGCGCGTTCAGGTCGGTGAGCTTCTTCAGCCGGGCGCTGTGCTGCGCGGGGCTCTGGCGGACGAGGTGGCCTCTCAGGACGTCGGCCCAACGCCCGCCCAGCACCTCCAGGAGGCACGCCGTCGGCAGATCCTCGTCGAGGTAGAGCCGCCACTTGTTCCGCGTCCACAAGGCGCGCGTGTCCAGCCCGTCGCGCGACCAGTCCCAGGCGTCGGCGAGCAGGATCGTCAGGGCGTCGGCAAGCTCTCGACACGCGGGGGCGTCGGCCGCGAACCGGCGGGCCTCGCGCCGCAGCCGCCCCGGCCGGTAAATGCTGTCGGCGACCCGCTCCAGCACCCGCCCCAGTTCGACCGCGTCGACCGGGACGGCCATCGCTTCGCGCCACTCGCCGGGCAACTCCCGCGCGATCCGGGCCGCCTCGGGCGCCAGGGCGTCGAAGAGCGCGCCGAGGAAGGCTTCGTGGCGGGTCGTCTCCGGCGCGGCGAGGGCGGCGCCGGCGAGGCGCCGGCGCTCTCGCTCACTCTCCTCCGCCAGGCCGGCGCCGGCCGCCGGCTCGCGCGCCCATTCCTCCAGGAGGGCGCCGAACAGGAAGACGAATTCCGAGCGCAGCTTCCCCGCGGCCAGTTCGGCCCGGAGGCGTTCTTCCCACAGCGCCGCGACGGAGGAGGGCGCCGCCCCCGAGGCCGCCTCGTGGAGCAGGACGTCGAGGTTGACGACCTCCGGGTGGAGCGGCCGCCCCGCGCACTTCAGCCCGCGCAGTCCTTCGTAGAGGGCGCGCAGCCGTGCGGCGGGGTCGGCGGCGCGGTCCGCTTCCTCGCCGAGGCGCTCGTAGGCGTGGCGGAGCAGGTCGCGCTGCCGGCGCAACTCCGCGAGCTTCATCCGCGTGACGAACTGAAGGGTCGTCTGGCTCATGGCCGATCCGCCGGGCGGAGCCGGCGTCTCCCGGGAGTGAACGTGGCCCCCGAGAGAATACCGTCTTACCTCGGCCGATGCCAGGTCCGCCGGTCACGGCCGCGGCGCCTTCAGGATGGCTTCCTTCGTCCTCTCGCGGTTCAGAACCCGCAATCCTTCGTAAGGACCGCGGACCGCGCCCGCGCCTCAGAAGGTCTATGAACGAAGGGCCGCGCGGCAGCACTCCAGCAGATCGTCGGCGCGGTGGGCGCGAAGCATCGGCTCCGCGCGGCGAAAGTGTTCCTCGGCGACCGCCGCGTCGCCGAGCGCCGCTCGGGCGAGGCACAAATAAGCGTGGGTCACGCGCTCGAACTGATCGATCAGGGCGTTATTACCGGCAAAGCCCAACTCCTCCAGGGACCGCTCCAGGAACTTACGCG
Organism: Gemmatales bacterium; assembly: GCA_038229635.1. Taxonomy (GTDB): domain Bacteria; phylum Planctomycetota; class Planctomycetia; order Gemmatales; family Gemmataceae; genus DATFNV01. The sequence continues at coordinate 19,112 of JBBROG010000072.1, forward strand.
CCACGCCCGGATCACCCGCCTCCAGCGCGAGAATGCCTTCGATCCGCGAGACGCCGAACCGGAGTGTGTCGCCAAGCGCGTGCCCCTTGGCCTCCGTGAGCAAGGCTGACGCCTTCACGGTATCACGCCGGGATGTCACCAGGAGTTGGCCGGCCAGGCCCAGGAGGAGCGTCGGATTCCCCGGCCCGAGGCGAACGGCCTTCTCCTGCGACTCGATGGCCTTGTCGTAGTCGCGCGCGGCCAAGGAGACATTCGACATCAACGACCAGTACAGCCAGTCGGGAACCTCCTCCCGCTCGGCCAGCCGGCGAAACTCGTCGAGGGCTTCGTCCAACTTGCCGAGGCCGGCGAGCGCCTGCGCCTTGCGGAAAACGAATTCGCGCGGGGGCAGACCCTTTAAGGTCCGCAAGCGTCGCGGAACGGACTCCCACCGTGCCCACGCCACGTCGCGGAGGAGTCTTTGATAGCGGCGAGCGGAGCCGAACAGGAATATGGCCGCGTATGTGAGGGAGGGGATACCCAGAATCGCCGCGACGCTCACCAGGTCGCGAATTCCCCACGGCTCTCCCGCCCACTTCGGCCACCCCACGAAGAGCAACAGCAGAGCAAGAAGTGCCCACCAAATTTTGGACAGGCCCTTCCGCACGATAAGAAAGACGAATTCGGCCGTGGTGGCGCGCTGGAGCCTCAGGATGTCGCGGGGCGAGTAGATCCTCCGGAGCGAGGTCAGGTCCGCGGTCGCCGCCGCGGTGTCGTCGGTGTGCAGAACGATCTCCGCCCAGCCGCGCTCGCGCGCCGCGGCGACGGCGCCATCGCCGGAATCGGCCTGGAGAAACTTGGTGAGACGGCGCCCGCTCTCGTCCGTGGCGCTCAGCAAGTATTCCGGCACGGCGATCCTCCCCCCGAGAGTAAGAGGGAGTATCCTACGCCGTTCCAACTCGCGGAGCCAGGCGGCCTCGATGACGGAAGGCAGCGACTCGCCGCGCCCTTTGAACGTAACGGCCGATCTTATTTTGCTTCTTTGCCGGGGACCGCGTTGCCGCCCCCTCCGCCGGGGGCGGCCGGGGCACCGGGAGGCGCGGGCACCTGGACGACCTGTACCCCGAGGAGGAAAACGAGGCCGACGCCGCAGCCGCCCACGAGGGCGAGGAAGGCGAGGGCGAACATGATGTTGCGGTAGGTCATCCGCGCACCTGAATTGTCGTGAGGGCCTGCGGTCGACGCGGACTGTCCGCGCGCAAGCCGAGCCGTCTCCCTAGGGTTCTATGCGCGGCGGGAGTGAGTCGTTGAAGGAAAAGTGAGAAGAGGGTCAATCCAGCCAGTTGACGACGCGCGGCCTGCTGTCCAGCAGGTGCATCAGTGTGCGTCCACCTCCGGCCTTCCCCGCGCCGCGTAAATGTCGGCCAAGATCTTCGGGAGGTCCGGGTCGTCCTTGAACGCCCCGGCCTGGCGGAGCATCTCGTCGCGGCTGCTGAGGGCGGTCCGGCCGCGCAGCCATTCGTTGATCGCCTCCTTGAGAAACCGCCACGCACCGTTCACCCGCTGAGCCGGGAGAGTCCCATTCTCCGCGAGGTCCTTCACGGCCTGGCGCGAAGTCCGCAAATACTTCGCGGCCTCCGCGAGCGTCATCACGTCGGAACTCTTCACGACCCGGCTCATCGAACCACCCTCCCAGACCCACCGCGTCAGCCGCGATCATTGTAGCAGGGCGGCCCGCGCGACTCTCCCCCTTGACCGCGGCGCCCGGCGCGGGACAATCACGCCACGCCCTTCCCCCGTCCCCGAGGAGATCGCACGCCATGACCGCGGACCGCCGCTCGTTCCTCCAGGCCGGCGCCGGCCTGTTCGCCGCCCTCGCCGCCGAGTCGTCGCGCGGCTACGCCGCCAACGACACCCTCAACGTCGCCTGCCTCGGCACCGGCGGCCGCTGCCGCACCCTCATGAAATCGCTCAAGACGATCCCCAACGTCCGCCTCGCCGCCGTCTGCGACGTCTGGGACGTCTCCCTCGCCGAGGCCGCCAAGATCGCCGACCCGAAGGCGGTCCGCACCAAAGTATTCCGCGAACTTCTGGAGAGAAAGGACATCGACGCCGTCCTCATCGGCAGCCCCGACCACTGGCACGTCCCGATGACCGTCGCCGCCTGCGCCGCCGGCAAGGACGTCTACGTCGAGAAGCCGCTGACGCACGACCTGAAGGAAGGACGGGCCGTCGTCGACGCCCAGAACGCCCACAAGCGCGTCGTCCAGGTCGGCACGCAGCAGCGCAGCATGCCGCACATTCAGGAGGCGCGCGAGATCCTGAAGGCCGGCGGCATCGGCAAGGTCGTCAAGGTCCACCTCACCTGGAATCGCAACGCGCCGCGCTTCCAGCGCCCCAAGGACAACACCGACCCGAAGTCGCTCGACTGGAAGGCGTTTCTCGGCGACGCCCGCGACCAGCCGTTCGACGACTACCGCTTCCGGAATTGGCGCTGGTTCTGGGACTTCGGCGGCGGCCTGCTGACCGACCTGATGGTCCACTGGATCGACGTCGTCCACTGGTTTATGGACGTCGACCACCCGCTGGAGGCGACGGCGGTCGGCGACCACCTCGCGGCGGCGGGGCTGTGGGAGACGCCGGACACGATCCAGTGCCTGCTGCGCTACCCCGCCTTCCAGGCGTACTTCGAGGGGACGTTCTCCAACGCCCGCAACGGGGCGATGGTCGAGTTCATGGGCAGCGAGGCGACGCTGTACGTCGACCGCGGACGCTTCGAGGTCATTCCGGAGAGGAATCGAACGGTCACGGCGCGGATGTCCGTCGTCGGCGCCGGGCCGCGCGGCGCCGACTTCTACGACAAGCCGGACGGCGAATTGCTCCACCTGACCAACTGGGTGGAGTGCGTGCGCGCCCGGAAGGCGCCGAATTGTCCGGCGGAGGCCGGCGTGTCGGCGGCGTCGGCGGCGCACCTGGGGAACCTCGCCTACCGAGGCAAGAAGGTGGCGGAGTGGGCGAAGGGTTAGTGAGCGTCGCCGCTTGCGGCTTAGCGTTCGCGAAGCCGCAAGCGGCCGAGGACGGTCACGACCGCCGGTAATACTCGTCCGACGCGAGCAGGTCGGCGCGGACGTCCTGGTCGCGGCGGCCCGTCGCGAGCAGGTTCGCGAAGTAGTCCGTGCCGCCCTCGTCGGCCCCGCGGCGCAGGAAGTCGCCGTAGTACGACTGGACCAGGTGACGCCGGTAGTCGGCGCCCTGGAGCAGCGTCTTGGCCGCCTGGGCGCGGTCCGCGTTGGCGACGAGCGTGCCGACCGACGCCCGGGTCGCCGCGTCCGGCTCCGCCCCCAGCGTCTCCTGGAACAAGGCGCTGACGAACGAGGGGTCGTTGGCGCCGTGCTTCTGCAGGTACTCCGGCGAGCCGAGGAGCGACGCCTGCGCGTCCTCGACGGGGGCGCCGCCTTGCAGCAGGCCGACGAAGTACTGGAGCCCGCCCTCGTCGGCGTCGCGGTGCAGGTAGCGCTGGTACATGGCCCGCACCAGCCGCGCGTCGTGTTCCGCGCTACTCTCGATCCCTTCCACCACGGCGACGCGGCCGGCGCCGCGTTGGAGCAGGCCCGTCCAGTAAGTGGTGCCGCCGGCGTCGGCGGCGCGGCCGAGCAGGTCGAAGTAGACGCGGTTCAGCCACGCCTGGTCGGACGACGTCGACGACGTGACCGGCGGGGGCGGCGCCTGCGGCGTCCCCGGTCCCGGCGGGGTGCCGCCCGTCGTCGGCGGGGAACCGGCCGTCGCGTCGAACTGCCACAACTCCTGCCGGTGCGCGCCGTCGCCGCCGGCGAAGTAGACGACGCCGTTTTGCGTCGCCACGTCGTCGACGCTCACCGGCCCCTGCCCGGCGGCGGTGACGAGGACTGTCCCGGCGCTGGTGCCGTTGCTGCGCCACAGCCCCGCGCCGCCCTGGCCGTCGCCGGCGACGAAGTAGAGATTACCGCCGACCTGCTCCATCTTCGGCACGCTCGGCGTGTACGCGAAGGCGTCGCCGGGGAGGTTCTTCACGAGCCGCGTGCCGGCGGCGGTGCCGTCGCTCGTCCACAGCGCCTCGTGACTGCCGTCCGGCGTCGCCGCCAGGAAGGAGAGCTTGCCGCCGACGGCGGTCAGGGCGTGCGGGTACGAGCCGTGCGGGAAGCCGTCGCCGTTCGGGCCGACCGGCGGCGGAATGGCGACGATGTCCTTGACGAGGACGGTGCCCTGCGGCGTGCCGTCGCTCTTCCACAACTCCTGCCCGGCGGCGGGGGTGCCCGCCGAGAAGAACAGCGTGCCGTCGACCGGCGTCAGTTCGGTGAGGGGCCACGTCGACGCGCCGACGCCGAAATCCATCACAAGGACGGTGTTGCCCGCCGTGCCGTCGGTCTTCCACAGCTGCGGGGCGCCGCCGGCGCTCGTCGCCGCGAAGTAGAGGCTGTTGCCGACCGGCGTCAGCTGGTCGAGGACGACCGGGCCGAAGGGCGGCGTGCCGGGGGCGGCGTCCTTGACGAGGACGGTGCCCGCGTCGCTGCCGTCGCTCTGCCACAGTTCGGCGCCGCTGCCGCCGTCGGTCGCCGTGAAGGTGAGAGTGCCGTTGAAGTTGACGAGCTGGTGTGGGTACGATCCGTTCGGGACGCCGGACGCCTGGCCCGCGAAGACGTCCTTGACGAGGACGGTGCCGGCGTCGCTGCCGTCGCTCTGCCACAACTCCGTGCCGTGGGCGCCGTCGGCGGCGGCGAAGTACAGGGTGTCGTTGACGACGGTGAGGTCGGACGGCATCGACCCGACCGACCCCGGATTGATATCCTTGACGAGGACGGTGCCGGCGTCGCTGCCGTCGCTCTTCCACAGTTCGGCGCCGTGCGCCCCGTCGTCGGCGACGAAGTAGAGGGCGCCGCCCAGGACGGCGAGGGGGCTCGCGGGGTCGACGGACGTCGTGGGGCGGGCGGGCGCCGTTCCGGCGGTGAAGTCCTTGACGAGTTGCGTCCCGGCCGGCGTGCCGTCGGTCTTCCACAGTTGGCGGGCGACGCCCGTGTCGGCGGCGACGAAGTAGAGCGAGCCGTTGAGCGCCGTCACGTTCTCCGGGGACAGGCCCGGCGGGAACGTGGCGACGGGCCGGACGGCCGTGGCGCTGAGGGCGAGACGGTCCTCGAGGGCCTCCACGGAGGGCCGGCGGGCGGAGGGGACGTGGTAAGGGCGGCCGTGCAACGTGCGTATCATACGAAGATCCTTTCCGACTTGTCGCGGCGACGAGCGACTGCTGGGCGTGGGCGACTCGCGCGGGCCGGCGACGTGAGTGCGGCCCGCACCTCTCGGTTATCGGCAGATTCGCCTCACGTTTATTAGCCGGCTTGTCCGATGATGGGCGGAATGGCCCGTCGCGCGAAAAGTTCCTGTCCGCGGGGAACGCGGCAAAGTAGAAAGATATCGAAGGATGTGGAAACGTTGGCGCCCCGGGAGGCCCGTCGGCCATGCCGATCGAGTGTGAGGTGATCCCCCGCGCCCGCGCCTCGGCCGACGATCTGAAGGCGCTCGGCACAGCCCTCCTACGCTGGTACGTGCGCGAGCGCGACAGGGACGGCGTCGCGCACTCGCTGGACACGGAGGCGCTCGTCGACCTGCTGAACGGCCGGCTGCCGCCGGCGCGGCTGAAGCGGGCGCCCTCGTCCTCCCCCGTCCCGCGCGAGGTCGTCCCTTCCCCCGTTCACCTGGGCGGCTACGAGATGCGCCTGCCCGACGTGCGGCGCTTGCAGGCGGCCCTCGCCGCGGTGGCGGAGCCGGTGGCGATCCTCCGCGTACGCCGGTGGAACTACGAGCGGCGCCGCGTCCTCGCCAGCCTGCGCGACTACATCCCCGCGGAACTCGTGCAGGACGTGCGCGTCGAGGGGAAGAGTTGGAAGGTCGACATCTAGGGCCGACCGTCCCGGAGCCTACAGAACGCCCCGGTCGAAGTTCGCCGCCAGTCCTCCCGGCACCGGCAAGCCCGCCCGCACCCGGCGCCAGCGCTCGCGCACTTGCACCGCCTCGTACTTCCGATAGACGAAGTCCGCCCGCAGCGCCACGGCCCCCGCCTTCGCCAGGTCGTCCAGCCGCGTCGACAGGCAGAACGGCCCCTGGTTGAGGACGATCGTGCGGCAGTGGTAGTCGAGCGCCGTCACCTTCTCGCCGTGGCTCGACACCATGTCCATGCTCTCGAACGAGCAGTTCGCCTTGCCCGGACAGCCGCCGATCAGGTTGGCGTAGGCGCACGACTCGGCCAGGAATTGCGGCGTGTCCTGGTGGACGATGAGTACGGCGCGCGGCCCGAACTCGGCGAGCAGCGGCCGCAGGTTCGCCAGACCGTCCTCCGGCGACAGGACGAAGCGCGTCACGCCCATCGCCAGCAGCCGCGCCGCCGCCAGCCGGTTGAGGACGTAGACCGACCAGTCCGTTGACAGGTCGAGGTCACTCGTCCGCCGCGCCGGGTCGGCGCCGAGGTACGACCACGCCGACAGGTTCGCCGCCTCCCAGCGGTCCCAGCCCGCCGCGCGCAGCCTCTCGATCTTGTGGCGCAGCCCGCCGTCCTCCCAGGCGCGCGTCAGCGGCGGCAGAGCCAGGCGCAGGCGCTCGCGGCCCAGGCGCGCCGCCCAGGCGTCGAGCTTTTCGGCGAGCAGGGCCGGATGATCGCGGGCGATGTCAACGATGACTTCCTCAACGCCGGCGAGGTCGTCGTCTTGCAGGGCATCGAGGAAGCCGACGCGGTCGACCTTCAGCGACCAGCGGAAAGGAGTCCGTCGTACTGAGTACTCAGTACTCAGTACGGAGTGCTGAACGTCCGCAATCCTGTCCGCCTGCTTTTGCCGCAACGCCTCTTCCAGTCCCGCCGTCAGGTCGCGCCGCAGCGCGTTCAGCGCCGACACCGGCACGAACAGCCCCGCGTCGTCGCGGAATGTGAAGCCCGCCAGCGCCAGGCTCGTCTGCCCCAGCTTCTCGAACGCCCCGCGCGCCGCCGCTTCCATCGACGAGGACGCGCGCGCCGGGGAAAACGGCCCCTTCAGAGACCGCGTCACTTCCACGTCGCGCACGCGCCCCGTCGCCGTCAGTGACTCGGCCGTCAGCGTCAGCGCGACCGACACGGCCCGGCGCGTGCGGAACAGGCCCGGTTTCGGGTGTTCGTGGCGGTACTTGTTCTTCACCGCCTGCGACGACGAGCAGTAGACCGGAGCGCCCGCCGGCAGCGCGGGGAACTCGCGCGGCAGACTCACCTCGACGAGCGACCCCGCCGGCGCCTCGAACGTCTCGCGCCGCTTCCCCGTGCGGTCGACGACCCACAGCCGTTCCACCGCGAAGCCGAATGGCTTGCCCAGCACCGGCAGGTCGACTTGCAAGCCGTCGTGCTTCTCCAAAGCCCGGTTGGTGCGGAAGCGCAGGCGCGGCTCCGGCGGCGCGGCGACGACCGCCTCGACCGCGCCGACCGGCGTACCGCGGTGTCCGACCGTATCGCGGTCCGCGACCTCCTTGTCTTTATGCGACTGCACGAACAGCCGCGTCCACGGCCGGCTGAACACCGTCTGCAAGTCGGCCTCGATGTCCGGCCGCTCCTCCTCGGGCATGCGGCCGTCGATGAGGCGGCGGTAGTAGTCGGTCGTCGTCGCGACGTACAGCGGACTCTTCTTGCGCCCCTCGACCTTGAAGCACGACACGCCGGCGGCGCGCAGCGCCGGGATGTGGTCCGGCAGCGCCAGGTCCTTCATGCTGAAAGGGAACCCCGTCGTCGGGTCGCGCTTGACCGGCGAGCCGTCGCGCAGCGTCAGCGGGGCGCCGCTCACCTCGTAGGAGTCGCGGCACGAGTAGGCGCACTTGCCGCGGTTGCCGCTGCGGCCGAGCGTCTGCGACGAGAACAGGCACAGCCCGCTGTACGAGTAGCAGAGGGCGCCGTGGACGAAGACCTCCGTCTCGATCTTCGCCTCGGCGGTGACGTCGCGCACCTCCTCGAACGTCAGCTCGCGCGCCAGGACGACGCGGGCGAAACCGAGTCGTCGCAGCGCCTCGGCGCCGGCGCGGTTGTGGACCGCCAGCTGCGTGCTGGCGTGCAGCTCCAGGCTCGGGAAATGCTCGCGGACGAGGTGGTAAACGCCGAGATCCTGGACGATGAGGGCGTCGACGCCGATCTCGTCGAGCGCCGCGACCGCCTCGACCAACTCGCCGAGTTCGTCCTGACGGATCAGTGTGTTGATGGTCACGAAGACGCGGCGGCGCGGCGTGAGGCTGTGGGCGTAGGCCGTCACCTCGTCGACCTCTTCGAGCGTGAAGTTCTCGGCCTCGGCGCGGGCGGAGAACTTCTTCAGACCGAGGTAGATGGCGTCGGCCCCGAAGTGGAACGCGGCGAAGGCCGAATCCTTCCCGCCCGCCGGCGCGAGTAGTTCGACCGGCCGCGCAGCGACGTCCCCGACGGCGGGCAGTACAAGTTGTACCTCTGTCCGATCGCCGTAGGCGCCCTGGGGGTGCTGCGGCTCGGGAGCCCCGACGACTTCCGGGAGAGGCGTCAGCGCCGTCAGGCCGTGCCACTCCGGCGCGGCCTCAACTTCCGAAGCGGAGGAGATGAGGGGCAAGGTGACGCGGCCATGTGGTCGAGTTAGCGTATCGCTCATGGGAGTCGTTCTCTAGCCCCGGCGGGCGGCGTGAGGGAATACGCCATTGTACGCGGCCGGGGCGGCGCCGCCACTTCGGCTTGCATTTGCGGCCGGCGCTGCTATACCTCGCCGCCTCAACCGAAGTCGGCGGAGTCGGTTCGGGCCGGTCCGGCCGTCGCGCGTTCCTGAGAAGCGGGGGAGGTCGCGTATGCGTTGGCAGCGTCTGCTGGGGTCGGCCGCGGTCGCCGTCGGCGTCGCCGCGGCGCCGGGCTGTGGGACGGCGCCGCCTGTCCGCGCCGCCGTCGGCGAAATGCCGGCGCCAACCCTCGTCGTCGGAGCCGCCGAGGAGCCGGCGGTGCGCCTGCAGAAGCCGGAGGGCGAATCGTCGCGCGTCGTCACCGCCTCGTCGCCGGTGCCGCCGGCGCCCGGCGAGGTCGTCGTCAGCGTCCGCGCCACCGTCAACGGCCAGGCCATTCTCGACAGCGAGGTGCGCGACGCCGCCCTCGGCCAGATGAGCGGCCTGCTCCGCGTCGCCGCCTCCGACCGCGCCCGCGAAGAGCAGAAGATCCTCGACGGCGCCCTCGACGCGATCATCGACCGCGAACTGCTCTACCAGGACGCCGTCAACAAACTGCGCCGCGCCGGCAAGAAAGACATCTTCGACAAGGTCAAGGAGAGCGCCGACAAGGAGTTCCAGCGCTGGGTACGCTCCGTCAAGTCGCAATTCCACGGCGACGACGAGTTCAAGCAGTACCTCCAGGCGATGGGCACCAGCCTCGAATCGCAGCGGCGGCTGCGCGAGCGCATGTACGTCGCCGAGGAGTACCTGCGCAGCAACGTCCTCCGCTTCGTCGACCGGGCGACCGGGCCGCAGGACGTCCTCGACTACTACCGGACGCACCCCGAGGAGTTCACGCGCGCCGACAAGCTGGAATGGCAGGACATCTTCCTGCTGGCGAGCAGGTTCCCGACGCGCGACGAGGCGCGGCGCTTCGCCGAGAGCCTGGCGGTGCGGGCGCGCGACGGCGAGGACTTCGTCGCCCTGGGCCGGCAGTACGACGACGGCCTGGCGAAGGACCAACAGGGGCTGGGCCTTGGCAGCGAGCGCGGCAAGGTCAAGCCGCCCGAAGCCGAGGAAATCCTGTTCAAGCTGAGGGCCGGCGAGGTCGGCCCAGTCATCGAGTTGCGCGACGGCTTCCACGTCGTCAAGGTGCTGCGCCGCGACTACGCCGGGGCGATGCCTTACGACGAGAAGGTGCAACTCGCCGTCAAGGAGAAGATCCGCAACGACGTCTATCAGAAGGAGCGGAAGCGCTTCCTCGACGAGCTGAGGAAGTCCGCGCAGATCGAGAAGATGAAATAAGAGCGCCTCAAAGAACTCACCACAGAGAACACAGAGGACACAGAGGAAAGGCAGGTGCCGCGGTTGCCCCGCTTCTTCTTTGTCTTTCCTCTGTGTTCTCTGTGGTGAGTTCTTTGAGGATTCTTAAGAATGGAACCGTTCACCCCTTCTCGGGGCGCGCCTCGCGGCGAAACCCGTCCGGGTCCGTCGCCTCACTTCTTGCTCAAATCCTTGAACTTGATGTCCTTGAACGTCACCTCCATCGACGGGTACTTCGCGTGGAGCTGGAGGGCGATGATGCCCTCGTCCGGCATCTTCGGGAAGTCGCCGTCGACCATCGTCGTGCCGTTGATCGTGATGGTGACGTGCTTGCCGACGCACTTGATGGCGTAGTCGTTGAAGTCGGCCTCCTTGACGACCTTCGCGATCGTCTTCGGGTCGGACGCCTTCATCATGCCGCCGAAGCCCTCGCCGTAGAGGCTGCCCCAATAGCCCTTGCCGATGTCGGCCTGCGGGCCGGAGACGGCGAACTTTTTCTCGTCGAACACCTTGCTGCGAATCTGCACGCCGCTGTTGCCGACGCCGTCCTTGAGGCGGACCTTGAACGACATCTCGAAGTCGCCGTACTTCTTCTTGCTGCAGAGGAAGGTGTTGAAGCCGGGGTCCTTCTCGGTGAGGCCGACGATGGCGCCACCCTTATCCACACTCCAGAATTCGGTCAGGCCCTCCCAGCCGTCCAGGTTCTTGCCGTTGAAGAACGCCTTCGTGGCGGCGTCCTCGGCGCGGGCGGGGCCGGCCGGGAGCGTCAGGGCGGCGAGGCCGAAAATCATTGTCGCGTAGCGCATAGCGATTCTCCGTAAGGCGGTCGTGCGGGTCGGGGGTCAGGGGGCGTGGCTGGCGTCGGGGGCGTCGGGGTGCGTGGCGGCCTGCATCGCCGCGGGCTGGTGCGGGCCGGGGACGGGCAGCGGCGGCGCCGCCTCGGCGTGCGGCTCCTCCTCGGGCGGGGCGGCGTCCCACTCCTCGTCGTGGAGCAGTTCGAGGGCGGCGGCGCGGAGTTGCGGGCGCGTGAAGCCGAGCGACGCGAGCCGCGCGAACAGCGCGGGCAGCTCCTGGCGCAGGTAGTCTTTCGGGTCGGGCGGGCGGACGCCGAGGCGCTCCGGGCCGCGGCTGCCGGCGGGCGGGTGGCGGTGCAGCATCCCCTGCGCGAGTTGCGCGTCGACGACCTCCTGCGCCTGCCCCTGCGCGTAGGCGGGCAGCTTGCGGCGCAGCGCCGACCAGGGCAGCGGCCGCTCGTCCAGCGCCTCGCGGACCAGGGCGGCGACGTGGACGGTCATGCCGCGGTCCCAGTAGCGGTCGTGCGGACTGCGATACTTGGGATACTGATACAGGACATTGGCCGCCACCAGGCGCTGCAGGACGTCGGCGACCTCCTGCGGCTCGGCGGCGCGGAACGGCGCGGGCAGGCGCGCGCGCAACTTGGACAGCGTGAGCGGCTCGCCGCTGGCGGCGAGGGCGCGCTGGAGGGCGGTCGCCAGGTCGGTCACGGCCGGCGCGTCGGGCGTCGGGGCAAGCACTTCGGTCATCGTGGGGTTCATCCTTTGGGTCGGCGGCCCGCGCTCCGGCGAGCCGGCCGGACGGTTCCCGGCGCGAGTCCGTCCGCGCCGTCGGTCCACGGCGGGGGTCCGGTCCCCCGAAGCGCGGCCCCTCGGGGGCGGAGGCCGGAGCCGCGCGACAGGGAGTTATCCTGCGCGGCCGAGGGCTGATTGGCAAATAGATTCTCGGGCGGTCCGTCAGCGCCCGGCCGGTTCGAGGTGGAAGTCGATCAGCAGCGGCAGGTGGTCGGAGGCGCGCCGAGTCAGTTTCGTGCGCAGGACGTGGGCGTGCCGCACCACGACGCCGCCGCGGTGGAACGCCTTGTCCAGCGCCAGCACCGACAGGAACGCCGGGAAGGAGCGGAAGCGCGACGCCGGGCCGGTCGCCTGCTCGAAGGCGTGCTCGGCGAAGGGGCCGCGCGCCAGCGTGTTCCGCCAGTCGTTGAAGTCGCCGACGATCAGGCTCGGCAGGTGCGCCGCCTCGCGGAACAGCGGGTGGTGCAGCAAGTGCTTCACCTGCCAGTGCCGCTCCTTCTCCGCCAAGCCGAGGTGGAAATTCGTCAGGTGCAGCGCCCCCTCCGGCGTGTCGACGACGGCGACCTGGGCGCCGCGCGGTTTGCGGCGGCCGAGGCGCAGGCAGAGGTGGTGCCGGCTCTGCAAGGGCCAGCGCGACAGGAGCAGGTTGCCGTAGCCGCCCGTCTTGTAATGGACGTTCATCTGGAAGCAGTGGGCCGCGGGGTCGAAGTGGTCGGCCAGCAGGCGCGGTTGGTCGTGGAAGCGTGTCCGCCGCGCGTCGCGCGTCACTTCCTGAAGACAAACGAGGTCCGGTTCGGCCTCGGCGATGACGTCGCGGACGCGCTCCAGGCGGTAGCGCCGGTCGCGGCCGCCGATGCCCTTGTGGATGTTGTAGCTCAGAATTCGCATCGCAGGTCTTGCGGAAGACTCGGGGGTTGCGGGCGATGGCCCTTGAAGAATAGCACGCGCGGCGGGTCGATCACAAGGGCGGCACCGGAGGGGAGCGCGTCCCCGGAACACTTGGGCGCCCCCTCGCGTCGGCGTTGCTTTTCTGGTAATATCGCCCCGGGTTCGACGAATAACCTTCAACGACTTCTTCCCCCTGGCTGCGGAGCGCTCCCGATGCCTGGCTACCTGCACTTCCTGCGCTGCGTCGGCAAGGCGGCGGTCCGCCACGGCGGTCGCGCCTTGCTCGGCCTCGTCCCCCTCGGCGAGCAAGTCTACGACATCGCCTGCGACGCCCTCGCCGACTACCGCCGCGACAACGACGAGGCCGAATTCCGGCGTGAAGTCGCCGCATTGGCGCTGGCCGGCGCCGCCGAGGCGCGCCACACCGCCGAACAGGTCGTCCGCGAGGTCGCCGCCGACCAGCCGGCCGAACTGAAGGTCGCCCTGATCTCTTACCTGTCGCAGGTGCCGGCGGCGGTGCGGCAGTCGCTGCGCCGCCCCGAGGACCCGACCGGGACGACGCTGCCCGCGGTGCTGTCGCTGAAGCGCCCCGAGGACGTGGTTCGCCTGCTGCCGTCGCGTCTGCCGCGCTTCAAGCCGGGCGACCGGCCGATTGCGGGCGTGAGCTGGGAGTTGGTCGAACTGCTCGGCGTCGGCGGCTTCGGCGAAGTGTGGAAGGCGCGGCACCTGAAGCTGACCAGCAAGGCGCCGGTGGCGCTGAAGTTCTGCCTCGACGCGCAGGCGGCGAAGGTGCTGGTGAACGAGATGGAGGTGGTCGATCTGGTGATGGCGCAGGGGCCTCAGCCGGGCATCGTGCCGCTGCTCGACGCCTACCTGGAGGCGGACCCGCCGTGCCTGGCCTACCAGCTCATCGAGGGCGGCGACCTCGGCGGCTACATCCAGAAGTTGTCGGCGCGCGGCGGTCTATCGCCGGAGTTGGCGACGCAGATTCTGCTGCGTCTGGCGAGGACGATGGCGTTCGCGCACGGGCTGCGGCCGAAGCCGATCGTCCACCGCGACCTGAAGCCGGCGAACATCCTGGTGCAGCGGCAGGGCGACGGCAAGGTGACGTTGTGGATCGCCGACTTTGGCATCGGCGGTGCGGCGTCGGCGTACACGCTGCGTCAGGAGGCGAGCCGGCGGACGTCGCACCAGCAATCCTTACCGTCGGCGGTGCGCGGGGCCTACACGCCGCTGTACGCCTCGCCGCAGCAGCGCCGCGGCGACAAGCCCGACCCGCGCGACGATATCCACGCGCTGGGCGTGATCTGGCATCAACTTCTGGTGGGCGACCTGACGGCGGAGCGTCCGGGCGGGCGCGGCTGGCGGAAGAAGCTGGACGGTCGATTGGCGTCGGGGTTGATCGACCTGCTGGATTCGTGCATCGATGACGACGCGGACGAACGACCGGCGCACGCGGGCGACCTGGCGGAGAAGATCGAGAGGCTGCTCACCCCGGCGCCGAAAAAATCGGAGACGTCGAAGGAAGTCGTGAATTCGCTCGGGATGACGTTCGCCTGGATCGGGCCGGGGACGTTCGTGATGGGCAGCCCGAAAAGCGAGGCGGGCCGCGAGCCATACCAGGGCGCGGACGAGACACAGCATCCGGTGACGTTGACG
>JBBROG010000073.1:0-33145 GCA_038229635.1 Gemmatales bacterium
GAGGAACTTGTCGGCGGCGCCGGACAGGACGGCGCTGACGTCGGCGTCGAGGACGGTGACGGGGGCGGGCGGGTGATCGGTGATCGCCAGCCAGTCGGCCGGCGACGTCTCCACCAGCACCTTCAAGGTCGGGTCGAAGGCATGGGCCATGTCGGCTCCTTCCCAGGCCACGGCGTCCTACTTGTCCGGCGCCTTGGCGGGCGCGGCGAGCAGGGTCTCGGCCTCTCGTCGCAGCAGTTGAAGTTCCGTGCGCTCCTCCCACGACAGCGGCTCGGCGGTCTTGTCCTTGGCCGCGTCGTCGATGTGTCGCGCCGCCTTGGCAAGCCAACGTTTCGCCTCATCCGTGTGGCCGAGGCGCTGTTCGGTCATCGCCAGGAAGAGCCAGTCCAGGGCCGAGCCTTCGCCGCCGCTCGCCTTGATGGCCTCGCGCAACCGCGCGAGCGCCTCCTCGAAGCGGCCGGCGCGACAGAGGGCCGCCCCCAGCGTCCTCAGGGCGTTCGCCGTGTTCTGTTTGGCGTCGCGGTCCCGCCACAGTTCCGCCTCGGCGTCGAAGACCAGGCGACGCGCGTCGCCGGAGCCTTCCGGGGCGAGGACGCGCGGCCACGCGGGCCGTGTGCCGCTCGACGCCGCCAGGCGCTCACAGACGCGGACATAGGCCGGTCGGTTGTCGCGCGCTAACTCCACCAGCGCCCGGCACTGCCAGGGCTTGACCCCCAAAGGATTCCGTGTGATGACGGCCTTGAAGTCGCGAACGACGGCGTCCCACTCCTTCCGCTCGGCGTAGGCGAGACCACGATCAACCTCATAGGTCGTGTCGCGAGAACCGAACTGAATGGCCCGCGTCAAACTTTGAATGGCGAGGTCATGCTTCCCGAGGCGGGCTTGGGCTCGGGCGAGGAAGTAGTGAACTCTGGCATCACCTGGCTCCAGCTCCACGACCTTGGCTCGATCCGCGGCAGCCCTCTCATGATCACGAAGGGCCTCGTAGACGAGGGCTCGGTTCTGGTAAGGTAACGCCCACCGTGGAAGGATCTCAATCGCCTTACCCAGGTCGGCCAACGCCTTCGCATAGTCCTTACGCTGGTAGTGACCGTAACCGAGACCGTTGAAGGCCCGTTCGTTGCGGGGGTCGAGCCGGATCGCTTCGTGGAATTCGGATATCATCCGGTCCCAATCCCTCTTGTCCTCGAAAACCCATGCGCGTTGGTTGTGGGCGCTCGCGGTGTTGGGTTCGCGTCGGAGAACCTCTGTAAAATCGGCAAGAGCCTGGTCGAGGTTTCCTTTCTGACGATGTACGTTGCCTCGCCGGACGAGAAGAGACGCATCGCCCGGCGTGGCTTCGAGGAGTCGATTCAGGTGGAAGAGGGCGGCGAACCCATTCTGACTTCGTTCGGCGTCGTCCGCTTCCTGGTGATGCCAGGCCGTTTGTTCCTTATCGAGAAGGCGGCGTCTTTCGGCCTGATACAGAGGGAGATCCTCCGGGGAGTCCCACACCCTCCGGTCCCCCGAGGCGCTGGCAATGCGCCTGCCGTCGGGGCTGAAGGCCACGCTCCTCACTAGGTAGGTGTGGCTTCTGAGAGTCAGAAGGCAATGGGCTTGCCAGAGCCGACGCCAGTAGTACCACTCGAACCCCCGATAATCCTCCCCGCCGGTGCGCTCCGGCGTCGTGGCTTGCACCATCTCCCCCAGCCGTTCAATGTCATTCGCCTCCCATGAAGCCTGGGCCAGTCGAATGTTCGAGAGATACGCTTCGTAGGCCGCACGCTTCGCTTGGGTGCGAGCTTCGTCCGCGCTGAGTCGCGCGTCGTCCGCCTGCTTCCGCGCGTCGAGGAAGAAGTAACTCGTCGTCGCCAGCCCCGTCAGCAGCACCGCCGCTACCAGGCCCAGCAGTGACAGCGCCACCCGCCGCGAACGACGCTCCGCTGTCGCCCGCGCCGCTGCCGCCGCCCCGTCCACCTCCGCCTTGCGCAACCGCTCCTGCACCCCCGCCTGGTACGCCGCCAGAGCCCGCGCCAGCGACGCCGCGTCCGCCGGACGCCCCTCCAGGTCCGCGTCGAGGCACGCCCGTGCCAGGTCCACCAACTCCGCTTCCGCGCCGCAAGCCGCTCGCGTGCCGACTCCGGCTCACCCAGCTGCGCCTGGAGACGCACTCTCTCCGCACTGCCCACGTAAGGCGGCTGCCCCGTCAGTAGCTCGCACAGGATCGCCCCCAGGCCGAAGACGTCGCTGCGCGCGTCGAGCCGGTCGACTTCGCCCCGCGCCTGCTCCGGCGGCATGTAGGCCCACGTCCCCAGAATGCTCCCCGCCTGCGTCCGGCCGTCCGCGTCGGCGGTGCGCACCGTCTTGACCACGCTGCCCGCCGGCGGATTCTCTTCCCGCCCGCGCTCGCGGCCGGTAAGGACTTTCGCCAGTCCCCAGTCCATCACTTGCACTTCGCCGAACGCCCCGACCATGACGTTCGCCGGCTTGAGGTCGCGGTGGAGGACGTTTTTGCTGTGCGCGTAGGCCAGCGCCTGACACACCTGCTCGAACACCTTCAGGAAGCGCGGCAGGTCGTCCGCCGGCGACGTCCTCTCGCGGAGGAGTTCGTCGAGCGTGCGCCCCTTGACGAGCTTCATCGTGAAGAACGGCCGGCCGTCGGGCAAGACGCCGAGGCCGTGGACGGGCGGCACGCCGGGGTGTTGGAGTTGGCTGGCGACTTGCGCCTCCTCGACGAAGCGCCGCTTCAGGTCGGGCCGGCCGCCGTGGCACGCGAGGAGCACCTTGACGGCGACGTCGCGGTTGAGGGCGTCGTCGCGTCCGGCGTACACCTCGCCCATGCCGCCGGCACCCAGCCTGTCGCCGACCTGATGCCCCGGCACTTGCGGACGACCTACCGCCGCCGCGTCCGCCGCGTCGGACGGCGGCGGCTGTGACCCGTGAACCGTGTCCACGATCGGCGGCGCCGGCCGCATTTCTTTGAGGGCTGCGCGGCAGCTTTCGCAGTTTTCGACGTGGCTGCCGACCTCGCGTCGCCGCGTCTCCTCCATGCGCTCTTCGAGGTAGGCCAGCAGCGTGTCTTCTTGGGGGCAGTCAGCCATCGCGGGCACTCCTCGGGGGTCGCCGTCTTGTCCGCCTCGGATTATCGACGTCCGGCGGACGTCGGGCAAGGGAATAAGGAGGCAACGCCGGACGATTTTCCCTTGACACGCCTCTGTTTTTGCCCTTTTCTTTCTATCGTGTCGTCCGCGTTCTCCGTGGTTCCACCCCCATGAGCAAGGCGAAACCGCCCGTCGTCCGACTGAGTGACCTGAAGCCCGGCCAGCAGGGCGACTTCTTCGCCCTGCTCGCGGAGCGCGCCAAGGGCGCGACGCGCGAGGGCAAGCCGTTCTACACCTGCCGCTTTCGCGACCTCAAACGCACCGCGACCTTCATGGTCTGGGCCGACGGCGGTTGGTTCGAGAAGTGCGAAGCGGAATGGCGCGAGGGGCTGTTCTACAAGCTGCGCGCCACCTACGGCGAACACGAGAAGTACGGGGCGCAGATCGACCTCGTCAACCTCCGCCCGGCGACCGAAGCCGACGCCGAGGACGGCTTCGACCCCGCCGAGTTCGTCGAGCAGTCGCGCTACGACCGCGAGACGATGTTCGCCGAACTGCGCGCGTTGGCGGAGAAGAACGTCGCCGACGAGCCGCTGCGTCGCCTCGTCCTGGCGCTGCTCGACGGGAACGCCGCGCCGCTCAAGCGGTTGCCGGCGTCGGTCGGCAAGTTCTACCCCTTCGCCGGGGGACTGCTCGAACATACGCTGTCCGTGACGAAGACGTGCCTGCACCTCGCCGAGCGCTACGCGGCCCACTACACGGAGCTGAAACCGCCGCTGAACAAGGATCTCGTCGTCGCCGCGGCGGTGCTGCACGACCTGGGCCGCGCCCGCGAACTGGCCGACGACCCGCTGGCGCCGCAGCCGACCGTGGAGGGGCGCCTGTTCGGCCACTTGTTCCTCGCCCGCGACATGATCCGCGACGCCGCCCGCGCACAGGGCGACGTCAACCCAGAGTTGGTGCAACTCCTGGAACACGTCGTCATCGCGCATCTCGCCTTACCGGAGTGGGGATCGCCGAGATTGCCGCTCGTGCCCGAGTGCCTGATCCTCCATCACGCCGACGACCTCGACGCCAAGCTGGAGATGTACGTCCGCTGCCTGAGTCGCGACGGGGCTCAGGGGGCGTTCACGGACCGCGACCCGGTGTTGGGGCGGCAACTCTACAAGGGCAGGAGTGTTTGAAGGAGGAAAAAAACGAACCCGCGCCGGGGGAGGCGCGGGTTCGGGGAAGGAGGACGGCGAACAGGAGGACACGACGGCGGGGGAGGCCGCCTTGCCGGCTAGCCGAACTCTGCCACAAAAACCCCAGGCGGGGGTGAGATACCTGGGGGGAGGTCCACGGTTCAGGGGAAGGGCAGGCGTCGCCCGAGTCCGCTCGGCGAACGGTGTTCGTCTCGCGGACCCGGACAACCATCCTGCTTCTCGGGCGGGGCGCCCGAGGGCTCTTCTGTTCCAGCCCCGTCTTGCGTCGCTGGTGCCGGTTCAGCGTTCGTGCTAGAAGGATAAGCAACAGGCGTGCCAACAGGATTGTCCGCGCGCCGTTCCTGTCACAAATCCATGACACGCAAGAGAATGTGTCGTTTCGGCCGTAAGGGCGACGGCGGAGAGGCCGCGCCGTCCTCGTGCAAGAGTTACAATCGGCTTCCAAGAATGGTGATCTTTGCCGAGCGCGCACCGAGGCACGGTCAAGCAAGCAGGAGGATGCGCACGTCCATGACGTTGGTCTGCGTGAGCCCCGTCTTCAGCAGCCCGCCGGTCGCGGCGAAGAAGGCGTAGGCGTCGTTGCGGGCGAGGAACGCGGACGGGTCGAGCCCCAGGCGAGCGGCGGCGCGAAGGGTCTCGTCGTCGGCGACGGCTCCAGCGGCGTCGGTCGGCCCGTCCTCGCCGTCGGTGCCGCCGCTCAGCACGACCGCGCTTCGCAACCCGTCCTCCCCCAGTTTCAGCGCCGCCGCCAGGACGAATTCCTGGTTGCGCCCGCCGAGGCCGTGGCCCGCCGCGAGCGTCACCGTCGTCTCGCCGCCGCACAGAAGACAAACGGGAGGCGCGAGAGGAATTTTATCGGCGCGAACGCTCCGGGCGACGCCGGCGAGGGCCGTCGCCACCTGGCGCGTCTCGCCTTCGACGAAGGAGCCGAGGTTGAGGACCGCGTAGCCGAGATCCTCCGCCGCGCGCGTCGCCGCCGCCAGGGAGCGCGCGTTGTTGCCGAGGACGAAGTTGCGGACGTGGGCCGGCAAGGTCTTCAGCGTTTCCGGCAGGCGTCCGGCGGCGCCGTCGAGCAGATGACTCGGCACGGCGGGAGGGACGCGCGGCGTCAGCCCGAATTTGTCGAGGACGGCGAGGGCATCGGCGAAGGTCGTCGGGTCGGGCGCGGTCGGCCCGGAGGCGATGACGTCGAGCGGGTCGCCGACGACGTCGGAAATGATGAGACCGAACAGGGCTCGGCCCCGGAACGCCTGCGCCAGGCGTCCGCCCTTGACGGCGCTGAGGTGCTTGCGGACGCAGTTCATCTCGTTGATGGTCGCGCCGCACTCGTGCAGCAGGCGCGTCACCTGCTGTTTGTCTTCCAGCGTGACGCCCTCGGCCGGCGCCGGCAGCAGCGCCGAACCGCCGCCCGACAGCAGGCACAGGGCGACGT
The DNA here is from genome assembly GCA_038229635.1 of Gemmatales bacterium. GTDB lineage: Bacteria > Planctomycetota > Planctomycetia > Gemmatales > Gemmataceae > DATFNV01. The sequence goes on from JBBROG010000073.1 coordinate 5,718, forward strand.
CGCGCGGGCCGGCACCTTTGAGGAGTTCGAGGATCTGTTTGGCGCCGGCGACCCCCTCGGCGGTCGGGTGGTTGCTGCCGTCGGGCCGGGCGGCGTGGAGGCGAATCTTCCGAAGAGTACGCACCGCCCCGGCGGGGACGTTGACAATTCCCTCGACGCGCGCCGGAAGGCCGGCGAGGGCGGCTTCGACGGCGGCGGCCATGCTCGCGCCCGCCTTGCCGGCGCCGACGACGAGGACGCGCTCGGCGTCGGCCAGCGCTTCGCGGATGGGCAGCGCGGGGTCGGTCAGGGCGGCGCGGATGAGGTCGTCGGGGCGGGCGGCGGCGACGGCGGCGTCCCAGAGGAAACGGGCCTGGTCGCGCAAGGACGTCGGCGGGGGAGCCATGAAGGTGCCCTCTCCCGGTCGGACTTACGTCACGTCGCCGCCTGCGCGGGAGCGGCGGCCATCGAGTAAACGGCGGCGGCGCCCGTGCCCCAGGAGTCCTTCGTCAGCAGGATGGCCCGGCGGAACGCCTCGGGCTCCGGCACCGCGTGCAGCTTCATCGCCACCTGCCCCTTGACAATGACGTCGAGGTGGCCGGTGTGGTAGAAGGCGTTGTAGGTCCCGTCCTCCAGGACCACGTCGTCGATGTCGGCCAGCGCGACCTCTTTCGCCACGCTCGGGTTGAGGCCGTGGCGGATCATGATCCGGCGGTTGGTCAGCGTGTAGCGCTTGGCGAGGAACGGCATCACCTTCTTGCCGAGGCCCAAGGCCAGCGGCAGCCAGGCGAGCGGCGCCAGGACGATCGTCCGCATCAGGAGGTGCGCGAGGCCGGCCAGGAGCGGCGTGTCGGTCGCGCCCGGCCAGGTTTCCCGGATGAGCTGCTCCGTCCCTTTGCGCCCGTCAAACATGGTGATCTCTATCGCCTTGGTCTGAAATCCGGTGTCCCAGGGTTCACGCTTAGAGATACGGACCGCGCCGCCAACGCCAAGGTCCGTCAGCGCCGCGCCGCTTGCGGCTTCGCACCCGCGCCTACTTGAGCCGCTTCCACAGCCCGACGGCGTGACGCGCCGGGAAGCCGTTGACGCTCAGGTCGCCGTCGCGGAGGCGGATTTCGAGGGTGTTCGGCAGCAGCCAGCGCGGGTCGTCGGCGCGGTAGCGGTCGCTGAGGAAGTGGATCTGCTGATTGGCCGAGCCGATCCAGCGGCGGCGCGACTCCGGCAAGTCGCGCAAGTACGGCCCGTCGACGAGGATGTCGGTGTTGGCGAGCAGGTCGGCGACCGCCGGGTCGGGGAGTTGGCGCGCCTCCGTCAGCGTGTAGCCGCTGAAGATCATGACCGTCAGCCCGAGGTCGCGCACCGCCCGCGCCAGCGCCGCGGCTCCCGTCGCATGAGCCAGCGGCTCGCCTCCCAGCAGCGTCACGCCTTCGACGCCCCGCCGGGAAGCGGTCGCTTTCACTTCGGCGAGGACGTCGGCAAGGGGAACGGCACGTCCGCCCGCGAAAGGCAGCATCTCCGGGTTGCAGCAGCCGGGACAGCGCAGCGGGCAGCCCTGGAACCACAGCGCGAAGCGACGCCCCGGACCCTCGGCCTCGGTGCAAGGGACGATCTGGGCCACTCGGAGCGTCAGGGCGTGCATGGCGCGGCCTCGCGATGGGGCTCAAGCCATTATAAGCGCGGCGCCCTCACGCCGGTTGCCCGACGCACAATTCCTGGTGGTGCGCCACCGTCGCGAACGGCTGGGAGAGGCGAGCGATCGTCTCGCCGAGTTGCTCGATCTCCTTTTCCTCGAACAGGCCGAGCTTCTTGCGGTAGCCCATCACGAGGTAGCCGATCATTTCCGGCCGCAGTCGCATCAGGCGGCAGCAGGTGGCGTCGACGGCCAACAAGTCGCTGCCCATGACGAGCGCCCCGAACGGCTTCGGCGTGCCGTTGATCGGCCCGTCGCCTTCCATGCCGACGACGCCGTCCACGACCGCCAAGTCCGGCGTCCGCGTCAGGGCGATGTCGACGATGCTGTTGTCGATGCCGCGCCAGTGCAGCTCGTTCTTCGGCCAGCCGTAACAAATGCCCGGCAGCGTGCCGAACAGGTTCTTCAGCGACAGCGTCGCCCCGGCCCAGTGGTGCGTCTTCAGCTTCGGCAGCGAGATGAGGACTTCGGCGGTCGCGACCGTCCGGCTCAAGAACAGGTACTCCAGACCCGTCAACCGGCCGAGGTTGACCGACTTCACCGGCTCGTCGTGGTTGAGGTCGACGAACGGGACCTTGTAATGGCGCAGCACGTCGCCGAGTCCGCTGGCGCTCACCAGGTACTCGACGTTGCGCCAGTGCCCCGGCCCCTCGGCGACGATCACTTCGGCGGCGCCCTCGCGGCGGCACAGCTCGATGACGGCGGCGACGACGTGAGGGTTCGTGTTGATGACCTTGTCGCGGTGGTACTCGACCAGGTTCGGCTTGAGGACGACGCGCTTGCCCTTCAGCGGGACGCGCTCGCGGAAGCTCTCGTACTGACGGCGGACGACGTCGGCGAGGTCGGCGTTGTAGTCCGTGGCCGGGGCGATGTGGACGGCCGTGCGCGGCGGCGGCTGGCGCAGCTTGCCGACGGCCTCGACGGCGATGCCGCGAAACGCCGATTTGATCCGCTCGCCGAAGGAAGGCCGGCGACGGGTCATCCCTGAGTCCGTCGTACTGAGTACTGAGTCCGTCGTACTCAGTACGGAGAAGAGCTTCGCCCCGCCGCCGAGCGCCAGTGCCGTCAGCGCCTCGCGCAGGGGCGCCGGCCGCAGCCACTCCTCGCCGCGCCGCTCGCGGTGGGCGGCGGCGATGCGCTCCTCAAGCGCGGGCAGCGCCTCGGCGACGCCCGGTTGATCGCGGTGGACGTCCAGGGCGAGGCGCGCCCAGCACAGGTGTTCGACGTCGGCGCTCGCCAGCGCCTGTTCGGTGAGGTAGAAGGCGGAGGCCGTCACGCGCTCGTTCCCGGCGTGTCCCTGCAAAGCTAGGAGCATCAGCGCTGTGGGGCCGGGAATCGGCTCCGTCAAGCGGCCGAGGATGCGCCGGTTGCCGTAGTTGATGCCGCCCTCGTCGAAGGCGCGGTCGAGCAGCAGGCGCAACCCTTCCTCGACGCGGGGGTGTTCGCCGTGGCCGGCGCGGCGGAGAGCGAGGCAGGCCCAGGCGGTCGGTTCCGCCCAGGAGAAGTTGCCGTCGGCCCACGGCCAGCCAATCAGCTTCAGGTCGATGTCGTGGACCTCGGCGACTTGCCCCGCCTCGGGACTGCGGCCGCGCAGGGCGAGCAGGGCCTGCGCCGTGCGCCGCACCTCGTCGTCGGGCCGGCCGAGCGCCGCCTGGGTGAACAGCACGAGAGCCGTCGGCCATACGGCCTCGTCGCGGCCCCGCGCCAGGCGATAAACGCCGTCGCCGTCGGTGGCGCGGCCCAGCGCCGCCCAGGCGCTCTCCGTGACGGCGGCGTGGCGGTCATCCCCGAGGGAGAGGGCGAGGAGGGCCAGACAGGTCGGCTCAAGGTGCGCCGGCTGCCCGGGAGCATAGCCCCAGCCTCCCGCGGGATCGGCGAGCGCGGCGAGGGTATCGAGATGACTCTGCATGTCCGGCACGGAGGCGTCCCCGAGGGTGAGTGCGGCGAAGGCGAGCGTCTTTCCGGCAGCGTAGCACACGATTGCCGCCGCGGCCTCAGGCGAGGCGTTGCCGCAGGAACCGCCGCGCCGGCTCCTCGACGCCGCGCAGCACCGCCAGAGAGAGGACGAGGGCGGCCGTCAGAAAAGCCGCGAACGCGGGCCACGACAACTCCCGCTCGCCGAAGAGGGTTGCGGCCGCCTGATACGTCATGTCCCGCAGCGGCAGGTGCAGAAGGTACAGGGCGTAACTGGCCTCGCCGAGGACGACCAGCGGCCGGGCCGACAAGACGCGCGCCAGGGCGCCGTCGCGGGCACGGGCCAGCCCGTAGATGACGAGGCCGTACAGCGGCGTCAGCAGACCGTTGTTGAAGAAGAGGACGTGGACGTGTCGTAGGACCGCCGGCCCGTGCGCCAGCGCCGTCAGGAGGACGGAGCCGGCGGCGAACGCCCCCAGCGACCACGCCGCCGAGCGCCCGCCGGACGCGGCGTCAAACAGGAAGAGGCGGCCCAGGGCGACGCCGAAGAGGAATTCCGGCAAGCGCGTCAGAGGACTATAGGCGACGAACGCCTTCGCGATGGTGAGAGGTCCGGCGCCGAGCCAGCCCTCGTCCGACGCCACGACGAACAGGGCAGGGCCGACCTGCGCCAGGCCCCAGAAGACGATGAGCGTCAGCAGTACCCAGCGGCGCCCCTGCGGCCACAACGACGGCGCGACGAAGGGGAAGACGAGGTAGAAAAATGCCTCCGCCGACAGCGACCACCCTGGACTGTTCCAGCCCAGCGCGAGTTGCGGCACCCACGCCTGGACGAGGGCGACGGCGGCGGTCCCCGTGACCAAGGTGCGCCCGAGGCCGGCATGGAGCAGCACGGGCAGCGCGAACGGGGCGGCGAAGAGGAGGCCGAGGAAGTAGACCGGGTAGACGCGCGCAAAGCGCGCCGCCCAGAACGGGCGCAAGCGCAGTCGTCCTTCCTCCGGCGGGCCGAGGTAGGTGTAGGCGAGGATGAAGCCGGACAGGACGAAGAAGAAGCCGACGCTGTTCGGCCCGGTCGTCAGGAAATCGAGCAGGCGCGGGAAGCCGGCGAGGGACGGGCGCAGCATCGCCTGCGAGTGGTACAGGACGACGTGCAGCGCGGCGAAGAAACGGAGACTGGTGAGCGCGTCGAGTTGCGGCCGGCCTGCCTTTGGACTCACGATGTCTTGCCCTCGGAAAAAGCCGCTCAGACACTCCCCCCACGCCCTGGGACACCTTGTCACAATAGCAGGCCGACTACTCCACGCGACAGGTCACGGGCACGGTAATCGTCTCGCGCCCCGGCTTGCTGAGGCGAACGTGAATGGCGCTGCGCAGCCTGTCGTCGCCGACGCGCGCCCGGTCGAACGTCACTTTGAGCGTCACGCAATTGTTCGGCCCCGGCGCCCAGGTGCAGGAAACCGCCGGGTCGTCCGTCTCGACCCCTTCGACGGCCACCGCGTCCTCACCCGCCGGCCGCAGCAGCACGATCCGCGACGGCGCCGCCTGGCCGCGCGGCGCCAGCAGGGACACCGCCGCCGGACTCGCCGTCACCCGCTGGCGCGGCCGCTTCACCACCGTCACCGGCACGGTCAGCTCGCGATACGTCTCGTCGTCGGTGAGCAAAATCACCGTCTCCTCATGCCGCCCGTCGGGGCAGCTCGCCGCCACCGTCAGCCCGACGGTGACGACGCGGTGTCCGGCCGCGTCCTGGCCGGTCCGCGCCACGGACGCCTTCAGGTGCTCCGAGGAGGCGCGCGCGCCGGCGACGGTCAGCGGCGCCGGCCGCAGGTCGGTGAGCGTGATGGTGTGGCTGACGGTGCTGTCGGTCGTGAGCGTGATCGCCGCCGGCTGCACGGCCACCTCGACGACGACGTTCGCCCGCAGCGTCAGCGCCGCCCCGCGCTCCTTGCCGCCGTCCTTGTAAAGGACGTCAAGCCGCCAGGCGCGGGCGCCGGCCGCCTGGCCGAGGGTGCGCACGTCGAGGCTCAGTTCCCCCTTTTCGCCGGGGGCATAAGTGCGCTTTTCGAGCTTCGACTTCGCGCAGCCGCAGCTGGCGCGCAGGCCGGTGATCTCGACGACCTCCGAGCCGTCGTTGACGAAGGCGAAGCGGTGGGTCAGGGGGAGACCGGAGCGGACCTCGCCGGCGTCCGCCTCGGGTTGCGCGAACGCCAGGTCGGCGCGGGCCGGCGCTGCCGAGAGCACCACAAGCGCGGCCGTCACCAGGACGAACCGCCAAGACCAGGTCGCCATTGTCGCCTCCTGCCGCGGGCGTTGCGAGGGTCGGAATACCTGTTTCCGGCCCGCGAGGCAACCCGGATCGCCGTCGGCGGCGACGTTGTTCCGGGGGTGTGCGAGTACGCCCCCGGCGTTGTGATCCGGGGGTGCGCTGCGCGACCCCCGGCTGTGATATGTAACCCCTTCGGGGTAGGGCTGGGGGCATTTTACCCCGAAGGGGTTGCATCACAAAGCCGGGGGTCGCGCAGCGCACCCCCGGTACTCACACGCTCCGCGCCGGCACATTCTCCCGCACCCAGCTCAGATACCGGGCGGCACAGCGGTCCAGGTTCTCAAGGGCGCCGCCGCCCCGCACGGGCGAGCACATCTCGTAGCTGGCCACGCCGTCGAAGCCGCCGTCGAGCAGCCCCCGGAAGAACGCCGAGTAGTCGACGCAGCCCTCGCCGAACGGCACCGCCCGAACCAGGTCCGGCAAGGCCCGCTGGTAGTTCACCAGGGCCGGCTGGTACTGGAATCGCGGCAGGCGGACGTAGTCGGCGTTCGTGGTGATCGCCGTGTGCGGCGCCGCCTTGCGCGCCGCCTCGTACAGGTCTTCGCCCCGCAGCGCCGGCGACCAGGCGTCGAAGCCGAGTTTGCAATTGGGCCGGCCGACGTCCGCGAGGAGTTCCAGGAGCGCCTCCGTGTGGACGGCCAGGTCGTGGTGGTTCTGGACGGCGATCGTGACGCCGTGCGCGGCGGCGCGGTCGCAGCACTCCCGCAGCGCCGCGACGACGCGCGGCCAGAGAGCCCCCGCGGCCCGGCCCGGCGATTCGTAAGCCGTGAAGACCCGCACGACCCCGCACTTCAGCCGCGCGGCCAGCCGCGCCAGCGCCTCGACGTAGGCCACCTGCATCTCGGCGTAGGGCACCTCGGCGGCGTCGCCGCCCGCGAAGTCGGTGTAGCCGGCGACGGCCTCGCAGCGCAGGCCGGTGCGGGCCAGGGCGTCCTCGACCCGTTCGACCTGCTCCCCCGTGGCGTCGAGCGGGGACAGGTGAGGCCGCTTGCCCGCCAGCATGACGCCGCCGTAGCCGAGGCGGGCCGCGTGCTCGATGAACTCCGGCACCCCGAGAGCGGCCTGTCCCCACAGGCCCGCGTAGCTTACGGAGAAGAGCGCCTGCCGCATGGTTCCCCCCCCGCGGATGATGAGGCCCGGTGCGCCAGGCCGCCGAACGAAGCGGCCCGCGCGGCCTTCTCGGTGTTGTACGCGGCGAAGGGCATGAGCGAGCGGGTGTGATTCAATTTCTTTGGTAGTTTTTCCGGCGGCGTTGCTCCCCGAAGGCGTCCCAGCGCCCTTCGCCACTGGCGTACAACGCCCGCAACGCCGCGACCTGTTCCGAGCCGCCGACGCACCAACGCCTTCCCGTGCCTTTCAAACGCCCGCCCAACAGCTTGCCGCCCGCCTCCGTCGGACCGCTGCCGATGTCCCAACCCCGATCCCGGTACGTCGGGTAGTCCATCCGATGCACGTTGTCGGCCACAGACCCGCGCAACAGACGCAAGCCCTCCGTTACCTCCGCCGAGACGTCGTCGCCTAAGTCGATCTTCTTCAGATGCTCCTGCACGACCGCTCCCCCGCCCTGACGCCGTCCTCCTTCGTCTCCCCAAACCACGACCGCCCCTTGGGGCTAGCGCGGCCGTGCCGCACCTGCCCGAACGACGCCAGGTGCTCCGCCGCGTGGGAGAAGTCCAGCACGAACACCACCGCGTCGCTCACGTGACCGCGCGACGCCTCCTCCCGCCCGTTACCCCCATCCGTCAACGCCACCCCCGTCTCGGCCCGGCCCCGCCCGAAAACGCGGGCGTACGGGCGTAACGGCCGCGCCGCCGCCTCGGGGTCGAAGTCCGCGACGTACAGCGTGGGCCTCTTGTGCGGGTCGTACAACAGCCCCGTGTCCAGCATCCGGTACGACGTCCCGCGGCCCTCGGGGCCGCGGGTCGGCACGGCGAACGCATCCAGCCCCACTTAAGCGACCGTGCCGGGGAACCCTTGCTCGTCGCGGTCGGGGGTCGTGAAATCCCAGCCCGGCTGCGGGCCGAGGGGCCGCACCGCCTCGCCCTGTTCGTGCCACGCCCGCAGGTCGGCCCCGGCCTCCTCGGTGCGGCGACGGCAGGTCGATTCGGACAGGCGCACCCCGGCCAGGCGGCGGAGGACGTCGTCGGCCTTGCCGAAAGGGGCCAGCGTGCCGGCCAAGGCGGCCAGCGGTTGCGGGGCGGGGCTGTGGCGGCTGGCGCCCAGGCCGAGTTCCTGATCCCGGGGGAGGTGGCCGCCGCAGTCGCGGCAGGGGTAGTAGGCGCGGTGGAGGGTGACGGGTCCGGTGGGGGTATCGAGGGTGCGGGGGGCGTAGGTGACGAACTTGGCGTCGCCGCCGCACGGAGGGCAGGCCAGGCGGGCGCCTAGGTAGCCCTTTTTTTCCGGCCGTCGAGGCCGGCTTGGTGAGCCGCGTTGGCGACGTCGTGTCCGAGGTCGCGGAGGCGGAGTTCGAGATCGCCGAAGAGCTGCGCGTGGGGGGCATCGACAAGGGCTTCGGCCATCTGGCGGAGGGCGTTGTCGGGGCGCCTCCGGGCGAGGAGGGCCTGGATGCGGGCCTCACGGTCGTCCGGGGTCGCGGAAGGTGTCGAAGGAGTCGTAGGCAACATGGCTGCCGCCTTGCCGTTAGGGCCGGAGTAGGTTTCGAGTTTCCCCACGCCCCCCCACGCTACCCGAGGGCCGATGATTTTGCACCAAGAATTCTGACTCGCATCCCTTCTTCGCGAACGCGCGGAAAAATGCTTGACAAGGGACGTCGGCTAGACTAGCCTCAACACCAGTTATAGCCTCTCCGTACTTGCCGGGAGGGATGTCCGATGTCGCTCGGGATTATTTGCATATTGCCCCCCCCCTCATATCTCTTTAGGTCGCGTTCGGCTGCTCGCCTGGCGGTCTCTTGTGATCTGTGTCGTGACGATGACGCTGCTCCCGAGTTGCGCGGAGGAGAAGCCGGCCAGCACGCGGCCCGCTCAAGCGGAACAGGAATCGAGATCTTACACTTTCCAGATTCCACCTTTGTTCGTGGATGACGACACACCTAATCTCCGGCATGATGTGCCGGTGAAGAATGAGACGGACCGGTCGATCCGATTCAAGCACGTCAGGCCGTCCTGTTCGTGCGCCGGCGCGACGCGCCTGGCGGCGATGGAACTCGCGCCCGGACAAGAGACGACTCTCACCTTCGAGGTCGACTTACGTCACAGGAAAGGGCCGCAACGGTTCCTGTGCTACCTGGTTGAGGCCGACGGGTCCGAGTGGACGTACACCCTTGAGACGACGTTGCACGAGCGAGCCCGATTCCGTGACGCCGACTCCCTCCACTTCGGCATGATCGACCCCAAGACCGAAGAGGCGCGGGACACGGAGTTTGTCTTGCACTCGGATAGTCTTGAGGCGCTGCCGGATACCGTCTCGTTTCGCGCGGATTCGGACCAGTTGCGGGTCGAAGCGGGTGCGGCGGAAGTCGAGCGGCAGTCGGACGGGACGTTCGTCCGGCGGCTTCCCGTGAGAATTCGCTTGCAGTGTCCGGATCGGGAAGGACTGTCACACGCTTCGATCTACGCCGAATTCGACCGGCAAGGCGAAAAACAACGAGTGCAACTGGGGGTGACCTGGAACGTTCGCACTCTCTTTTCCGTGTCGCCCGCGCAAGCCTATTTCGGGACCGTGGACACGTCCGCGAGTGGTGAGATCGTCCGACGAGTCATGATCCGCCGGACGGATGGTAAATCGTTGAGCATCAAGGGAATCAAAACTTCCTGCCCTCCCGTGCGCTGTTCCGTCGAGAAAGCGCCCGAAGGATCCGCGTGCAGTCTGGCCTTGACACTCGACCCGAGAAAAATGAACGGCCCGCTTTGGGGGGAAGTCATCGTAGAGACGGACCACGCGGTCCAACCTTTTGTGAAGATTCCTGTCGCGGCCTTGGCGCAACAGCCAAAATAGGTCGGGGCGGCGACACTCCTCGGCGAGTCTTGGCTCGCCCCGGCCGGACGCGAACGTGACCGAAACCGATCAGCAGATCGCCCGACACTCTTCTGGAGGTTCTCCCATGCGCTCGATCCAAACTCGCTTGCAAGAGGTCTCCGCGCTTTTCGCAGTCGTCGTGGGACTGGTACTGACGTCATCCTGCATGGCCGACTGGCCCGACAACGGGACCCCGACGACCGTTTCAGGGAACTGTTATGCCGGCTCAGGGCGGTGCTGTGGTTGGCTTTCGTCCTGCATCGGCGTGGGGACTCATCCGGATGATTATCCGGATAAATGGTTCCAGTGCGGTGACGCTGGAGCCACGGGTACCGTGTGGCGATCCATCCAAGTGGTCGATTACCGGCAGTGGGGGGACTGTAAAGGCGATGCGTCGGCGTCCTGTAATCAGTACGCGAAGTTTTGGTGTGTAGAAGTGAGTATTTACAGCCAAGGCAATTGCGTCAACGGAGATAGAGTATGCGGATATTACTCTTCGTGTTCGAACAAGTGCAACCCCATCGAGACCAGTCCGGGTGGCCAGTGATGAGGTCGCTATGGCCGGCGCGGTTCGTCCGCACTCCCGGAGGCGCGCCGGGCTCGCGCCCCGGGTTGGTCCGCCGCCTTGGTGCCGGCGGGCGTGATGTGACGCACTTGTCTTGTGGCGAAGGAATAGCGGCGCGCTCTCGAGGGGCGGGTTTCCCCAGCGCGAGCGATGGCCGGGAACGCTTTGTGATATTCGTCGCCTTCCAATCCGCATGTGCGAGGGAGTTCTCATGGTATTGGCCCGTCGGTCCCTCAGCATCGTGTTCCTGATGGCCCTTCTGACTCCACTCGCCTTCGTCCGGGGGGATGGCGCCCCCGCTGCCGGCGCGCCCGATCTTGACACGCTCGGGAAAGCCGCCGTCATCCGCTACGCGGCGAATATGAACGCTTTCCCCTACTACGAGTGCCGCTACCGCTGCACCGAGGGGCAAGCCAAGTCGGTAAAAGATGCCCTCGACGGGCGGTTTCTCAACTCCCGGTATTACGACAACCGACTACTGATCGACGGCGAGAAGGAGTCGTACGAGGGCTTCGCCCCGCCTCCCGATCCGAAACAGTCCTTTGAGGCCCCTGGCAAAAAAGGCATGCACATCCTCCCCGCGTTCGGCAGCACCAACCGCTATCTCGCGGACGGCAAGCGGGAAATGAACTACACACCGTTCTTGAAGTCCGCCAACTTGTTCGCCGCCGAGAAAAACCACCACGGCGTTGATGTCACGCCCCTGGCCATGGGTTTTGTCGGACATCATAACTCGGGTGGTCCGGACGTCCTCATGACCCGGAAGGACCGCTACGACGTTGCCCCGTCGAGAATCGAAGAGATGGACGGGCGCCCCGTCGTCACCGTGCAACTCAACGACAAGGAGGTGGCCCAGCTCAAGGAAGGTCCGCTCGCCTTCCGGAAAACGTTTTCCTTCGACGAGGCGAGGAGTCCCTTGCCCGTCCGCATGACGACGCTGTGGAACGGCAAGCCGAAGATTCAGGCCTTCGTGACGAACGTGCGCGAATGCAGCAAGCAGCGCTGGTTCCCCGAGCGGACGGTGATCGTGTATACGCCGGATCGGGAAGGCGGTCTTTACGACTTCAAGGAAATCAAGTTGCTCGAACTCGACTGCGACAGGCGGCCGAATTCCGACGAGTTCTCCCACAACATTCCGGCGGGGACTGCGGTTCTGACGTTCGACGATGGGAAGTTTTTCACCCTGAAACAGGACGAGAAGATCGGCGTTGGGGATTTGCCCTCCCTGTTTGAGATGGTGCAAAACGCGGGGAGTAAACCCCGGATGGACACGGCCGTTCCTCACCCCAATCCCTACCGCTGGCTCGCCTTGGCCGGCGGGCTGACCTTGGCGGTCGGCGGAACCGGTTACCTCGTGCGGCGTCGCTGGCGGGCGCGGCGGGCGACCTCGTAAGGCCAATTTCCGGAGGACGGTCATGACTCGACCTGGGACCCCGCGGGACCGGCGAGCCGGCCTTACCCTGGTGGAATTGCTCGTCGTTCTGGCCATCGTCGCCGTCCTGATCGGACTGCTGTTGCCGGCCGTGCAACGTATTCGCGACGCGGCGAACCGCGTCACCTGCGGCAATAACCTGCGACAGATCGGCCTGGCCCTCCACGGCTACCACGACACCTATCACGTCCTGCCTCCCGGCCTCCGCCGCCCCCCCGACCCCTACGCCTACATGGGTTGGGGAGGGCGAATCCTCCCCTACCTCGAGCAGCAACCGCTTTGGGAGCAAGCCCAGAAGGACTACAAGCAGCAGCCCAACATCAGCCCGACGGCCGGGCACACGGGCTTCCACACGGTTCTCTCCGTGTTCGTCTGCCCGGCCGACGGGCGCACGAACGGCCGAATCCAGCCGGAAAACACCGACGCCGCGTTCACGCACTATCTCGGTGTCATGGGCAAATCGAGCGGCAGCCGCGACGGCGTCCTGTATCTGGACTCCCGCGTGGCGTTCCGCGACGTGGCCGACGGCACCAGCCATACGCTGATGGTCGGCGAACGGCCGCCCAGCCCCGACAACCGCTTCGGGTGGTGGTACGCGGGCGCGGGCCAGTCCGCCTCAGGCGACGCCGACATGCTTCTCGGCGTCGCGGACTACCGGACGACGTTCCGCTACCCGACGTGTCCCTTCGGCCCCTATGCCTTCGGCCCAGGCCGTCCGTGGGACGTCTGTGACACCTTCCACTTCTGGAGCCGGCACGTCGGCGGCGCGCACTTCCTTTTCGTGGACGGCTCCGCGCGCTTCCTGCGTTATTCCGCCGGCCCGATCCTGCCGGCTCTCGCAACTCGTGCCGGCGGGGAAATCGTCGAAGAGCCGTAGGCCGCGCGACGTCAGCGCCGCGCCAACGCTCCGCCGCCCCACGACGCCGCCGCGACCGCGCCGCGCACCTGCGCCCGCGCCTCGCCGTCGGCCGCCGGGAAGGCGGCCGTGACGTAGGCAACGCTCCCGCCGCGCCGCACCGCCACGACCTCGCACAGGTAGTCCTGATTCTTCCAGCGGCCGACGAACGTCTGCCGCGCCGCGGGGAGGCCGCCGACTTGCAGCGCTTCCGCCTTCCCCTCCGCCCGCCAGCCGCGCGGCGCCCGCGCCGAAGCGGCGGCGGCGAGGTTGGCCGGGGAGGCTTCGGCGGCGCCGACGCGCAGCCACGCCGGGCGCCCCGCCGTCAGCCGCTTGTACTGGACCAGCAGCCGCTCTCCCGCCGCGGCGCCGGGCACGTCCTCGGCGCGGGCGCGCTCGCTCCAGCCGTCCGGCGGCAAGAAGCGCAAGCCGTCGCTCCCCTCGTAGGGGCGCGGCGCGGGCTTCGAGCCGCAACCCGTCGCAATCACAAGTACGACAGCGATGAACGTCGCGTAGCGCATGAATCGTCTCCTTTTTTGGGCCTTCTCGGCGAAGCGAACGGTCAGAAGTCGCCCTGGCCGACTACCTCACCGCCGGCCCGCGTCGACAGCGCCTGGAGGACGTTGAGACTGACGCCGTGGCGCACCGGCCGCACCGAGCCGTCGGCGAAGAGGAACATCGCGACGCCGGCGTGCGGCGAGAAGAAGTCGTCCGGGTCGGCGTAGGGGTCGTTGAGGGTGTGCGAGCCGGTGTGGGCCAGCGTCTGCGTCGGCGCCTCCTCGACGGCGGTGCTCTGGGTCGGCGCCCCCGGCGTGACGCGCGTGGTGCCGCCGCTGACGGCCCCGGCCCACGCCGCCCGCGTGAAGAAGGCACCGCGCTCGCCGACGGCGATCGTGTTGCTTGTGCCGTCGGTCACGTCGGCGATCCGCACCCGGCTGTTGCGGAAGAACAGGCCGCTGCCCGCGCCCGGCTCCTCGCCGATCTCGCCGCCGGCGCCGAAGCAGCCCGCGTAGCTCGACGTCGCCGCCTGCGCGAGCGACTGGCCGCTCTCGCCGAGGACGGTGAAGACGCCTGCCTCGCGGTCCGACGGGCAGACGAACAGCTTCACCGTCTGCGTGCGGACGGCGGTGTGGTTGGGGTGCTCGACGGGCAACGTGAAGTCGATCTGCCGGTGCAGGTTGTCCTGCTCGACGTAGGGGAGCAGCTGCGCCGCCCAGCCCCAGCCCGGAGCGGTCGCCGTCGGGTCGCTCGTCACGATACACAAGTAGCCGGACGGGAACGAGCCGCGGGCGTCGTGGTGGTGGTGCAGGGCGATGCCCATCTGGTGCAGGTTGTTCTGACAACTCATGCGTGCGGCGGCCTCGCGGACCTTCTGAACCGCCGGGACGAGCAGGCCGATGAGCACGGCGATAATCGCGATGACGACCAGAAGCTCAATCAGGGTGAACGCGCGTCGACTATTTTTCCGCGTCCGGTTCATGGCTCCCTCTCGACAGAGTTGAGTTACAGTCTCAAATGATATTGAGATTCATTCTCAATAACACGGGAAGTTTATGACTGCCAAGACGAGCGTCAACGGACTGCCGCCATTTTTCATAAAGAAGCCTCTCCCTGGGCCGCTTGCGGCTTCGCAAGCGCCGCCGTTGCGACGCCCCCTCGTAGGCCCTACAATCAGCCCCTGTCGCCGCACTCCAGCCGCCGCAGCGCCGCGGGGGCGCCTTGACTCTCACGCGCCATGAAACACGCCATCCTCCTGGCCGTCGGGCTCGCGCTCGGTTTGCTTCTGGTCGCGCGCCGTCCCGACGCCGCGCGGGCGCGTCACGACAAAGACGTCGCCCCGGCGAAGCGCGTCCCCTGGACGACCTCGCGCGTCACCGGCACGCCGGAGCCGCCGCACCCCTTCGCCGTCGAGCGGGCCTTCCCGAAGCTCACCTTCAAAAACCCGCTCCTGATGGCCCGCATCCCCGGCACCGACCGCCTCTTCGTCGGCGAGCAGTACGGCAAGATCTTCTCCTTCCCCGACGAGGACGACGTCGCCAGGGCCGACCTCTTTTTCGACCTCCCCAAGGAACTCTCCTCCTGGGACAGGACGAAGGTCAAGGGCGTCGGCGCCCTCTACGGCCTCGCCTTCCACCCGAAGTTCGCCGAGAATCGCTATTGTTACATCTGCTACGTCCTCGACAGCGTCAAGGACGGCGAACAGCTCCTCGACGGCTCGCGCGTGTCGCGCTTCACCGTCACCGACACGAACCCGCCGCGCGTCGACCCGAAGAGCGAGAAGGTGCTGCTCACCTTCATGGCCGGCGGGCACAACGGCGGCGACCTGCACTTCGGGCACGACGGCAAGCTCTACGTCTCGACCGGCGACGCCGCCAATCCCAACCCGCCCGACGCCCTCGACACCGGACAGGATTGCAGCGACCTGCTGTCGTCGGTCCTGCGGATCGACGTCGACCGCGCGGACAAGGGCCTCGCTTACGCCGTGCCGTCGGACAACCCGTTCGTCGGCATGAAGGGCGTGCGGCCGGAGATCTGGGCCTACGGCTTCCGCAACCCGTGGCGCATGAGCTTCGACCGGGCGACGGGCGACCTGTGGGTCGGCGACGTCGGTTGGGAGCTATGGGAGATGGTTTACCGCGTCAAGAAGGGCGGCAACTACGGCTGGTCGGTCATGGAGGGGCGGCAGCCGGTGAAGCCCGAGGGCAAGCGCGGCCCGACGCCGATCCTGCCGCCGAACCTCGACTTCCCGCACACCGAGGCCGCCTCCATCACGGGCGGCTACGTCTACCGCGGCACGAAGTTGAAGGACCTCGCGGGGGCGTACATCTGCGGCGACTGGGTGACGCGCAAGCTGTGGGCGACGAAGTTCGACGGCGACAAGGTCGTCTGGCACAAGGAGATCGCTCAGGGGACGCAGCGCGTCGTCGCCTTCGGCGAGACGAAAAGCGGCGAATTGTACTTCCTCAACTACGACGACCCGGGGACGATCCACCGCCTCGCGCCGAACCCCGCCGCGAAGGAGAAACAGCCCGACTTCCCGCGCAAGCTGAGCGAAACCGGACTGTTCGCCTCGATGAAGGAGTCGCTGCCGGCGCCGGGCGTGGTGCCGTTCGCCGTCAACGCCGCGCAGTGGTCCGACCACGCGACGGCGGAACGCCTCGTCGGCCTGCCGGGCATCTCTTCCGTGAAAATCTATGACGGCCCGGTGTCGATCCCCGGCGGCTTCTTCAGCGCCGAGGTCTTCTTCCCGAAGGACGGCGTCCTGGCGAAGACGATCTCGCTCGAAACGGAGCGCGGCAACCCCGCGAGCCGGCGCCGCCTGGAGACGCAGCTACTGCACTTCGACGGCGTCACCTGGCGCGGCTACACCTACGCCTGGAACGAGGAGCAGACCGACGCCGCCCTCGTCCCCGCCGCCGGCTCGGAGCGCACCGTGATCGTGACCGACGCCGAGGCACCCGGCGGCAAGCGGAAGCAGACGTGGCGCTTCCACAGCCGCACCGAGTGCATGACCTGCCACAACCCCTGGGCCGGCCACACGCTCGCCTTCACGCACATGCAGCTCGACCGCGACGTCCGCGCCGGTGCCTCCGTCATCAACCAGCTCCAAACTCTCCAATCGGCCGGCCTGGTCGAGCGGCTCGCGCACCCGGACAGGAAGGGCAACTCCTTCGTATCGCCGCACCGCCTGACCGACCCGCGCGACGCGACGGCGGACCTGAACGAGCGGGCGCGGTCGTACCTGCACGCTAACTGCGCCCACTGCCACCGCTTCGGCGGCGGCGGCACGGTCGACCTGGAGCTGCGCTACGGCCCGACGCTGGAGCAGACGAAGACGCTCGAAGTGCGGCCGACGCAGGGGAATTTCGAGATCGCCAACGCCCACATTCTGTCGCCGGGCGACCCGTACCGCTCGGTCCTCTATTACCGCCTCGCCAAACTCGGGCGCGGCCGTATGCCGCACATCGGCTCGGAAGTCGTCGATGAGAGCGGCCTACGCCTCGTCCGCGACTGGATTCGCCAACTCCCCGTGCGCAAGGACGACCGCCAACTCCTGGGGCAGTTGAACGGCGCGTCGGCGAAGGACCGCGCCGCGACCATCGACCGGCTCCTGTCCTCGACGAGCGGCGCCCTGATGCTGGCGGAGGCACTGGGCGAGAATCGCCTGCCTTCTCCCGTGCGCGGGCAGGTGCTGACGGCGGCGGCGGCGCGAACCGACGCGCAGGTGCGCGACCTGTTCGAGCGCTTCCTGCCCGAGGAGCAGCGCGTCAAGCGCCTCGGCGCCGTCATCCGGCCGGAGCAAATCCTGTCGTTGAAGGGCGACGCCGCCCGCGGCCGCGACCTGTTCTTCAAATCGGCGACGCTCCAGTGCGTCCAGTGCCACCGCGCAGGCGGCACTGGCCAGACGCTCGGGCCAGACCTGTCACAGGTCGGCAAGAAGCTGACGCGGCCGCAGATCCTCGAAAGCCTGCTGGAGCCATCGAAGACGATCGAGCCCGCTTACGTCGCCTACCTGCTGGAGACGACCGACGGCAAGTTTCACACGGGACTGCTCGTGACGCGCAACGACAAGGAGGTCGTGCTGAAAATCCTGGGCGACAAGGAGGTGCGCGTGCCGGCGGCGAAGGTCGAGCGCCTGTCGCCGCAGTCGAAATCGATCATGCCGGAGCTGCTGCTGCGCGACCTGACCGCGGAACAGGCGGCGGACTTGCTGGAGTTTCTTTCGGGGTTGAAGTAGCGGCGGGAGGAGGGGCGCCGGTCACTCCTTCCGCCGGGCCGTGAAGAGGCCGTTGGCCGCGCCCACGAGGACGCCGCGCAACTCCTTCCCCCTCAAGGCGGCAAATTGCCACTTGCCGAGATGGTTATCCGGTATCAGGTGCGCGCCCGAGCCGAGGAACGAGGTCGGCAGGTAACAGATGTTTCCGATCCCGTCGATGCGCCCCTCGATCCGCATGCCGCGTGTCCGGTTTTCGAGCCAGAAATCGCCCGTGAAGTTCATCCCCTCGCGGGCCGTCAGGTCGATTTCCAGGTCGTCCTGGGCGAGTTTCCCCTTCCAGACCGTTCCCGCCCTCGCTTCGTCTTCGATGCGGACGGCCGCCGGGTCGGCGAGGTCGAGGTCGCCGACCCCGGCGAGGAGGACGCGGCCCTCCTTGTCGGTGATTTTGAGGTTCTTGAAGCGCATCGACATGTTCGGCCACGCCGCGATCCCGAGGGTGCCTCGCCGGAAGATCATCTGGTCCGAGGAATGGATCACCTCGTTGTCGAGCGCGCACTCCAACTTCAGCCCGCGCAGTTTCACGGCGATTGTGTGCCACTCGTCGTCCGCCGCCCAGCCCCGCTTTTCGAGGGGGTCTTCGTCTTTGAGATCGACTTTGTAACCGATCGTCGTTTTTTGCGCTGCCCAGTCGAGGCGGACCCAGTAGTGGTTCATGACGTTTTCCCGGCGGAACGCCAAGGCGAACACGCCGTCGCCCTGGACGCGCCGGAAATCGAACGTCAGGTCGAAGTCCTGCCACGCCGGGTCGCCGAAACACAGGCCGGACAAGTCGGCGTCCGCGTTCGCCTGGACGAGCTCGTCCCCTTCGAGCTTCCACTGGCCGAAGCCGTGGGGGTAGGCGACGACCTTGCCGTCCGCCCTCGCCGCGGGCACCGCCGGCTTCGCCTGTTGATTGGCGCCGTCCTCGCCGAATTTGAGAATCACTTCCGTGCTGCTGCCGTCCCCCTTCGTCCACTTGATGACGAGGATGATCCCCGCGAGCAGCAGCGGCAGCGCCAGTCCCGCCGCCACGAGGGCCAGCCGTCGCCTGGCGTTCCCCGGCGCCGGCCGCCGCTTCTCCGCTGTCTTGGGGCGGGCCTCTTGCACCATCTCCTGGAACGGCGACGCTTTCGCCAGCCCCGTATCACCGCCGAGCCTTGTCTCGCGCTTCGGCGCCGCCTCCCTGGGCGCCGCCTTGCTACAGAACGGCGTCAGCGCCTGGGCTACTTCGCCAGGCGTCTGGAAGCGCTTCGCCGGGTCCTTCGCCAGCATCCTCGCCACCACCCCCGACAACTCCGCCGGCACCTCCGGACGCACCTTGCTTAGCGGCGCCGCCTCCTTCTCGATGTGCGCCAGGACTTGCTTCATCGGCGTCGCCTCCCCCGCGAACGGCGGCCGGCCCGCCAGCAAGGCGTACAGCGTACATCCGAGACTATAAATATCCGCCCGGATGTCCGCCGTGCGCGCGTCGGTCGCCTGCTCCGGCGAGACGTACTCCGGCGTCCCCATGAAGGCGCCGTCCTGCGTCAGCCCCGCCCCCTTCCGCTCGCTCGCCAGCCGCGCCAGCCCGAAGTCGAGGACCTTCACCTGCCCCTTCGGCGTCAGCATGAGGTTCTGCGGCTTGACGTCGCGGTGAACCATCCCTTCCTCGTGCGCGTGCTTCAGCCCCAGCGCCGCCTGGCGGACGTAGTGGCAGGCATTCAGGATCGGCAAAGGCCCCTTGCGCTTGAGGACCTTGGCGAGATCGACGCCCTCGACGTACTCCATGACGAGCATGTGCAGATCGCCTGCCCGCTCCGCGTCGTAGGCGGCGACGATGTTCGGGTGCTTCAGCTTCGCCGCCGCCCGGACCTCGCCCTCGAAGCGGGCGAGCGCCTCGGGGTGGTCCAGCACACTCTTGCTGATGACTTTGATGGCGACGGGTCGCTGCATCATGGTGTGCTCGGCCTGGTAGACGACGCCCATGCCGCCCCGGCCCAACTCGCGCACGACGCGGAAGCGCGGGTGGTCCGCCAACTCCGGCGGCAGCCCGTGCGGCGGCGCCGGGGTCGTGGCGCGGCCCATCAGGCTGTCCGAGGCGCCGAGCTTCGACGCGGCGGCGGGGAGGGCGGTGGCGCCCTTGGCGTGAGCGCCCTTGACGAGGCCGGCGAAGGAGTCGGCGGGAGCGGCGTCGACGGCCTGGCGGCAGGCGTCACAGCCCTCGACGTGGCGGGCGACGGCGTCGACGGCGTCGGCGGGGAGCTTGCCCTGGCCGAAGGCGATCAGGTCCGCGGCGGTCGGGTGCGTGGCGGGGACGAGCGGCATGGCGAGACCCTCGGGGCGGAGGCCGGAGACGACGGGCGAGTCAGCGACACTATAACAGACAGTGCGCCGGACCGAAGAACCTTTCGGCGAAAAAGAAGACGAGAAGACGCCGGCCGGCCCAGGTCTTGCGAGGCAACCGCGGCCGGGCTATCATCCATTCCGTGTGCCGAGTCCTTCGGGCGGGAGAGGCGAAATGTCGGTCGGCTTCAAGACGGTCGAGCTGGAAGGCGACATCGATGAGCAGCACCGGCTCCGCCTCGACGCCTGTCTGCCGGGGGCGGAACCCGGCCGGGTGCGCGTCCTCGTCCTGATCCCCGCGACGGACGACATCGGGGAGGCGGAATGGCTCCGCGCCGCCGCCGCGAACCCCGCGTGCGACTTCCTCAACGACCCGGCGGAGGACGTCTATTCGCCCACGGACGGGAAGCCGTTCCATGACCAAGGGTAAGCTCGTCCTCGTGCCGGGACCAACCATGAAACATGTCTGCCCCGACGCCCAGGACGAGTCGGTGTTTGGAACCCGCGTAGCGGGTGACGGATCGTAGCCCCGGGTGGAGCGTACTCGCGCAACCCGGGGATTCCGACCGGCGACGGGTCCGATTTCCCGCACCCGCTACGCGGGTTCAATCCAGGAACACGTCGCTGGCCGTTGTCCCCGGGTTGCGCCACGCTCCCCGGGTTTCGCGAGTACGCTCCACCCGGGGCTACGATCCGCCGCCCGCTACGCGGGCTAACAGGTCTCTTCTCGGCGCGGACCTCCTTCACGACCCCGTGGAGGAATTCGCCCAACTCGTCCTCGGACACCCCGGCGGCCTCGACCGCCTCGGCCAGGGGACTCGTCATTTCCTCGAACGTCGGCGGTCGCTCCGAGCCGTTCGCCCCTTCGCGCTCCACGATCTGCTGGAGGTACTGTTCCAGGGAGAGTCCCGCGGGGGCCGCGCGGGCGGCAAGGCGACGCTCGGTTTCGGGGCGAAGGTAGATGAGGACGCTCATGGCAAGTCTCGGTCAATCGGGGGCGGGCCTACGGCCATCTTACACGAATCGACTCCGGCGCCGGCCCCAACCTGCAACCTGCCGTGAGGATGCGGGAGGCGCGGGTGCTTCTGCTGGTCATTTGCGGTCCGTGGGCTTCGTCGGCGGCAATTCCTTGATCTCGATCTTCCGAATCCGCAGCGGCGTCGACCCACCTGCGGCGAGGCGGATCTTACCGGACTTCCACGGCACTCCGACGTCCTCATACTCCAGCACGTTTTCGCCTTCGACCTTGACGACAATCTTGTTGGCTCTGGCGACAACTTCCAGCCGGAACCAGGCGTAATCCTTCACCGAGACGCGGTTGCGAGGCTGTAGCCAGTCAGCCCGGCGGATTTCGCCCGTCTCCCTCACAAAGGAGCCGATTGCCAGATGTTCTAAAGGCGCATCATAGGTCTCCCCTCCAAACGAAACGGCGTAGCACTCCTTAACTTCAACGGCCGTCCTCAAGTCAAGCGTTTTGTTCTTGCCAGGAATGTTCATCGCCTCGACACGGAGGTGAAAATCAGAATACGCCCGCCGCGTTTCAAACCGAGCCACCTTGCCCTCCTTCGCGGAGAGGACCAGCACCCCGTCCTCGACGGTACATAGCCCCTCCACGTTGAACTTGGATGCCTGCCATTCCTTCCTCTCCTTGCCGTCGAACAGCGACACA
Source organism: Gemmatales bacterium (assembly GCA_038229635.1). Lineage (GTDB taxonomy): Bacteria > Planctomycetota > Planctomycetia > Gemmatales > Gemmataceae > DATFNV01. The sequence continues at coordinate 27,244 of JBBROG010000073.1, forward strand.
AAGCCGTCCCCCTCTCCCGCTGCCGGTTTGACGCCGCCCTCTCCGGCCTTCGCCCCTGGATTGGCGTTGTCGCCGCCGAATTTGAGAGTCACTTCTGTGCTACTGCCGTCCTTTTTCGTCCACTTGATGACGAGGATGATCCCCGCGAGCAGCAGCGGCAGCGCCAACCCCGCCGCTACGAGGACTGCCCAACGGTTCCCGTTCCCCGACGACGGCCGACGCTTATCCGCCGTCTTGGGCCTGGCGTGGTCCACCCTTTTCTTGAACGGCAACGCCTTCTCCGACCCCGTATCACCGCCGAGCCGCGTGTCCCGTCCGGGCGGCGCAGCCGGCGCCGCCTCCTTGGGCGCCGCCTTGCAGAAGGGCGTCAGCGCCTGGGCGACGTCGCCCGGCGTCTGGTAGCGCCTCGCCGGGTCTTTCGCCAGCATCCGCGCCACCACGGCGGACAACTCCGCCGGCACCTCCGGTCGCACTTCGCTCAGCGGCGCCGCCTCCTTCTCGATGTGCGCCAGCACCTGCTTCATCGGCGTCGCCTCCCCCGCGAACGGCGGCCGGCCCGCCAGCAAGGCATACAGCGTGCATCCCAGACTATAGATATCCGCACGGATGTCGGCCGTGCGCGCGTCGGTCGCCTGCTCCGGCGAGACGTACTCCGGCGTCCCCATGAAGGCGCCGTCCTGCGTCAGGCCGGCGCCCTTCCGCTCGCTCGCCAGCCGCGCTAGCCCGAAGTCCAGCACCTTCACCTGGCCCTTCGGCGTCAGCATGAGGTTCTGCGGCTTGACGTCCCGATGCACCATCCCCTCCTCGTGCGCGTGCTTCAGCCCCAGCGCCGCCTGGCGCACATAGTGGCAGGCGTTGAGGATCGGCAAAGGCCCCTTCCTCTTCAGCACCTTGGCGAGGTCGACGCCATCGACGTACTCCATGACGAGCATGTGCAGGTCGCCGGCGCGCTCGGCGTCGTAGGCCGCCACGATGTTCGGGTGCTTGAGCTTCGCCGCCGCCCGGACCTCGCCCTCGAAGCGGGCGAGCGCCTCGGGGTGGTCGAGGACGCTCTTGCTGATGACCTTGATGGCGACCTGCCGTTCCATCATCTTGTGTTCGGCCTGGTAGACGACGCCCATGCCGCCGCGCCCCAGCTCCCTCACCACGCGGAAGCGCGGGTGGTCCGCCAACTCCGGCGGCAGGCCGTGCGGCGGCGCCGGCGTCGTGGCTCGGCCCATCAGGCTGTCTGAGGCGCCGAACTTGGACGCGGCGGCGGGCAGGGCGGTGGCGCCCTTGGCGTGGGCGCCCTTGACGAGTCCGGCGAAGGAGTCGGCGGGGACGGCGTCGACGGCCTGGCGGCAGGCGTCACAGGTCTCGACGTGGCGGGCGACGGCGTCGACGGCGTCGGCGGGAAGCTTGCCCTGGCCGAAGGCGATCAGGTCCGCGGCGGTCGGGTGCGTGGCGGGGACGAGCGACATGGCGAGACCCTCGGGGCGGAAGCCGGGTACGAGAGACCATTCAGCGACACTATCCAGGAAGTGCGCCGGAAAAGCAAACCTTTCGGCGAAAAAGCGAATCAGTCGAGAAATCCTTCGGCCTCCTGGCGCAAGCGGCTGAGGACCTTGGACTTGGCGACGGTCACGGCGTTGACGCTGATCGACAATTCGCCGGCGACCTCGGCCGGTTTCGCTCCGTCGAGGACGACGCGGCGGAAGGCCGTCACGGTCGTCGCGGCAAACTCGCCCTCGATCAGTTCCAGCAGGCGGCGGACGACGTGAGCGTTGTGCTCCTCGTCCCAGCGGCGGCTCAGGGTACTCTCCTCGTCGGCGAGTTGATCGACGAGGGGGCAGGCGTCGAGGGGCGCGCTCACGGCGGCGCGGCGGCGAGTCGCGCGGAGGTGGCCCTGGAGGCGGTGAACGGTGATGGCCCGCAGCCAGCGGCGAAAGGAGCCGGTGCGCTGACGGCGAAAGGCCGGCAGTTCGCGGACGAGGACGGTCATGACGTCCTGCGTCAGGTCGTCGACGTCGTCGCGCAGGCTCGGCTCGCCGGACAACCAGCGGCGGATCAGGGGGCGATAGAGGGCGTCGAGGCGGCGCCAGGACGCCTCGTCCGGCCGCGTGGTCAGGCGCTCCAGCAGGCTGGCGGACGTCTCCATCGGCGACTCTCTCCCCGGAGGATGAGAGCCACACTATCTCGGAAAGCCTCCGGGTGCAAAGGAAATCGTGGCGCGGTCACGGCTCGCGCTGGGCCGGCGCCGGCAGCAACGATTCGGCCCACGCCCGGTCTTCGGCAGACAGCGGCGGCTCCGGCGTCTCGGCGTAGACGTACTTCGCGTAGCCGGCGGCGTCGTAAACGCGGTGCAGAAGGTCTTGCAGGTCGAGCGTCACGTCGGGGTCGGGCGGCGTCAGCGGGATGGGGATGACCGGCAGGCGGTCGCGCAAGCCGATGGGCCAGAAATCGACCATCGGCCGCTGCTGCCAGCGACTGACGAGGACGTAGTAGGCGCAGGGAGGCGTCGTCGGATAATGAGGCCGTTCACCGCCGCGGCGCAAGTCGATCTCGACGAGGTGCGTCCGGCCGTCGAGGATACGAAGGCGCTTGCGGAGATAGTCGTCGCGGTCCGGTCCCGGCGTCTTGTTGCTCGGGCTGAGGAGTTCGAGGACGGTGACGACGCGACGACTGCGGCGGTCGAGGATCTCAACGGAAGAGAGGCGTTCGACCTCCACGGCGGGCAAGGCGAGGCGAGCCGGCGCCGCGACCGTGCTCGCGCCCGGCGAGGCCGAATCGCCAGGCGGAGTCCCGATGACGCCGACGTCGGCGCGGCCGACGTAATGGCGCTCGTCGGCGGAGAGTTCATGAAGGATGCGCCGCACCTCGACCTTGACGAGGTAGTTCGGTCCGACCGGATCGTTGAGTGCGTCCGCGGCGTGAGCGATGAAACGCTGGTGGAAGTCCTCCCAGGAGTCGTTCTGCTCCAGATAGGGATTCATTCCGGGGAAGAGGGATGGCATGGTTCCTCCCGTTCGTGGTCGAGGACGGCCACAGGCGAAGCGGACAGCGACATAATAACCCTTTTCCGCCGGCTCGTTCAAGCTCATACCTCCTTGACGCGGCTCCCGCCCCTGTTACACTGCTCCGAACAGCGCCGCCGCCAACCGGAGCCTCCTTCATGCGTGCCGTCGACGTCATCCGCAAGAAGCGCGACGGTCTCCCCCTCGACCGATCCGAGATCGAGGCGTTCGTCGCCGGCGCCACGTCCGGCGCCTGGCCCGACTACCAGACGGCGGCGCTGCTCATGGCCGTCGTCCTGCGCGGCCTGTCCGCCGAGGAGACGGCCTGGCTGACCGGCGCGATGGTCCGCTCCGGCGAGCGGCTCGACCTGTCCGACGTCCCCGGCCCGAAGGTCGACAAGCACAGCACCGGCGGCGTCGGCGACAAGACGTCGCTGGTCCTTGCCCCGCTCGTCGCGGCCTGCGGCGGCGTCGTGCCGATGATGTCCGGACGCGGCCTCGGCCACACCGGCGGCACCCTCGACAAGCTCGAAGCGATCCCCGGCTTCCGCGTCGGCCTGTCGCTCGGCGAGTTCCGCGCCGCGCTCAAGAAGGTCGGCTGCGCCATCGTCGGCCAGACCGCCGAGGTCGCCCCCGCCGATAAGAAGCTTTACGCCCTCCGCGACGTCACTGCTACCGTCGAGAGCGTGCCGCTCATCACCGCCTCGATCATGAGTAAGAAGATCGCGGAAGGGACCGAAGCCCTCGTCCTCGACGTGAAGTGCGGCCGCGGCGCCTTCATGAAGACGCGCGACCAGGCGCGGGAGTTAGCACAGTCGCTCGTCGCCACGGGCAACGCCAACGGTGTCCGCACCCAGGCGCTGCTGACGGCGATGGACGCCCCCCTCGGCCGGGCGGTCGGCAACGCCGTCGAGGTCGCGGAGTGTGTCGAGACGTTGAAGGGGAAAGGGCCGAAGGACCTGGAAGAGCTGTCGGTCGCCCTGGCGGCGCGGATGCTCGTGTTAGCCGGGCTGGCCGACGACGCCGTCGAGGCGGGGCGCAAGGTGTACGACGCCCTCGGTTCGGGGCGCGGCCTCGACAAATTCCGCGAGATGGTCGTTCAGCAGGGCGGCGACCCGCGCGCGGTGGACGACCCGCGGCGGCTGCCGCGCGCGCCGCACGTCCACCTGATCGCGGCCGACCGGAGCGGTTATGTCGCCGATCTCGACGCCGAGCGCGTCGGCCGGGCGACGACGGTCCTCGGGGCCGGCCGAAGTCGCGCCGAGGACGCCGTCGATCACGCGGTCGGTGCCCTGGTCCACGCCGCGCCGGGGAGCAAGGTCGTCGCGGGCGCCCCCGTGCTGGAGTTGCTCTACCGCGACGCCTCGAAGCTCGGGGCGGCACTCGAACTGCTGCGCGGCGCCATCGTGATCGCCGACGAACCGCCGGCGCCGGCGCCACTGATTCTCGAAACGGTCCGCTGACCCGAAGGGACGCCGATGAAGACCGACCCGCCGCCGCCGACGCCGTTGAGTTGGCGCCTCGGCCTCGCCCTGGTGGTTGTGGGCTGCGCGACGTCGGCCACTCTCCTGCAAGGCACGATCGGCCCGCGCGGGCAGGCGGCGCTCGGCATCGTCTGCTTCCTCGCCGTCCCGGCGATGCTGTCGGCGAACCTTCGAGCCGTCAGCCTCCGCACCCTCGGCTGGGGCATCGCCTTGCAAGTCCTCCTCGCCCTGTTCATCCGCCTCGACGTCGGCGGCGTTCAGCCCGGACGGTGGTTGTTCGAGCGTATCGCCGCCGTTTTCACCGGGCTGATGCGGTTCACGCAGGACGGCTCGAAGTTCGTCTTCGGCCAGTTCGCCGACGCCGAGACGATGGGCAAGGTCTTCCCCAACGGCTACGTCCCGTTCGCCCTGTCGGCGCTGCCGACGATCATTTTCATCGCCTCGTTTTTCTCCGTTTTGTACTACTTCGGCGTGCTGCAGCTCGTCGTCCGTGTCCTGGCCAGGGTGATGATGTTCCTGATGCGCACCAGCGGCGCGGAGACCCTGTCCGTGTCGGCGAACGTGTTCATGGGACAGACGGAAGCGCCGCTCATCATCCGGCCGTACATCGCGCGGATGACGCGCTCGGAGATGCTGACGATGATGGTCGGCGGCATGGCGCACATTTCCGGGGGGCTGATGGCGGTCTATCTCAAGATGGGCGCCGACGCCGTCGGCCTGCTGGCGACGAGCGTCATGGCGGCGCCGGCGAGTCTCTACATGTCGAAACTCCTGCTCCCCGAATTGGAGGAGCCGGAGACGCGCGGCCACGTCAAGGCCGCGGTCGAGGACGGCCACGCCAACGTCATCGACGCCGCCGCGTCCGGCGCCTCGGAGGGGATGCGGCTGGCGCTCAACATCGCCGCCATGCTCATCGCCTTCCTGGCGTTCATCGCTTTATTCAACTCGCTGTTGGCGATGATCGACCCGGCGCTGTCGCTGCAAGTCGTCTTCTCGCGTGCCTTCGCCCCGGTCGCCGTGCTGATGGGCGTCGAGGGCGACGACGTGCCGCGCGTCGCCGACCTGCTCGGCACGAAGCTGGTCGCCAACGAGTTCGTCGCCTACGGGCTGCTGAACGAGAAGTACCTCGGCGTCCTGAGCGAGCGCTCGCGCGTCCTGGCGACCTACGCGCTGACCGGCTTCGCCAACTTTGGCTCAATCGGCATCCAGATCGGCGGCATCGGGGCGATGGCGCCGGCGCGGCGCGGCGACCTGGCGCGGCTCGGTTGGCGGGCTTTGCTGGTCGGCTTTCTGGTGACGCTGCTCAACGCCGCCGTCGCCGGGCTATTGCTGTAACCGTTTCCTCCCCTCTCCCCTTTGGGGAGAGGGGATGGGTGTTAGGGGCGGAGCCACAAGAACGTTTCGCGGGGTTACCAGATCGAGGCC
>JBBROG010000074.1:0-32208 GCA_038229635.1 Gemmatales bacterium
GCGGCACATCGCGCAGGCCGTCGCCCGACTCGACCTGCGACCCTTGCGCGCTTGCTACCACGGCACCGGCGATCTCCCTTACCCGCCCGACTTGCGGCTCCGGGCCGCCCTGGACGAGGCGCGCTCGGGACGACCTCAGCCTTCCCCGTGGTACAAGGACGCCCGCGCGTCCGAGCCCCCGCGCTGGCTACTTCGGGGTTGCCTGCCGTCATGCTTTCGCGCGACAGAACGACGCCGGCGTGCCGGGCGCCGTGCGGGAACGGGTCCGGCAGACGTTGGGTCATGCGCCGGCGGTGCTGCTGGCCGACGGGGCTTACGCGGGCGGGGCGGACCTGGCGGCGGCCCGGGGGGCGGGCGTGACGGTGTACGCGCCGTTGTCGGCAGTTGCGCCGCTTCGGCGGCCGGGGTTTGCGGCGGGCTCGGATCCAGGGGGGTCTGATTGTGGTGGCTCACAACCTGATAGCGCTCCTGACGGAAACGAAGAAGGCAGCGACCGGTGTAACCCCCGCGGAGACAGCAGGATAAAAGCGGGACGATCTCTGAACGGGGCTGAAAGACTACCACCACAATCCGCGCACACACCTTCGAGAATCGTCGCTTTTCTTGTCCCGTTGCTGTCGGGGCGGTGCGTCCCTATAATCTAAGGTTTACCGTCGCGCCCGAGGGGACGCCGTGGGAGGCTGCGCCCCGAGCCCGCCGACGGCCGTGGGATTTCGCTATGTTTGAAGGCATTCAGCGCGGGCTCGGCGACGCCCTCAAGAAGTTGCGCGGGCGCGGACGCCTCACCGAGGCCAACGTCCGCGACGGCTTGCAGGAGGTCCGCAAGGCCCTCCTCGACGCCGACGTCAACTTCACCGTCGCCAACGAGTTCATCGACCGCGTCACCGCGCGCTCCGTCGGCCAGGAAGTCCTGCGCACCATCGACCCGTCCGAGCAGATCATCCGCATCGTCTACGACGAGTTGGTCGCCCTCATGGGGCCGGTCGATCACGGCTTCCACTTCGTCAAGGACGGCGTGACGGTCATCATGCTGTGCGGCCTGCAAGGTTCCGGCAAGACGACGACCGCCGCCAAGCTCGCGCTGACGCTGCGCGAGAAGGGCCGTAAACCGCTCCTCGTCGCCGCCGACATGCAGCGCCCCGCCGCCATCGAGCAGTTGAAGGTGCTCGGCGAGCAGATCGCCGTCCCGGTCTACAGCGAGGAGCCGCCGAACAGCCCCGTCGACGTCTGTCGCCGCGCCGTCGACCACGCCAAGATGACGCTGATCGACACGGTCCTCCTCGACACCGCCGGCCGGCTCCACATCGACGAAATGCCGATGGACGAGTTGAAGCAGATCGACCGGCTCGTCAAGCCGCGCCAGGTCTACCTCGTCTGCGACGCCATGACCGGCCAGGACGCCGTCAACAGCGCCAAGGCGTTTAACGACGCCCTGGAGCTCGACGGCGTCATCCTCACCAAGATGGACGGCGACGCCCGCGGCGGCGCCGCCCTGACCATCAAGGAAATCACCAAGGGTCCCGTCAAGTTCATCGGCGTCGGCGAGAAGCTCGACCGGTTGGAGGAGTTCCGGCCCGAGAGCATGGCCCAGCGCATCCTCGGCCAGGGCGACATCCTCGGCATCGTCGAGAAGGTGATGCGCGCCCAGCAGGACATCGGCCAGGAGGAGCTGAAGAAGCAGCAGGAGAAGCTCGAAAAGGGGAACTTCAGCCTCGACGACTTCCGCAAGCAGTTCGAGATGCTGGCGAAGATGGGGTCGATGAAGGACATGCTGGGCATGATGCCCGGCAACTTCGCGCAGATGCTCCCGGAGGGCGAGGACCCCGAGGAGGCGGTCAAGCGCATCCGCGGCATGATCGACTCGATGACGAAGCAGGAGCGGCGCGACCCGGACGTGATCGACATCGGCCGGCGCCGCCGCATCGCCGCCGGCAGCGGCACCGAGCCGCACGAGGTGAAGCAGTTCCTGGGGCAGTTCGACCAAGTCCGCACGATCATGCGGCAGATGGCGAACATGAGCATCGTCGACCGGCTGAAGATGATGACCGGCATGGGCAAGGCCGGCGCCTTCATGCCCGGCGCGGCGCTGCCGAAGCAGAAGATCGGCACCGGACACCGCAAGAGCCCCAAGGAAAGAGCCAAGGAACGTAAAAAGAAGAAGAAGAAGTGATAGGAACCCGGCCGCTCGCGGCTTCGCACGTGCGAAGCCGCGAGCGGCGGCAGGGATCGACGACTAAAGAAAAGTGGAAGACTCGTGGCCGTTCGCATTCGCATGAAGAAGATGGGGCGGAAGCACCGCTCGTATTTCCGCATCGTGGCCATCGACGGGCGGCAGCCGCGCGACGGCCGCGTCCTCGAGGAGTTGGGCTCCTACGACCCGACGGTGAAGAACACCGAGGAGCGTGTCAAGCTGGTGCCGGACCGCGTCAAGTACTGGCTGTCGGTCGGCGCCCAGCCGTCGGAGAACGTGGCGATCTTCATCAAGAAGTACATGAAGAAGTTCGAGGATCTGACGGCCCAGGCCAACGCCCCGGCGGCGCCCGCCGAGGCGCCCCACGCCGAAGCGCCTCAGGCCGAAACGCCCAAGGCCGCTCCCCCCAAGGCCGCCCCGGCCCCTGCCGGCGAGGTCGTGATTCCGCCCGACATGCCGATCCGACGCGCATGAGATTCGACGTCCTGACCCTGTTCCCGGAGATCTTCCAGGGGTATCTGACGCAGAGCCTCCTCAAGCTGGCGATCCAGCGCGGGTTGGTGCGGATCGACCTCTGGAACATCCGCGACTGGGCGCCGGGCCGGCACAAGAAGGTCGACGACACGCCGTTCGGCGGCGGACCCGGCATGGTCCTCATGCCCGAGCCGGTGTATGCTTGCGTCGAGGCGGTGCGGGCTCAGGCGCCCGAGCCGGGCGAGCTGATCCTGCTGACGCCGGCGGGCGAGCGGCTGACGCAACGTCTGGTGCGGGAGTTGGCGACGTTCCCGCGCCTGCTGCTGCTGTGCGGCCGCTACGAGGGCTTCGACGAGCGCGTGCGGCTGGGGCTGCGGCCGCGGGAACTCAGCGCCGGCGACTTCGTCTGCAACGGCGGCGAGGTGCCGGCGATGGTCGTGATCGATACGGTAATCCGCTACGTGCCCGGCGTGCTCGGCGACCCGGAGAGCGTCACCGAGGAGTCGCACAGCGAGGCCGGGCGGCTGGAATATCCCCAATACACCCGCCCCCGCGAATTCCGCGGGCTGGCGGTGCCCGACATTCTGCTGAGCGGCGACCACGGCGCCATCGCCCGCTGGCGCCGCGAGCAGTCCGACGCCCGCGGCGCGGCGCCGGCCGAGGCGGCACGAAAGGAACCCGACCATGAAGAACAAGTACCTGGCCCTCGTGGAGAAGATCCACATCGAGGGCATCCAAAAGTACACCCTCAAGGAGAAGGACAAGGAGGGTAAGGACGTCGAGCGCGAGGTGACGCGCCACGTCGACGCCTTCGAGATCGGCGACACCGTCGACGTCCACCAGCGCATCCTCGAAGGCCAGAAGGAGCGCATTCAGATCTACAGCGGCGTGGTGATCTCGCGGCGCGGCGAAGGGGCGCGGGCGATGTTCACGGTGCGCCGCATCGTCCAGGGCGAGGGCGTGGAGCGCGTCTTCCCGCTGCACTCGCCGCGCATCGCCAAGGTCGAGATCAAGCGCACCGGCCGCGTCCGCCGCGCCAAGCTGTACTACCTGCGCGACCGCGTCGGCAAGGCGACGCGCCTCCGCGAGCGCAAGAAGGGGACGGCCGACGGCACTCCCGCCGCCCGGGGCAAGAAGGCCAAGGCCGCCGCCGCCGCCGCGGCCGCCGCGGCCGCCAGCGCCAAGCAGGAGCAGACCGGGGCGCAGACGCCGAGTTGAGCCGTCCGCGCCGCTTGCGGCTTCGCACATGCAAAGCCACTAGCGGCACGGACGGGTTCGCGCGCCAGGGAGGCCGACGATGGCCGATCCGTCCCCGCACAAGCCGTGGTGGCGGCGCTGGTTCGGCAACCGCTCCGAGCGCGCCGCCGGGCGCTATCTGAAGCGCCACGGCTACCGCGTCGTCGCCCGCAACTACCGCTGTCCGCACGGCGAACTGGACCTCGTCGCCCTCGACGGCCGCTGCGTCGTCTTCGTCGAGGTGCGCTCCACGGAGAGAGACGACATCACCTTTCCCGCCGCCTCGGTCGACGAGCGCAAGCAGCGCCGCCTGACCGACCTCGCGCTCTATTTCTTGCGACAGCACCGCTTGCTGAACCACGCGGCGCGTTTCGATGTCCTTGCCTTGAGTTGGCCGCCGGGCCGCGCCGAGCCGGTCATCGTCCACTACCCGAACGCCTTCCCGGCGGTGGGGCGGTTTCAGATGTACTCATGAAGACGGCACGGCCTGCCGCTCAAGGAAATTTCAGGATGAGTATTCTCCTTTTCCTCGACGAAAGTGGCCACGACCACAAGAACGCTCCCTACGAGGTCCGTGGCGGTATCGCGCTGCACGCCAGCCGGCTCTGGCCTTTCGTTCGCGACATCAAGCGACTCGAAGAGGCTTGCTTCGGAGCGTCCCTGCGCCGCTACAAGACGGAGATCAAGGGGCACCGTTTGCTGGACAAGAAACGCTTCGCCTGGGCGAGTCAGGACGGGCGCCTCGACGCCCTCGCCCGGCGCAAGTACGCCGTCGGTTTTCTGAACAAGGGCACGCAGAAAGAAGCCCCCACGCGAATCGAATTCACGGCCTACGGCCAGGCGTGCCTGGAGATGGTCAGGGGCATGTTCGAGACCCTGCGCGATCATGAGGCGCGCGTCTTCGCGACGGCAATACCCTGCTCCGTCGAAAAGCCGCCTACCCTTGAGGCGGAGGAGTATCTTCGGAAAGACTACGTCTACCTGCTTGAGCGGTTTTACTACTTCCTGGAGGAGAAGAAGGAAACCGGCCTCCTGGTCGTGGACCAGACGGACCAGTCGGAGGACCGGCGGTTCGTGCGTCGACTGGAACGGTACTTCACCGTGACCCAGCCCGGCCGAGTCCGGTCGGCGCGCATCGTCCCGTCGCCGTTCTTCGTCTCCTCGGACATGGCCTACCCGATCCAGGTCGCCGACGTTTGCATTTATTGTGTCAACCATGCCTTCCGCCTGCCGGGCAAAGGCATGAACGCCCCGACGCGGCCGGAAGTGCAGGCGGAGTCTCTCGACCACTTATCGGACTTGCAGTGGAAGGGGCCGGGCTACCGGGATGGGAAAGTGTTCAACAGTTTCGGCATCGACTTCGTTCCGAATCCGTACAGTCTCGGTACGGAGCGGAAATAAAAAAAGGAGGTAACGCTTTTGGGGCGACCCGTCTGGGCAGCCCCTCAGCCGAACCTCCACCTAGATTCTAGCACGAATGTCTACCGTGTCAACAGCGTCTACCGTGTCTACACTCGTCGGAGGTTGGCAGATTCACGAACCGGAGACCGCACCGTGAAGTCCGTCGAGGAACAACTCGCCCTGATCCGCCGCGGCGCCGAGCAGATCGTCCCCGAGGGCGAGTTGCGCAAGAAGCTCGACCGCGGCGCCAAGACCGGCCAGCCGCTGCGCGTCAAGTACGGCATCGATCCGACCGGCATCGACGTCCACCTCGGCCACACCGTCCCGCTGCGCAAACTGCGTCTGTTCCAGGAACTCGGCCATCAGGCGGTCCTCATCCTCGGCAATTACACCGCCCTCGTCGGTGACCCGAGCGGCCGCGACCAGACGCGCGCCAACCTGACGCCGGAGCAGGTCGAGGCCAACGCCCGCGAATATCTGACGCAGGTCAGCAAGGTCATCGACGTCGGCAAGGCCGAGGTGCGCTCGAACGGCGAGTGGTTCGCGAAGTTCGGCTTCCTCGACGTGATGCGCCTGATGGGCCGCATCACGGTGCAGCGGATGCTGGAGCGCGACGACTTCACGAAGCGCCTCAAGGCCGGCACGCCGATCTCGCTGCACGAGTGCCTCTACCCGCTGATGCAGGGCCACGACAGCGTCGAAATCCACGCCGACGTGGAACTCGGCGGCAGCGAACAGCTCTTCAACCTGATGGTCGGCCGCGACCTGCAAACGGACGCCGGCCAGGAGCCGCAGGTCTGCGTGACGCTGCCGATCCTGCGCGGCCTCGACGGCGAGCGGCGCATGGGTAAGAGCCTCGGCAACTACGTCGGCGTCGGCGAGCCGGCCCAGTCGCAGTTCGACAAAACGATGAGCATCCCCGACGTCCTCATGAAGGAGTGGTTCGATCTGCTCACCGACCGCCCGCGGGACGATTTCGAGCCCCTCATCGCCGCCGACCCGATGGGGGCGAAGAAGACGCTCGGCAAGGACGTCGTGTCCTTTTACCACGGCGGCGCGGCGGCGGCAGCGGCCGAGGCCGAGTGGGTGAGGCGCTTCTCGAAGCGTGAAGACCCGACGGAGATCCCGGAAGTAACGATTTCCGCCGCCGAGTTGGTCGACGGGCAACTCGGCGTCGTCAAGCTGCTGCTGCTGGCGGGCCTGGCGAAGAGCGGCAACGAGGCTCGCCGGGCCGTCGAGGGCGGCGGCGTCACTGTCGGCGACGACAGGCAGAAGGTCGGCGACCCGAAGGCGAGCGTCGCCGTCGGCGACGGGCTCGTCGTGCGCGTCGGCAAGCGGAACGTCGTCCGCGTGCGCCTCCGCTGAGACGGCTCGTCCCGCGGCGGCACGACATGACTTCTCCCCCGAAACGCTCTTGGTTCTCCCGTCGGGGTGAAATCCTGGGGCTTTCTCGGGGATGGATCAAGGTGTCAGGGCGATGGACCCATCCGGCAAGACAGCGATCGTCACGGGGGCGGGCTCGGGGATCGGCCGCGCGACCGCCCTCGCCCTCCTGCGCGAGGGTTACTCCGTCGTCCTCGCCGGGAGGCGCCCCGAGCCCCTGGCGCAAACGGCGGCCCTGGCGGGGCCGGCCGGCCCCCGCGCGCTCGCCGTCCCCGCCGACGTGACCGACCCGGCATCCGTCCGGCGGCTCTTCGAGGCCGCCAAGGGGACGTTCGGCCGCGTCGACTTGCTGTTCAACAACGCCGGGGCCGGCGCCCCGGCGGTCCCGCTCGAAGACCTGTCGGTCGAGGAGTGGCGGCGGGTCGTCGACGTCAACCTGACCGGCGCATTCCTCTGCACACGGGAGGCGTTCCGGCTCATGAAGGACCAGTCCCCCCAGGGCGGGCGCATCATCAACAACGGCTCGCTCTCGGCCCACACACCACGCCCCCGCTCGGCCCCGTACACGGCCACGAAGCACGCGATCACCGGCCTCACCCGGTCCGCCGCCCTGGACGGCCGGGGGTACGACATCGCCTGCGGGCAGATCGACGTGGGGAACGCCGACACCGAGATGACGGCTCGGATGAGGGGCGGGGTGCCCCAGGCGAACGGGTCGGTCGCGGCCGAGCCGACGATGGACGTCGAGCACGTCGCCCGCGCCGTGGTCTACATGGCGAGTCTCCCGTTGGACGCGAACGTGCTCTTCTTGACGGTCATGGCCACGAAGATGCCGTTCGTCGGGCGGGGCTAAGGCCCACACCTCCAGGAGCCGGCCTTGGAAGGGACGGGCCGTTTCACCGTTCCGAGTCTTTGAGCAGCGCCGCGAGGTGTTCCTTCCAGACCGCCGCCAGCGTGTGCGTCCCGTGCCCCCGCGTCTTGGCGCTCGCCGGAACCAGGACCGCTTTCCCGCGCCGCACCTTCGCGATCTCCCGCTCCAGAATCCCCAACTCGGGCGGGTTGATGAGGTCGTCGGCGAAGTTGATCGCCACCAGCGGCGCCCGGATCTTGTCGAGCCCGGCACCGGGGTCGTAGTCCGAAGAACTCTCGATCGCGTACAGGACGTCGTTCGCGTCCATCCCGCGCAGCGTCCGGGCCACGAAGGCGTCGAGGATCTCGTCCGCCTTGCCGCGCGTGGGCGCCTCCTCCTGGCGCAGCGTCGGGCTGCCGCTCATGAAGAAGAGCATTTGCGCCGCGGTCCGCAGGCTCTGCGGCTGGGCGGCGTAGTCGCCCCCCTTCCACTGCGGGTCGTCGCGGATGGCGTCGGCGACCATGCGCCGCCAGACCCGGTTCCTCCCCGAGATCGGCGCCGGCAGGCTGGCCAGGGGCAGCAGCGCGTCGACGAAGTCGGGGTAGGTCTGGCCCCACAGCCAGGTGTGCATGCCGCCCATCGAGGTGCCCAGGACCAGCCGCAGGCGGTTGACGCCCAGCCCCTCCGTCACCAGGCGGTACTGGGCCGCGATCATGTCCCGGTAGCCGTAGCGCGGGAAGCGGGCGCGCGGCCCGTCGCTCGGCTTCGCCGACTTCCCGTGGCCGATCCCGTCCGGGAGGATGAGGTAGTAGCGCGTCGCGTCCAGCGGCTGCCCCCGGCCGAACAACTCCCCGGCGAACTCGTCGCGCACGAAGTTGGCCCCGCTGCCCGTCGTGCCGTGGAGGACGAGTACCGCGTTCGCGACCTTGCCGTCGGGGTCGCGCCGGGGCTTGCCGAGGGTCCGGTAGTGGAGGCGCAGTTCCGGGAGGGTGTCGCCGGAGGCGAAGCGGAAGTCGCGGAGGACGGCCTCGCCCTCGGCCGGCACGGGGTATTCGGCGGCCGCAAGGGGGGCGGCCCACAGGAGGGCGAGGCAAAGGGTCGGCGTCCGCTTCATGAGCCGTACTCCGTGGGGCGCTGGTCGTACTACTCCGCCAAGGCCGCGCCGCCTCCGTTATCCCGTCCCGGGGCCGGCCTGTCAAGGACTACGCCCGCCCGCGGCTCGTCGCCGCTTTCAGCGGATTTCCTCCTTCGACTGCACCGTGACGTAGGCCCCGTGCGGCCCGTCGCCGTTGTCCACCTTGAGCAGCAGCGCGTTCTTGCCCTTTTTCAGGCGCACTTTGACGGCGTCCTGCTCCGGCGCCGCGGCGCGCGTCGCGTCGGTGCGGAAGACGAGCTTGCCGTTGAGCCACAGCTTGCCGCCGTCGTCGGTGCCGAGCAGGACCGTCGCGTCCTGGTCGGCCGGCGACTCGACCTCGCGGTAGAGGTAAGAGACCGACTGCGGGCTCAGATCGCCGTGCAGCGCGCGCAAGTCGACGTAATTCTGCCCGTTCGGTTTCACGACGCGCCAGCGCACCTCGCCGTTTTTGCCCTGGTACGTCGCCTTCAAGTCGACGCCCTTCTCCGGCGGGAACTCCTTGTCCAAGCCGGCGCGGCCGGGGCCGTTGTTGAACGGGCCGGCGACGTGCCAGGCGTCCGGCGTGAACGACGGCGTTTTCAGCGTTTGCAGATATTCGACGACGTCGACCAGCTCGTCCTCGGTCATGTAGGCGAGCAGGTCGCCCGGCATGAGCGAGTTCGGGCTCTTGGCGCGACTATCGATCTCTTTTCTGTCGATCTTCGTGTCCTTGCCGTTGGCGTCGCGCAGCGTGACGGCGTCGGCCGTCTCCTCGACGAGCAGCCCGGTCAGCGTCAGGCCCTTCTTCGTCTCGATCACCCAGCTGACGTACTGGTCGGCGACGGCCTTGCTCGGGTACAGGATCGACTCGAACAGGTTGTCGCGCGCCGCCTTCTTGCCGACCATCGACAGGTCCGGCCCGATCTGCCCGCCGACGCCGCGGACGGTGTGGCACTTGAGACACTGCATATCGCTCTTGACGCTGGCGGCGAGGAGTTGCTTGCCGCGCGCCGCGTCGCCCTTGCGGAGGACGAGCGCCGCGATCGCCGGCAGCTTCTTCGGGTCGAGCTTGCCCGGCGGCGGGAAGGCGGCCATCGCCTTGTTGCGCAGGTCGAGGTGCGGGCTGTTGCGCAGCGCCCGCGCGGCGTCGGCCCGCAGAGCCTCGAGCAGCTGGCCCTTGCCGTGCAGGTCGAGCAGCCAGACGGTGCCGGCGCGCGACCCGGCGAGGCCGGCGACGGCGGCCTGGCGCAGGGCAAGCGGCGGCCGCCCCTTGCCGAGGACGAGAGAGTGCAGCGCCTCGGCGGCGGACTGCTGGGCGGGATTGTTCCGGCCCCGGTCGTCGAGCCGCTGGCCGAGGGCCTGGACGACGGCGACGCCGAGCGTGTCCGGGTCGGAGACCATCAGCAGGCCGCGTAAGGTGTTGACGGCCTCCGCCGTCGGCAGGCTGCCGAGGGCCTTGACCGCGGCCTGCTTCACGGCGTCGGAGGCGTCCTTCGCGGTGACGAGCGCCTCGATCTTGCCGACGAGGTCGGAACGCTCCCCGGCGGCGAGGAGGGTCAGGCCGGTCGGCGCCGTCTCCGGCTTCGCCAACAGTCGTTCGATGCCGGCGGTCAGCTCGGCGCTCTGCCGCAGCTCGCGCCACTTGCCGGGTAGGAAGAGCTTCAAATTCTCGACGACCTTGTCGCGCACTTCGGCCGGCACGTCGCCCTGAAGGACGTCGAGCAGCGCCTTGCCGGCGGCCTGGTCGTCGGAGGCGGCGAGGATGTCGACGATCTGCGCCCGCTGAGCCGCGGGGAGGCTCTTGTCGGCGAGCCGCTTGCCGAGGGTCGGCATGACCGACGGCGGCCGCAACTCCCAGACGAGGCCGGCGACCTTGTCGTCCCAGCCGGGGAAGTGCTTGTCGAAGTCGGCGAGGAGGATTTCGCGGCGCTTCTGGTCGTGGTGGCCGACGGCGATGCCGACCGCCTCCAGATAAAAGCGGTCCTTGCCATCGTATTTTTTGGCGAGTTCTTGGATCAGGCTACGAATCGAATCGTCGGCGACGCCCGCGCGCAGGGCGAGGAGGACGTCGCGGCGGACGGCCGGCGAGCGGTCCACGAGGAACGTTTCCAGTCGGCCCTTCTTCTCCGAAACGAGTTCGGCGAGTTCGTCTTCTCTCAACCGCCAGGCGAGTGAGCGGAAGCGGTCGTCGGCGTCGGCGAGCGCGAGGCCCCACGGTTCTTCGGGGCCGGTCGAAAGCATACCGAGAGTTTTCAGCTGCCACAAGGCGCGAGCGCGGAGCGACGGGCTGTCCGTCTGCCGCCCGGCCGTCTTGAGGAGGGACTTGGCCGCCGACTTCGGCATCCGGCGGAGTTGGGCCATCGCCATGTACCTCACGGCAAGGTTCGGCGAGCCGAGCGCCGCGAGCAGTCCGTCGTTGCTCTCCAGATCGACCTTCGGCGGCGCGTACCCCTTGTGGCCCCGCGGCGTGACGCGGAAGATGCGGCCGCGCGTCGTGTCGCCCATGCCGTGGCCGCCGACGCCGGGGTCGTACCAGTCGGCGACCAGGACGCTGCCGTCCGGCGCGACGCACACGTCCGACGGGCGAAACCAGTTGTCCTTCTCATTCGTCACCATGTCCTCACGGTCGACCGCGTAGCCGGCGCCGTCGGGTTTGAGGTGGTAGCAGCGCAGGTGACGCGGGCCGGCGTCGACGTGCAAGAGTTGGCCGCGGTACTTCTCCGGCAGCAGCGCCCCCTCGTAGGCGCAGATGCCGGTCGGCGACCCGAAATAGGTGCGGAGGATCTTCGGCACGACGCCGGGCCGCTCCTCGTGCCAGTGGCTCTGGCCGGGGCCGCGCGGGTTGTAGCCGTAGTCGCCGCCCGGCATGACGTAGCAGATCCGCGTCTGCTGGTTGCCGTCGTCGTCGTTGTCCGACAGGAAGACGGTGCCGAAGCTGTCGACGCACGCCTCGTAGTTGTTGCGGAAGTTGTGGGCGATCAATTCGAGGTTTTTGCCGTCGAGGTCGCAGCGCCAGACGGTGCCGGCGCGGCAATCCGTACTATTGCTCGTCCACTTGCGGCCTTTGCCGTCGGCCGATTGAAGATCCTTGACGCCCTGGTCGCCGACGGTGAAGTAGAGGCGGTTGTCGGGGCCGATGAGGACGCCGTGGAGGCCGTGGTCGTGGTCGTAGCCGCCGAAGCCGCTGAGGAGCTTCTTCGGCGGGCCGTCGGCCTTGCCGTCGCCGTCCTTGTCCTCGAAGACGAGCAGGTCGGGCGAGGCGCAGACGAAGACCTTGTAGCCGGGGCCGACCGGGTCCTTGGCGACGGCGAGGCCCAGGGGGGCGAGGAAGTCGGGGGCCTGATAAAAGGTGGTCGCTTTGTCCGCTTTGCCGTCGCCGTCGCTGTCTTCGAGGATGACGATGCGGTCGCCCTCGGGCCGGTTCGGCGGGCGGCGGTGCAGCGTGTGGCGGTAGTTGACCGACTCGCACACCCAGACGCGGCCGCGGTGGTCGACGTCCATCGAGGTCGGGTTGACGAAGAGCGGCTCGGAGGCGAACAGCTCGATTTGCAGGCCGTCGACGACCTTGAAGGTGGACACGGCCTTCTCGGGCGGCACCTGGGCGCGGGAGGCCGTCGGGGCGGCGAGGAGCAGGGCGGCGAGCAGCGGGATCGGCCACGATTTCATGGCTGAGGTGAACTCCGTGCGGGGAGGGAGGTACGACGAGACTTGAGTATAGGAGGAGCGCGCGCGGCGCACCAGTGTTTTCCGGCGCGGCGCACGGACGTGTCGGGGCGTGTCACGGGGAACGGTGTCACGTTGGCGCCCTCGGCGTTCTCCGCCCCTCACCGGCGCCTGTCTCGCCCCCTCTCCTTGTCCCGCCCGGAGGCGTGTTCGTCAAGAGGGAGAACCCCCGCGTCGCGGACCCGGTAGCACCACAGTCCCAACAAGCGAAACAGGAAGGCGCCCCAGTACATGCCGCTCAACCCGAACGCCGCCAGCCACGCCACGCCGAGGGCCGGCTCGCGGTGCAATTCCCGCAAGCCGACGACCGCCAGCATGTGGACGGGCGGCGGCAACGTCAGGCAGTGGCTGCCGCGGCTGCCGGGCATCCGCACGACCTGTTCCAGCGACGGCTGGGAAATGGCGGGCAGGTCGGGGTGGACGTCCTTGAGCGTTTCCTTCAGGCCGCCGACGCCGCGGGCATGCACGACGCCCTCGCGCGGCTTCTGGCCGGGGAGTTGGGCGCGGACGGTGAAGGTGGTGACGTTGTGTTCCAACCCGCCGCCGCCGCCGGGGCCGCCCTGGTTGTGGCAGGCGAGGCAGGAGGTGGCGTTGAACACCGGGCCGAGTCCGTCGCCCTGCGGGGACAGCGGGTCGCGCGGCTTCCAGTCGTGCTTGAAGAGGGTTTCGCCGGCCCGCGCCGCCGCCGGGTCGACCGGCGTGGGACGCGGCCGGCTCCAGGTGAGCACGCGCGCCGCCGCGGGCGCCACGACGAGAAAGGCGACGAGAAGATACCACAACCGATGGGTAGGTCGCATCAGGGTTCCCCCGACAGACGGGACGTCGGCTTATCCCCGTCACGATTATCACCCCGGCCGGCGCCGGGTGCAACGATTTTCTCGCCCGCCTGTCCGCGGGTGAGGCTTCCTTAAAATAAATGAGAGGGAATTAGCGCGTATGGACGGTCTCCCGGCCTGCCGCCGAAAGTTGTGAAATGGCCTACTGTTGAGAGCGATTGCGAGGGGGAGATCGCCGGAGTGAGTAATCTACCCGGCCAGGATTTGAACCTGGACATAGGGAGCCAAAATCCCTTGTGCTACCGTTACACCACCGGGTATCAATCGCGGCCTTTCGCCGCAAGGCGCTGAGATTTCCCGAGTTAACTTTCCCCCGTGTTTAGTCCCCGTTAGGCACGGCCGGGCGATTTTCGGTTGGGCCGGGCGACCATTTGTGGGGCTATTGTTGGGGGTCCAACCGCGGGGCCGGCGGGTCTTTCGTGGTTCTCGGCTGCCGGCTACACGCGCCCTCGGGCTTCACGTTCGACAGCTCCGCAGCCGTGACTATTCTGGCGGTCGCCCGGCCCTCGGTCAAGTGGCGGCGCGCCGACCTGGCGATGGGCGCGAAACTGGCGGAGCGGAAGGAGCCCGCCGCGAAGCAATTCGTGCGGCGGCAGCTGGGGCACTGGCTGGAGGACACCGACCTCGTCGCTGTCCGCGACAAGGAGACGCTGGACAAGCTCCCCGACGGTGAGCGGCAGGAATGGCGTCGGCTCTGGGACGACATCGCCGCCCTGCCGCGATGAGGCGGCGACGCTTTCGGAAGCCACAGGCCGTGCCGACGGGATCCCAGAGAAGAAAGAGCGCGCAACGCAGTTCCACGGGGAAGTATCCTGAACGCTCCGAAGCCCGTACTTAACCGTTGGCTCCGTAACATTATGGCATTCGGGAGGCGGTTCTTTTTCGAGGGGCTTCTGTTGACCCTGGAAAAAACAAGTTCTCACACCCCCCGCGCCCTCTTTTCCCTACATTTTCCAGGCTTTTCGTCGGGGTGTGAGTCTGTGAGCGCTGTGAGTCGCTCCCGACACGCGTCTTACCTGAGAGCAATCGGTCGATGCGAGCCAACGACAAAGCCCCCGGCAACCATGTGGGCAACCGGGGGCTTGGCGCCGGCGAGGCACTACTTCTTCAAGTAACTGCGGTGAATGACCGCGCCCTTGTTCGCGCTGTCCCGCGCCTCCAGGTAGAGGTTCTTGTCGTCCTCCTGGCAGACCTGCCTGACGCGCTTACTGACGTCCTTCTCCGTCTTCTTGCCCTTGACCGCGTCGGCCAGAAACGTCCTCACCCCCTCCGCGGTCGGCACGTCGAACTTCTTGTCCTTCTGCCTCTCCGCCAGCGCCTCGGTCGCGCTGCCGGTGATCAGTTTCGGCCACAGCTTCAGGAACAGGGCATTCGACCCGAACACGTCGGCCGCCTCGACCTTGCCGTTGATGGCGACCGCGTAGCCGATCACGTCCTTCTTTCCCTCCACGGCCTTGGCCAACTCCTTGACGTACCTGTCCACCTCTTCCAGCAACTTCTTGTCCTCCAGCGTCAGCTGTAGGCTGGTCGGCGAGGCCTTGTTCTCGACGGCTTTGCCGACGTTCCGGCTCAGCTTCTGCTGCGCCTCGCGGACCTTGTTCCAGACCTGGTCCTGGCTGCGCATGCCGGACTGGGCGGCCACCTTCAGGTCCTTGCTGTTGGCCACATTCCCGGAGCTGCCGAAGTGACCCGCCGCTTCGCCGCCGCGCGGCGCCCACCGGCCGGCTTCCACACAAAACGAGGCCACCGGGGTCTTGCCTGATTTGGGGGGCAGGATCAGGTCGTAGGCGATGAGGCGATCCTGCTTGCCGCCTTTCACGATGTCACCGGGCTGGATGTAAATCTCGACGTCGGACGACACGTTTTCGACGCTCAGCTCATTGACCTGCGCGGTCTCGTGGACGACGGCCTTTTTCTGCTCCAGGGCCTCCTGGAGCGTCAAGAGCGGCTTGCCCGAGAGGGTCTCGTTGCCGTGGAGGAGGAAGATGGTCAGGTTGTCGTGGGTGAACGGCCCGGAGAGAGTGTAGGCGGCGGCCGGGTCGTCCTTGGGTTTCGCGGCCCCCTTGTCTCCTTCCGCGACAGCCAGGGCGGAAAGGGCGAGCCAGCACAGGCCCGCGGACAGCGGAACGTGACGTGCCATCGTGCGATCTCCTTCGAGAGGGGAGGGAAGTGCCACTCTCCCATGGTACGCGAGGTCCGGGGGCGAAATGGTAACGGCATTGTAAAAGGGCGCATCGCTGCGCTGACGGCCTCACGGAAGGCCCGTTCAATACTGCCGGCACGACCGAGATGACCTGGCGCTAATTCGTCCCGCGAATCTCCGTCACGCCGTCGACCGTCACCTCGCCCGTCTTGCGGACGTGCGTGATCTTCTTGCCGACGACCTTCTTCGGCGGGGCGCCCTTCCGCTCGACCACGGACAGAGTCGCGTTGCCGCCCTTGCCGTCGAGGATGACCTGGTCCTTCTCCTCGTCGAAGTGGACCTCCTCGGCGACGCCGTGGTAGATCTGGCCCTTGGCGTCCACCGCCTTGATCGTCACATGGCCCTCGGCGTCGAACGTCCGGGCCTTGCCGGTCTTGCCCTGGCCGGAGTAAACCGTCAGGCCGTTGCACGCCATGTAGAGGCCGTCGGCCGGCAACTCCTCGATCACCTTCTCCACGTCGATGGCGGCGCTGTACTTCTCCCGCGCCCAGGGGACGTGCAGCACCTTGACGCTGCCGTGGACGCTGTCGTCGAACGTGGCGGTGCGCCGGGCGTTGTCGGTGCGCATCAACTCGGCGTAGCGGACCAGGGTCAGGTGCCACGCGCCCGGCGGCTTGCCGGGGGCCGGGGCGGGCGGCCGCGGCGCGGCGGCGGGCGCGACGTCGCCGCCGACCTGCGCCAGGCGCACCCAGCCCGGCCCCTTGGCGCGCACCTGCTTCTCCTCGGGGAAAGCGTTCAACTCCAGGCAGTCGAGGCGGTGGAAGCCGGTCAGCTGGCCCGTCTGCGGGTCGAACGTCTTCTCCTCCACCGAGACGCTGCTGTCGGCGGTCAACTTGCGGGCGTGCGGCGGCGGGCCGTCCTTGGTCCGGGCCCCGTCGCGCAGGGAGACGGCCGGCTGAAGGTAGACGTGTAGCGTCTCGCACTTGAGCAGCGCCTGCGCCTGCCACGCCTGCACGCTGCCGTGGAACTCGACCGACGAGCCGTTGAAGTCCATCGTCCGGTCCCACAACACTTGCAGCGGCACCGCCTTAGTCAGGGCGTTGCCCTGGAAGTCGACCTTGCTCTCCAGTTCCATCAGGCCGCGGCCGTCCACCCAGGCGCGGTTGATCGACTGGTCGATGTTGATCTCGTTCGCCATGATGTAGATTTTGTCGATCCGCAATTCCGCCAGGTCGGCGTCGACTTTCGGGTCCTGCAACGACGCGGAGCCGCGCACGACGAGGACGTTGCCGCCCGCCTTGCGCTCCAGGTCGAGCGAGGCGCCGCGGATGTCGACGCCCTTGTCGTCCGGCCCCGCCGGCGCCTGGACGACGTGGACGGCGCCCTCGGTATGCAGGCGGTCCAGGTCGTTGCGCGGCCCGCTGCGCAGGACATACGCCTTGACGTAGCGGGCGCTGAGGTCGATCGGCCGCGGCGGAGTAGCCGGCGCGTCGGCGGCCGGAGGCGGGGCGGCGGGCGGCGCCGCGGCGTCGGGCTTGGCGGGGAACGCGGCCTCCCCGGCCGGCTTGGCGGGCGCTGCCGGGACGGCCGGCAGCGTCTCCGGCGCCTCCTTGAAGAGGATGACGAGGTGCTGCGTGTCGTGGACGTGCATCTCCGGCCCGCGGGCCAGGACGTTGCCGCGCGCCTCGACGTGGCGCGGCTTCGGCCCGTTGCCGGCGTCCGCCTTGGCGTCGGCCTTCGCCGGCGCCGGCTTGCGCGGCTCCATCCACACTTGCAGCGTGTCGGCCTTCAGCAGCGTCCGGGCGCGCAGCAGCTTCTCGTCGTCGAGGACGTCGCGCGGGTCGAGGTTCTTGTCGTCCTCGGCGAAGGCGGCGCCGCCGGTGAAGGTGAGCAGGTCGTAGGCGCCGTCGCGCGCCGAGGTGAATTTCTCCTTCCAGCGGGCGTGAAAGCGCTTGCCGCCCTTGTCCAACAGGTGGACGCGCCCCGGTCCGCGGCCGCTCACCGTCTGCACGCCGGTCTGGTTGACCAACTCCAGCTCACGGGCGTGGATCTCGTTCCCCTCCTTCATCAGCCACATTTCCGGGTCGCCCTTGAGGGTCGTCTGCCGGGTGCGGCCGTCGTAGAAGAGGTCGTTGCCGCTGGCGTCAAGCAGCTCCGCCTCGGAGGCGATGACGACCTCCTTGCCGGTCGCGTGCGCCGTCTCGATCTCGGGCACCGTCTCGTCGCCCGCCTTGTCGGCGGGCGCCTTGGCGGCGGCGGGCTTGTCGGCGTCCCGGCGGCGCAGTTGCAATTCGAGGTGTTCGCAGTCGAGCGTGTCCTTCTTGCCGTCGGGCTCCGGCGTGCGCGTGACGACGACACGCTCGGGGAAGCGACGGGCCGGGTTCTCGGGGATGTCGAAGCGCGCCGTGTTGGCCACGATGTCGTAATGGAAGGCGCCGGCGGTGTGAATGTGGACGTGGTCCTTCGCCGGGGGCGTGCCGGCCTTCGCCAGGCGCTCCGCCTCCTCCTTGATCTTGCGCTCGTCGCGGCCGGTGCCGGGGAAGCCGGAGCCGGGGCTGACGTAGAGGTGCATGTCGACGTTGGAGCGGAGGACGATGCGCTCGACGGCGCCGCTCTTCTCGGCGCCCGCCGGCCGGGGGGCGTTCTTGCCGGCGGGCGCCGCGACGCCGGCGCCGAGGTGGACGTCGAGGCCGGTCGCCGTGACCTGCATCGGCTTCGGCTTGCTCTGCATGTCCTCCAGGAGGACGTCGTTATTCGTGGTAATAAGTCTTTTCGCATCGTCGAAATAGACGATGCCCTTGCGGATGAGGATGTCGATGTCGTCGTCCTGCTGCGGCGTCTTGCGGTTGTGGACGATGCGGATGCCGTCGCCGCCCAGTTCGGCGGCGACCAGCTTGCGGCTGTTGATGTCGTTGATGCCGACGATGGGCCGGTCGAGCGTGAGGTAGGCGAAGTCGGCGCGGAGGGTGTTGATCTCGGGGAACTTGCCCGGCACGGTCTTGCCGTAGAGGGCGAGCCCGATCGGTTCCAGGCGAATGCGGCCGTCCTTCTCGAACGAGTAGCGGTCGAAGGCGAGTGCGAAGCCGCGCGTGCTGGAGCCGAACGTGTAGCGGCGCTTCGGCTCGGGGGCGCCGGCGCCGAACGCCTTTTGCAGCATCTCCTCGGCGGACGAGGCGCTGTGGGTCACGGTATCGAGGATGGGCCGGGGGCCGTTTCCCGGCACGGGCAGCAGCGCCGCCGGCAGCGGGGGCAGGCCGTCGATGCCGCCGAGGACGTGCGCGTAACCCAGGTAGCCCAGGAAGAAGACGGCGAACCCGGCCGCCAGCAGCAACACGCGCTTGGGAGTCCACACGGTGATCGCCTCCGTCCTTGCGCCGCTCGCGGCTTCGCAAGTGCGAAGCCGCAAGCGGCGGGATGGTGTCACAGCCGCTCGCCGCGAAAGCGCTCCACGACGGCCTGCCACCGTCCCTGGCAGCCCAGGATCAACTCGATCGCCTCGCGCACGGCGCCGCGGCCGCCCGCCGCTCGGGCGACGTAGTGGGCGTCGGCGATCACCTCCGGACAGGCGTCGCCGACCGCCACCGCCAGGCCGCAGTTGCGCAGCAGCGGCAAGTCCGGCACGTCGTCGCCGACAAAGCAGACCTGTTCCGGGCGCCAACCGCCGTCCGCCAGCAGTGTGCGGTACGACGGCATCTTCTCCGGCACCCCCTGGATGACCGGGTCGATGTCGACCTCCGCCGCCCGCGCCGCGACGAGGCGCGACGTCCGCCCTGTGATGAGGGCGGCGCGCTTGCCGGCGAAGCGCCAGATCTTCAGGCCGGAGCCGTCGCGGACGTGGAACGTCTTCAACTCGTTGCCGTCGTTGGCGTGGACGATGCCGCCGTCGGTCAGCACGCCGTCCACGTCGACGACGAGCAATTCGACGGCGGCGCAGCGCTCGCGCAGGGTCATCACGGGGATCTCCGCGACCGCCGCTCGCGGCTTCGCGATTGCGAAGCCGCAAGCGGCCGGAATCCTCAGGCGGCGCGCGCCTCGGGCTCCTCCTCCATCACCGCGAGCCCGATGAGATCGGTCACGTCGACGACCCCGACGGGCCTGCCGTCGCCGTCGACGACGGGCAGTTCGCTGATCTTGTGGTCGCGCAGCACCTCGACGGCGTCCAGGAGCCGCGCCCCCGCCGCCACGGCCCGCGGGCTCGCCGTCATGACCTCGCGGATGGGCCGGTCGAGGGCGGCGTCGCGGCGCTGCTCGATGAGCCGGGCCAGGTCGCTGTCGGTGAAAATCCCACAAAGACGACCTTCGGCATCGGTGAGCATGACGGCGCCGGTGCGCCGGCCGCGCCGCCGCGCCTGGCCGAAGACGTCGCGCACCGTCTCGTCGCGCGACGCCACGCGCAGCCCCGCCCCCTGGCGCATCACCGCATCCACGCGCAGCAGCTTGCGGCCGAGGCTGCCGGCGGGGTGGAAGCGGGCGAAGTCCTCGTGCGAGAAGTCGCGCAGGCGGCTGAGGACGAAGGCCAAGGCGTCGCCGACGGCGATCATCGCCGTGGTGCTCGTGCTCGGCGCCAGGCCGAGCGGGCAGGCTTCGACGATGGGACCGTAGACGAGGGCGACGTCGGAGCGCCGGGCGAGTGAACTGCCGCCGTTGCCGGTGAGGCCGACGACGGCGGCAGCCATCTGCCGCAGCGGGCCGAGCAGGCGCACGATCTCGTCGCTCTCGCCGCTGTGCGACAGGACGAGGGCGACGTCGTCGGGGTGGACCATGCCGAGGTCGCCGTGGACGGCGCGGGTGGCGTCGAGGACGTAGGCTCGGGTGCCGGTGGAATTCAGGGTGCCGGCAATCTTCTGGCCGACGTCGGCCGACTTGCCGGTGCCTGTGACGGCGACGCGCCCCGGACAGCGGACGACGAGGTCGACGGCGTCGAGGAAGGAAGCATCCAACCGGGCGGCGACCTGTTCGAGGGCCTCGGCCTCGGCGCGGACGATCTGCCGGGCGTAGTCGAGGCGCTGGGCGGGCTCGAGCGGCGGCGTGCGGTCGGGGAACGGGAGTTTCATCGGCGCATCCCTGCCGGACAGGCTTCCGCGGCCGGCGCTCCGTGCCGGCACAAACGAGCAACTATAGCCGGGCGCCCCGGAAATGCAACCGCGCTCAGCCGAGCTTTTCGGGCAGGAGCAACGCCGCCGGGCTCTGCAACCGGCGCAGGACGGCGTTGCCGAAGGCGGCGCCTACGGCGCCGTCGAGGACGCGGTGGTCGAACGAGAACGACAGGTAAATCATGTCGGCCGGGCGGACATTGCCGGCGGCGTCGAAGACCGGGCGCCTGACGATCTTGCCGACGCCCAGGATGCCGACCTCCGGCGGGTTGATGACCGGTGTCGAGATCAGCCCGCCGATGTTGCCGACCGACGTGACCGTGAACGTCGCGCCGCGCAGGTCGTCGAGTTTCGCCTTGCCGGCGCGAGCCTCGGCGCCGAGGCGCTCGACATCGCGGGCGATCTGGCCGACGTCCTTGCGGTCGGCGTCGCGGACGACCGGGACGACCAGCCCCGCCGGCGTGGCGACGGCGACGGCGACGTGGTAGCGGTCGTGCAGCACGATCGCGCCGGCGGCCTCGTCGAGCGAAGCGTTGACAATGGGGACCTCTTTCAGCGCCCGTGCGACCGCCTTGACGAAGAAGGCCAGGTAAGTCAGCTTCACCCCGGCGGCGGCGTAGGGCTCGCGCAGCGACTCGCGCATCTTGACCAGGTCGGTGACGTCGCATTCGTCGATGTAGCTGTAGTGCGGGACGGTCGTCTTCGACAGCACCATGCGCTCGGCGATCTTGCGGCGCAGCCCGGCGAGCGGGACGCGCGTGCCCGGCGTGCCGTAGTCGAACGCCGCTCGCGGCTTCGCACCGCCCTGTTGGGGTTTCGCCGCCGGGATCTGTGCCGCCACATCCTCGACGAGGACGCGCCCCTGCGGCCCGCTGCCGCGCACGCCCGTCAGGTCGATGCCGAGTTTGCGGGCCAGGAGGCGCACCGACGGCGCCGCCTTGACCGTCGCCGCGACGGCGGGTAGGGCGTGCGCGGCTCCGTTACCCTGGACAGCGGCGGTCGCGACGGCGACGGCTGTCTTCTCCGGTTCCGGAGCGGACGCCGGCTGTCCGGCGGGCTCGTAGGCGAGGACGGCGTCGCCGACCTTCACCTTCTGGCCGGGCCGGGCGTGCAGGGCAGTGACAGTGCCGGCGAACGGCGCGGGCACCTCCATCGTGGCCTTGTCGGTCAGCAACTCCACAAGGTTCCGGCCGCGCGTGACGACGTCGCCGGGCTTGACGAGCCACGCGACCAACTCGGCCTCGTAGACGCCTTCGCCGATCTCGGGAACGCGAAAATCCACCGTCATGCCTCCTCCGTCGCCACCGCCAACATCGCCTCGCGGACGTCGCGGGGCTGCGGCACGCTGTTCGTCTCGTAGACCTGGTTCAGCCCGATGCCCGGCAGGTGTCGGCCCATGAGGCAGCGCGGCCGCGCCAGCAGGTCGTAGAAGTGGTCGTCGACCACGCGCCGCAGCAGATGCTCGCCGAAGTTCGTCACCTCCGTGTCCTCGTTGACGATCAGCACGCGCCCGGTCTTGCGCACGCTGGCGGAGATCATCTTCCAGTCGTAGGGGAAAATGCTGCGCAGGTCGATGACGTCGAACGTCAGGCCGCGCTCGTCGCGGAGTTGGTCGGCGGCCTGCTTGCACAAGGGCAGGGTGCGGCCGTAGCTGACGACGGTGGCGGCGTCGCCCTCGCGCACGAGGCGCCCCTCGCCGAGCATGACGAAGTGCGGCCGCAAGTCGGGCCAGCGCGGCTGCCAGTGGCTGCGGTCGCCGACCGGGGCGTCGATCATCTCCTTGAGGAGATCCTGGTCCTCCGGCTCACCGGGAATCAGTTCCTCGCCGCGGACGCGCAGGAGTGCCTTGGGCAGCAGCACCAGCACCGGGTTGGGGTCGGCGATGGCGGAGAGCATCAGCCCGTAGGCGTCGACGGGTGTGCTGGGCATGACGACCTTCCAGCCGGCAAGGCGGCTGGCCCAGCTCTCGAAGGAGTGCGAGTGGTACAGGCTGCCGCGGATGCCGGAGCCGGACGGCGTCATGACGACGATGGGCATGTCGTAGTTGCCGTTGCCGGCCCAGCGCTGGTTGCCGGCGACTTTGAGGAGGTCGATGGTGTTGAAGCCGTAGTCGCAGAACTGGATCTCGGCGACGGGGCGGCCGCCGGCGTAGGCGATGCCCATCGCGGCGCCGACGATGCCGCGCTCGTCGAGCGGCGAGTTCCAGGCGGTTTTGAGGCCCTGCGTGGCGGTGAAGACGCCGCCGAGCGGCGGGCCGACGTCCTCGCCGAAGACGTCGGTCACGCCGAGGTGTTCCTCGCCGTAGTGCAGCGCCATGCGGACCGCTTGAACGAGCGTGGCCATGAGTCGCACCCTACGCGGGTTTCGTCTTCTCGCGCTTCCCCTTGCGGAGCAAGCCGAGGGATTCCGACGCCGTGGCGCGGATCGTCTCATCCCGATCCGTCAGGTAGTTCGCGATCCGGCTCTCATAGCGACTCTGTCCCGAGCCGCCGAGGGCGACTAGGGCGTGTTCCAGACAGGCAACGTCCAGGTATTCCAGCGAGGAAGCCACGGGATCCCAGTCGATTTCCGGACTGACGGGGGAGAAACCCGCCGAGGCGAGCGCGTTGTACATGCTCTCCTTGACGTCCGGGTCGGGCTCGCCTGGGGCGGCCGCGATCAGCGAACGGATCGCGAGTTCCAGTTGCGGCTCGCTTAGCGCGGCGGCTTCGATCAAGTCGTCAATCTCCGCGGCCGCGATGTCGCGCTGCCGGGGGGACTCGGCGCGCAACGTACTCAGGATTTTGTTCAACCTGACAGTTCCGATCATGGATTCGTCCTCACGGAAACGCTCCGGGGGGAGTCAGGGGAATGTGCGTTTCATTCGCGATGAACTCATCGAATTCGGGACTTCCGGGCGACACCTTGGCCGCCGCGTGAACTCGCCCCGACGGGTCCAGGAAGCGTTTACCGATCCCGATTCTCACCACCCAGCCGATCCGGGCGTTGGGAGTCGGGTTCGCTGGACTCGGCCGGACCCGCGGGTCGGCGTCGTGCATGCGGACTCTGATTTTCTTGCCGCCGGCCCACCACTTGTATTCCACTCCCTCTTGCGACCCTCCCGGCACGGGAAAGAGGATGCTCTTCGCGGCCCGAAGGGGGATGCGAATCAACCTCTGCCAGCGCGCCGGACCGGTGCCGCCTTTCGACGGCCGCAGCACGAGAATACTCCTGCCGCGCAGCCGTGCCCGAAAGGTCATGGCAGCCCCGTGTAATCGCCCGGATACACGGCGTCGACGGGGCTCGGCGCGTAGGTAAACTTCTCGACGTCTTCGGCCGTCGGCTTCGGCTCGCCCAGCGCCTGCTCCAGCGCCGCCTCCGCCTCGGCCTTCGCTTCGTCGTGGACGCGCTCGATCGTCTCCGGCTCGATCACCCCCTGGTCGAGCAGGCGCCGCTCGAACAGTTCGATGCAGTCGGGCTCGCCCTTGACGCGCAGCGCCCCGCTCGACGACGAGTGGCCATACAACCGCGACACGCGCGCCTCGATCAGGTACGGCCGCCGCTGCGTGCGGCAGTAGTCCATCCCGCGCGCGACCGCGTGCCAGCTCGCGACGGGGTCGTTGCCATCGACCACCTCGCCGGGGATGCCGAACGCCTTGCCGCGGTCGATGATCCGCCTCTCGGCGTGGACCGCGCCGCACGACGTCGAGATGCCCCAGCCGTTGTTCTGCACGACGATCAGCACCGGCACCTCGCGGCCGGGAAGCGAACTCCAAATCAGGCAGGAGGCAAAGTCGCCCTCGGCCGTGCCCGCGTCGCCGCCGGCGACGACCGTGATGCCGTCGCCGCCGCGGCGCTTCTGCACCAGGGCGCAGCCGGGGGCGACGGTGTGGCGCATCTCGATGACGGACGTGATCGGCAGGACGTTCCAGGCGCGGCGGGCGTAGTGGCTGGCGAAGTTGCGGCCGCGCGAGTGCGGGTCGGTCGCCGTCATCGCCATTTGACGGATGCCGTCGACCAACTCCATCCCCATCGCGACGAGGGTGGCGCTGTTGCGGTAGTGCAAAAGGAGGTAATCGAAGTCCGGCCCTTGCCCTTTTTTGACCTGGAAGCCGAGGCAGGCGTGGAACGCCTCCTCGCCCGGCCCGCCGATCCAGAAGTAGCCCTCGCCCGACTTGCTCATCTTGATCATCCGCTCTTCCAGGGCGCGCGTCCGCACCATGACGCGGTGGATCTGGAGGCAGCGAGCGGTCGGCAGCGACTCGTCGCCACTGACGACCTCGGCCGGGACGAGGGTGGCGACGCCGTCGGCTTCCGCGGGCGTTTCCGGACTCCGCATGCGGACTCCTCCTCGAAAGGCGGTCGGTGGCGCCCGCACGGGCGCGTGCGGGGGGGGAAGGCCGGGCCTCCCTACTCTATTGTAGGTTCGCAAAATTGGCGGGGGAACTCCAGACGAGAATCGGCGTCCGGCCCTCGCGGGGGTCGCCCCGGATTTCGGCGAACCGCCGCGCGACGGACTCCCGGCATCCGGAGCGACACCCGTCGTCAAAATTCTTACGCGCGTCCTGTTGACGCCAACCCTCCGAATCGATAAAAAGAGGGATTGTGTTGGTGTGGCGGCGAACCAACCTCTTCGCCGCCGGTGCGGCCCGTCAGTCCGGGTTCGGCGTGACCCGGAGACTGTCGGGCTTGTCGCGGCTCGACGGCCGTGGCTTCCTTATAGCCTTCAAGGAGATCGAGGTATTCCCCCCGGCAACCGTTTTCAGGGCCCCGAGCGGCAGCAAGACCGCGGCCAGCGCGTCAACGACCAGATCCGCATCAGCCCGGTGCGGCTGATCGGCGTCAACGGCGAGCAACTCGGCGTCGTGCCGACGGCGCAGGCCATCGATCTGGCGCGCGAGGCTAATCTCGACCTCGTCGAGGTCGCCGCCGCCGAGCGGCCGCCCGTCTGCAAGATCATGGACTTCGGCAAGTTCAAGTATCAGCAGTCGCGCAAGAAACAGAAGAGCCACCCGCACCAGCAGAAACTCAAGGAAATCCGCGTCCGCCCCAAGACCGGCGACCACGACGTCGAGACCAAGATCAACCAGGCGCGCAAGTTCCTCGAGCACAAGGACAAGGTGCTGCTCAACGTCCTCTTCCGCGGCCGCGAGTTGCAGCACATTGAGGAGGGGCAGCGCATCATCCTCCACATGGTGGAGAAGCTCGCCGACGTCGCCAAGGTCGAGCAGCAGCCGCGCATGGAAGGCAAGCGCATGACCACCATGCTCGCCCCCAAGGGCTGACGCGCCGATTTCCCCCTGCACGACTGGGCGGGGAACTCCTACAATACGCCCTCACGACTTCGGCCCGCGCCGGCGTCGTTCCGGGCGGACAGGGACTATCTGACTGACCGGGACCTCTGGTGGTTTACCAGAGGCCCTTTTCTTTTTTTCTCGGCGCAGAGGCGGGGGTGAACCATGCCCAAGATGAAGACTCACAAGGCGTCCAAGAAGCGCTTCCGCATCACGGCCACCGGCAAGCTCAAGCGGACCGCCGCCGGCAAGAAACACTTGAACAGTCACAAGAGCGGCAAGCGCAAGCGCCAGCTCCGCAAGCCCGTCATCGAGACGGGGATCATCGCCCAGAAGTACCGGGAAGCGATGGGCGGGGCTAACTAGAACACGGATCGCGTACCGCGCCGCTTGCGGCTTCGCAATTGCGAAGCCGCAAGCGGCCGCCACGACCGATCAACAGAGGATTCCGACCGATGACACGCGCACGCAGCGGCAAGACCGTCCTGCGGAGACGGGCGCGGCTCCGCAAGCTGACCAAGGGCTTCCGGGCCAGCCGCCACAACCTGCACCGCCAGGCGATCGTCACCCTGATCCGCGCCCGCGCCTTCGCCTTCCGCGACCGCCGCGCCAAGAAGCGCCAGTTCCGCCGGTTGTGGATCGCCCGCGTCAGCGCCGCCTGCCGCATGCGCGACTTCCGCTACAGCCAACTCATCACCGGCCTGCAACGGGCGCGGATCGAGCTGGACCGTAAGACGCTCTCCGAACTCGCCATCCACGAGCCGGACACCTTCACCAAGGTCGTCGAACTGGCCAAGGCGAACCTCCCGAAGGCCGCCGTGTCCCCCTGACGACTCCGGCCGCTCGCGGCTTCGCAAATACTTGCCAAGCCGCGAGCGGCCGGTCCCTCAACGGCTTCGACTCATGTCCGACCTCGCCACCCTCGAACAGCGCGCCCTCGGGGAGTTGAGCGCCTGCCCCGACGAGACGGCCCTGCGCGCCTGGAACACGAAGTATTTCGGCCCCAAGGGCGAGGTCGCGCTGGCCCTCAAGGGCATCGGCGCCGTGCCGCCCGACCAGCGCCGCGCCTTCGGCCAGGAAGCGAACCGCGTCAAGGTCGCCCTCACTGAAGCCTACGACCGGGCACTCGCGCGGGAGAAGGAACGCGCCCTCGAAAGCAGCCTCGTCTCCGAGGCCGTCGACGTCACCCTGCCCGGCCGCCCCGTGCCGCGCGGCCGGCTGCACGTCTCCACGAAGACGCTGCGCACCATCACCGCCATCTTCGCCGACCTCGGCTTTCAGGTGTATCGCAGCCGCGAGGTTGAGGACGACGAGTCCAACTTCGAGCTGCTGAACATGCCGCCGCACCACCCGGCGCGCGACATGTGGGACACCTTCTACACGGCGACGCCGGGGACGCTGCTGCGCACGCACACCTCGCCGGGCCAGATCCACGTCATGCGCGAGATGGCGCCGAAGCCGGTCCGCGTCATCCTGCCGGGGATGTGCTACCGCCACGAGGCGATCACGTCACGCAGCGAGATCATGTTCCACCAGGTCGAGGGGCTCGTCGTCGGCACGAAAGTAACGATGGCCGATCTGAAAGGGACGGTGCAGGCGTTCGCCCGCCGCCTGTTCGGGCCGGAGCGGACGATTCGGATCCGCTCCAGCTACTTCCCGTTCACCGAGCCGTCGATCGAGGTCGACGTCGACTGGCCGAAGGACGACCCGAACGCCGAGCGCCTCACCAAGGGCACCGGCTGGCTGGAGATCATGGGCGCCGGCATGGTCCACCCGACGGTGCTGCGCAACGGCGGCTACGACCCGGCGAAGTTCAGCGGCTTCGCCTTCGGCATGGGGCCGGAGCGCATCGCCATGCTCAAGTACGCCATCGACGACATCCGGCAGTTCTGGGCGAACGACCTGCGCTTCCTCGGGCAGTTCTGACCCATCATCCGCCGCTCGCGGCTTCGCACGCGCCAAGCCGCGAGCGGCACGGTTACACACGCCATGAAAGTTCCCCTCAGCTGGCTGCGTGACTACGTCGACCTGACCGGCGTCGCCGTGCCCGACCTCGTCGAGCGCCTGACCCTCGCCGGTCTTGAGGTCGCCTCGGTGCGCTGCGTCGGCGTCCCGGTGCCCGAGGGCTTGCGCGCCAAGGCCGCCGACCCCGGCCCCGTCTGGGCGCCGGACAAGGTCGTCGTCGGCCGCGTCGTCAAGGTCGAGAAGCACCCCAACGCCGACAAGTTGAAGCTGGTACATGCCGACTACGGCGCCGCCGAGCCGCGCGTCGTCGTCACCGGGGCGCCGAACGTCAACGTCGGCGACTCGGGGTACAAGGTGGTTCTCGGCCTGACCGGCACCGTCTACTGGGACGGGCACGCCTCTCCGAAAGAGATGAAGGAGCTAAAACCGACCAAGCTCCGCGGCGTCCCCAGCGACTCGATGGTCATGTCCGAGTTCGAGTTGGGCATCTCCGAGGAACACGAGGGCGTTATCGTTCTGGGCGAGGACGAGGCTCCCGCGCCCGGCACGCCGGCCGTCGACTTCATGGGCGACGTCGTCCTCGAAATCGACGTGCTGCCGAACATGGCCCGCTGCCTGTCGATGATCGGCGTCGCCCGCGAGGCCGCCGCCCTGTTCGGCCGCGCAGTGAAGCTGCCGCCGCACCGGATGAGGGCGGACGGGGCGCCGGCCGAGGGGCAGGTGAAGGTGGAAATCGAGGACCCGAAATTGTCGGCGCGCTACGCGGCGGCGCTGCTGCGCGGCGTGACGATCGGTCCGGCGCCGGCGTGGATGCGCCGCCGCCTTACCTACGCCGGCATGAGACCGATCAGCAACGTCGTCGACGTCACCAACTACGTCATGCTCGAGTGGGGCCAGCCGCTGCACGCCTTCGATTACGACAAGCTCCGGCGGCGCGCCGGCGACAAGGCGCCGACGATCACCGTCCGCCCCGCCCGCGCCGGCGAAGTGATGACCACACTCGACAACGCCAGGCGCGAACTGAAGCCCGAGATGCTCGTCATCGCCGACGGCGCCGGGCCGGTCGCCATCGCCGGCGTCATGGGCGGAGCCGACACCGAAGTCTCCGCGACGACGACCAACATCCTTCTCGAATCGGCGAACTTCGATTTCGTGAGCGTCCGGCGGACGTCGCGCGTCCTCGACCTGCCGAGCGAGGCGAGCGGCCGCTTCAGCAAGGGCATTCACCCGGAGATGGTCGCGCTGGCCGCCGAGCGCGCCGCCGAGTTGATGCGCGAGTACGGCGGCGCGACTGTCGCCCGGGGCCTCGTCGACAGCTACCCGGCGCCGCTGCCGCCGCAGGTAATTGACCTGACAATGGCCGAAGTGCGCCGCCAACTCGGCACGGACTTCCCCATCGCCGACGCCGTGCGCGTCCTGCGTGCGCTCGAGTTCGCCGTCGAGGAAACCGGCGCCGGCTCGCTGCGGGTGACGACCCCGCCGCACCGGCGCGACGTCCAGGCCGGCGCCGCCGACCTCATCGAGGAGTTGGCTCGCGTCCACGGCTACGACCGCCTGCCGGCGACGCTCCTCGCCGACGAGTTGCCGGAACAGCGCGCCAACCGCCCGCTGGAACTGGAAGAACGTCTCAAGGACGTCCTGGTCAACTGCGGCTTGCAGGAGGTCATCACCTACTCGCTGACCGAACCGGAACGCGACGTGCCGACGGGCCTCGGCGACGGCGACTATGTGCGCCTTCTCAACCCGATCAGCAGTGAGCGCGCGGCGATGCGGCACAGCGTCCTCGGCGGCGTGCTGGAGGTGGCGGCGGCGAACCTGCGCCACACCGACGACGTTCGCCTGTTCGAGATCGGCTCGGCCTACTTGCTGAAGCCCGGCGCGAAGCTGCCCGAGGAGCCGCGCCGCCTGGCGCTGGTGCTGACGGGGCGGCGCGACGTCGAGTTCTGGGGCGCCGGCGCCGAGCGCAAGCCGGTCGACTTCTTCGACCTCAAGGGCGTGCTCGATTCCGTCGCCCACGATCTGCACTTGCCGGAGGTGTCGTATCGCCGGCCTCAGCCGGAGCGCGTGCCGTACCTGCATCCGGGGCTGTCGGCGGAACTGGTCGTGCGGGGACGCGCGGCCGGCTGCTTCGGCCGTCTGCACCCGCGCTACGCGGAGAAGGTCGGCCTCGGCGGCCGCGCCGTCCTGGCCGGCGAGCTGGACCTGGGGGCGATCCTGACGGCGGTTCCGGGGCGCTACGCCTACGAGCCGGTGCCGCGCTTCGAGGCGGTGCTGCAGGACGTGGCGCTCCTCGTCGACGAGGACGTGACGGCGGAGCGCATCGCGGCGGAGATCCGCG
Organism: Gemmatales bacterium; assembly: GCA_038229635.1. Classification (GTDB taxonomy): domain Bacteria; phylum Planctomycetota; class Planctomycetia; order Gemmatales; family Gemmataceae; genus DATFNV01. The sequence continues at coordinate 30,021 of JBBROG010000074.1, forward strand.
GCGCCGGCGGCGACTTGCTGCGCGACGCGCGGCTGTTCGACCTGTACCGCGGCGACAGCATCCCCGCCGGCAAGAAGAGCGTCGCCTACGCGCTGACGTACCGCGCCGACGACCGCGTGCTGACCGATAAGGACGTGAGCAAGGTTCACAAGAAGATCGAAGACCGACTCAAGAGCGTCCTGAAGGCGGTCATTCGCGGGAAGGAGTGAGCGGTCCTCGCCACAGCCCGCGTCCGACTCGGGGCAGCACGCTCACCAAGGCGAAGGCGGCATACGTCAGCAGCACGCCGTCGAGCGGCAGCCGCGGCCCGTGCAGCGCCTCCGCGTGGCTCAGTAGGTACGGCAGCGGCAGCCACACCACCGCCAGCGACGACGGCATCGCCTCCCACCGCCAGGCGTGCGTGCCGCGCCAGCCGACCGCGCCCAGCGACAGCATCAGCAGCAGGGCCGTCAGCAGGGCGGCGGGCAGGAACTCCGCGCCCGTCGCCGAAGAACGCTCCTGCCACGGCCGCCCGTTGCGCAGCCATTTTTCGCCGAGGAAAAAGCTCTGCGCCGCCAGGAGCCGATGCCTCAGCATCTCCTGCGGTCCGGACGCCGCGTCGCGCCGCACGTCGGCGGATAACTGAGAATAGCGCTCCTTTTGCGGCAATTCCGCCAGGCGCGCCGCGAGAGGCTCACGGCCCTCGCCCCGCGACGTCGCCAGGGCGTCGAGCAGGTCCGTCTCCGTCATCGTCCCGCCGGTCGCCTTCGCGTTGTGACCCACCCACGCATGGAGGTAGAGCGTGTCGACCACCGGGACGACGTCCCCGGTGAGCTGGAAATTGCGGATCGTCCACGGGACCAGTCCGTTGGCGAAGCCGAGGAAGGCCAGGAGGGCGTACAGCCAGCCGCGCGGCAGCGTGCGGCAGCGCAGCAAGAACCAGAGGATCGCCACGAAGGCGAACGGCAGCAGGGCGGCACGCACCAGCGCCAGCGCCGCCAGCGACAGTCCGTACAGGAGACTGCCGAACGGCCCGCCCGACGGACCGCTGCTCGCGCCGAGGAAGAGCGCCAGCGCCAGGACGAAGCTCGTCAGGGCGCCGTCGGCGATCTCGGCGGCGTTGACGACCCAGAACGGGTGGACGGCGCACAGGACTCCCGCGAGGACGGCGACGAGGCGATGCCCGAACGCCCGCCGGGCGAAGAGGAAGTACAATCCGGCCGTCAACGCTCCCAGACCGGCCTGGCCCCAGCGAACGAAGCGCTCCCAGTCCGGCGTGAGGCGGGCGACGAGCGACAGCACCCACGGGTAGCCTGGCGCGACGTGGGCAGTCCGCTCCGGCGCCGTCGCCAGCGGCGCCCGGCCGGCGAACGACGAATTCTCTTTCAGATTGTCAACGAGTTCGCGCAACTCACTCGCCGAAGAGCCCTGAACGTCATACAGTCCCTCAGCCCGTCCCCCGTCGGCGTAGGCGGTGAGGTAGGCGCCGCGGGCGCCCGCCGCGGCGGCGAGGACGAGCAGGAACAGCAATACGTCGGCCAGGCGAAAGGGACGCGACTCGGTCATGGATTTGGTCCCCAGGGGCGCCGGCGCGGGCTACTCTTGCCTGTCGGCGCGGGGCGAAGTCGCCTGGCGCCTGGACGTTCGGGCTGTTTCCCTGGTGTTACCATAGAGGGGAGAAGACTTCATGGCACGCCGCACGATCAACCGCATGGAGAAGCGGGTCGAGTACGAAGCCTACGAGCGCCGCCAGACGGACGATGGGGAAGACGACGACGACGACGACGACGACGACGACGAGGAAGAGGCGGCCGAACCGACCGACGAAGCCGCCGCGGAGGAGGCGGGCGACGAGGAGGATGAGGCTCCCAAGCCGAAGAAGGCGAAGAAGCCGCCCCAGGAGCCGAAGAAGCCCCGGTCGCGCAGCCGCGCCGCCAAGGTCGTTCGCGTGAAGATGGTCTGGGGCGTCTTCAACAACGCCAACGTCCGCGTCGCCAGCTACGACTACCCGCGGCGCGGCGAGGCCGAGGAACACGCCGCCCGGCTGTCCGCGGACAAGAAGACGACGCACTTCGTCCAGCCGATCAAGGAGCCCATCGACGAGAAGAAGGAAGCGTGAGCCCGGCCGCGGGCGGCGTAGCCAGTTCGTAGCCCCGGGCGGCGGGGGGTGACCCCCCCGAGGCGACCCGCCTCGACACCCACCTGTACA
>JBBROG010000075.1:0-32159 GCA_038229635.1 Gemmatales bacterium
AAGGACTCAAGCCGGCGTTTGATTCCTTCCTCGACCGCTACGCGCCCCCGTTCGGCCACGGGGGTAACGGCGGTCACGCCCGGCGTTTCGTTCAGGGTCTCCTGCTCGGCGGGGAGTGTGGCCTGGACGAGTATGAGACACGCGGCGGGGTGGGATGGCACCACCACGTAACCCTGTCGCTGTTGGCGCTGTGGTTCCTGGTGCGGCAACGGCAGCGGCAGGGGGAAAAAAAAGAGGAACGGCTGAGCGTCCCCGAGGTGCGCGCCGTACTCGTGCATCTGCGGGAGCGGCGTGAGTGGGACATCGCTGAGATCCTCCGCGGGTCCGACGGGCGAAGAGAGCGGAACCGGAGAGCGAAAGAAGGTCACGGGAAGCGGCGCCGCGCGAAACGCGCGCGGCGTAGAAGGTTCAAAACTGGGGCGCTGTAGTATTAAGGAAAGGCGCTCAATACCCCTTCGCCTTATCCACGACGCACAGCAGCGGTTCGCCGGCGACGAAGCGGCGCACGTTCTCGCGCCACAGCCGCCACAGGCGGTCGGCCGCCCCGGCCGACTGCCCGCCGAGGTGCGGCGTGACGACGACGTTCGACATCTTCCACAGCGGGTGGCCGTCCGGCAGCGGCTCGGGGTCGGTCGCGTCGAGCCCGGCGCCGGCGATGCGGCCCTTCTTCAGCGCCGCCGTCAGCGCCTCCGTGTCGACCACGCCGCCGCGGGCGACGTTGATGACGTAAGCGGTCTTCTTCATCGTTTCAAGCTGCTCCTTGCCGATCAGGCCGCGCGTCTCGGCGGTCAGCGGGCAGGCGAGGACGACGACGTCGGCCCGCGGCAGCAGCTCCTTCAGTTTCTCCGGCTTGTGCAGGGCGAGGACGTGGTCGGGCTTGTCCATCTCCTTCGGGTCGACGGCGAGGACGCGCATGCCGAAGGCCCAGGCGCGCTTGCTGACCTGCGTGCCGATGCCGCCGAGGCCGACGACGACCATCGTCTTGCCGCGCAGCTCCTGCTGCTGACCCTTCGGCAGGCGCCACTGGGCGTCGGCGACCGCGCCGGGCAGCACCTCGCGCACGCCGCGCGTCAGAGCCAAGAGCAGCGCGAACGCCTGGTCGGCGGTGTTCGGCCCGTGCAGCCGCTGCGCGTTGGTCACGACGACGTCGCTCTTGACGAGGTCGGGGAACAACTCCTTGTCGACGCCCGCATGGGCGATGTGGATCCAGCGCAGGTTTTTCCCCGCGTGCAGGATCTCCGGCGTGCAGAAACCGATCACCGCGTCGGCGTCGGCCGCCGCCCTGGCCGCGTCCTCGGCGGTCTTGACCGGGACGAACTCGACCTCGGGGGCGAGCCGCTTCAACTCGGCGAGGCGCGCGGGCATGACGTTCGGCACGACCACGCGCCGCACCGTCTTACCCTCGGGCGTGGCCCTGGTCGGCGTCGGCCCCTCGGTGACGCCGAACTCCTCCGCCAGATCCCACGGGGCGACGCGGCCGGTCAACTCGTCGTAGACGTGCTGGACATTCGCCTTGGTGGGGGCGATCGTCGTCCACTCCTTGTACCAGGGCAAATTGACCGCGGCGACGACGTCGTCGAACGGCTTGCCGGCGTCGATGGCCTGGCGCACCTGCCGGCGCAGCTCGACGAAGTAGCGCTTCTGCTTCTCGAGGAGGTCCTTGCCGGCGGGGGCGCCGTGGCCGGGGAGGACGAGCTTCACGTCGAGGCCCTGGGCACGCTCCATGACGCGGACCCACGACGCGGAGTCGGAATGTCCCATGAAATTGTAGGCGCCGTTGACGCAGGCGTCGCCGGTGCAGAGGACCTTGTGCCTGGGCAGGTAGAGGAAGGCGTCGCCGGCGGTGTGGGCGTGGCCGAGGAAGTGGCACTCGGCGCGCTGGCCCTTGTCGTCGTCGAAGACGAGCTTGTCGTCGAAGCTGAGGCTGGGCACCTTGAGGCTGCTGGCGGCGACGTCCTTGCGCCCGGTCGGCCCGCGCCCCGCCTCGGCGAACTCCTTCGGCCCGTTGACGCGCAGCAGCCGGGCGCAGTGGGCCTGGGCGACGACGGTGGCGCCCTCTTTGGCGAAGACGGCGTTGCCGTAGGCGTGGTCGCCGTGGTGGTGCGAATCGACGACGTAGCGGATCGGCTTGTCGGTCGTCTTCTTGACGGCGGCGATGACGGCGGCCGCCTCCTTGGGGAAGTTGGCGTCGAAGACGAGGACGTAGTCCTCGAAGACGACCCAGATGTTATTGCTGCCGCCGAAGGGGATATTCGACCCGTCGGGGCCGATGGACGAGTAGCGGAAGAAGACGCCGGGGGCGACCTCCTTCACCTCGTCGAACTTCAGCTTCGGCGGGCCGTCGTCGGCGCGGGCGGCCAAGGGCAGCAGGAGCAGGGCGAGGGCGGCGAGGCGGAACGTGCGCGGCATGGACTCGACTCCGAGGGACAGGGATGCACGACTGATCGGGCACGGTGCCGCCACTGTAAGCGGCGGACGGCCGGGCCGCAAGGGGGCGCCGAAGAACCGCTGGCAGCCGGCGCTTCGGAGAAACTAACCACGAATAACACGAATAACACGAATAACACGGAGGAAACACAAATAAATAGGGAGAATTTCCCTTTCATATTTCCTCCGTGTTATTCGTGTTATTCGTGTTATTCGTGGTTAGTTCTTATCCGTTAAGATGGTGGATGACGCGGTCGGCGAACTCCGACGACGTGGCGCCGGCCTCGGCGCCGTAGCCTTCGAACTGGCGGGCGATGTCATAAGTGACGTACAGCTTGCCGCCCGGCCCCTTCTTCGCCGTCTCCTCGCTCTCGGCGAACGCCGCCTCGACGCCGCCGTTGACGAGCTTCGCCGCCTCGTCCCAGCCCATGTGCTCCAGCATCAGCGCGCCCGACAGCAGCACCGCGCCGGGGTTGGCCATGTTCTTGCCGGTGTACTTCGGCGCCGTGCCGTGCGTCGCCTCGAACATCGCCGCCCGGTCGCCGACGTTGGCGCCCGCCGCCAGGCCCAGCCCGCCTGTCAGCGCCGCCGCCGCGTCGGAGATGTAGTCGCCGTTCAGGTTCGGCGTCGCCACCACGCTGTACTCGTCCGGCCGCAGCTGGATCTGCTGGAACATGCTGTCGGCGATGCGGTCCTTGATGAGAACCTTGCCCTTGGCGCTGGCGCCCTTCGTCACCTCGTCCTCGGTGACGACCTTGTCGCGGAACTCCTGGACGGCGACCTCGTAACCCCAGTCCTTGAAGGCGCCTTCCGTGAACTTCATGATGTTGCCCTTGTGCATGAGCGTCACGCTGGGCAGCCCCTTGTCGACGGCGTAGCGGACCGCCATGCGCACCAGGCGCTTCGACCCCTCCGGGCTCATCGGCTTGATGCCGATGCCGGACGACGGCACGACGTTGTAGCCCATTTCCTTGAGCAGGGCGATGACCTTCTTGGCGCGGTCGCTGTTGCTCTTGAACTCGATGCCGCAGTACACGTCCTCGGTGTTCTCGCGGAAGATGACCATGTTGACCTTGTCGGCCCGCTTGTTCGGCGCCTCGACGCCCTTGTAGTAGCGGACGGGGCGGACGCAGGCGTACAGGTCGAAGCGGATGCGCAGGTAGACGTTGATGCTGCGGAAGCCGCCGCCGATCGGCGTCGTCAGCGGTCCCTTAAGGCCGAGGGCGTAATACTCGAACGCCTTCAAGGTGTCGTCGGGCAGGTAGAGGCGGCGCTGGTCGTCCTCGCCGAGGGCGCCGACCTGCTCGTCCTTGACCTGCGGGCTATAGCGTTCGCGGGCGACGTCGCCGGCGTGGGCGTCGAACCAGTGGATCTTGCGCTTGCCCTGGTACGCCTTCGCGACGGCGGCGTCCAACACCTTGACGGCGCAGGTGGTGATGCCGGGCGCCTTGCCGACGTCGCGACCGATGCCGTCGCCGCGCAGGAGGACGACGATGGGGTCGTCCGGGACCTGCCAGTGGCCGTGGGCGTCGACGCTGGCGCGGGAGCCCTGAGTCGGAGGCGTGAGCTTCTCGTAGGTGGGTGCCGCCATGATAAGGAGATTCCTTCGGAAGGCCGAAATCGACACGCGGGCCGGCCGGGAGCGGCCGACGCTGTTTTAGGATACCGATGGCGAGGCGTGCGGCAACGAAAGAGCCCTTCACGAAGGCTTGCCGTTTCGCGCCCGCGCGTCCCCGTTGCTGCCCCGGCCCGGACCTGCTAAAACAAGGGTCTGGTCGGGTAGCGGATGAGTGATGAAATCAAGGGCGTGTCCCCCGCCTTACACCACGAGGAGAAGAGTGATGAGGTCCAGGCCGAGGACGAAGGCGTCGAAGAAGCGGCGCGCGGACGTGAAGAAGGAGCGGCGGCTGAAGACGCGGCTCGGGCCGTCGCCGCTGGCTCGCAAGTGATGACGCGCGGGGCGGCGATTCCGGGGAATGACCCCCTGGGGTCGCCGCCCTCGCGCCTCCTTCATGGGTGCGCGAATCGTTTCCGGGAGTCGCCTCCCAGCCCGGTTCCCCGGCCCGGCATTCCTGCCTGTCTATTACCAACAAGTCAGGGGATAGGCGGGCACCTCCCTGAGAACCCCTGAAATCCCCGAGGATTCCGGGGTGGGGGCGTGGCGAAAGGGGCCGGCCCCCCCCTGCGATATCGCTTCATAACTGCTTGCCCCACAACCTGTTGCGGAGTTGTTGGTAATAGACAGGCAGGAAGGCCGGGCCTAATACTACAGCGTCAGGTAGCCGTCCCGACCCGGGAGGCGGTCGGCGGCGAACTCGCCTTGACCGCAGGGGCCGCAGGCGAAATAGGTCCGTTCGAGGGACAGGGGGCCGACGGCGGTCAGGATCGTACGGCCGTGGCGGCCCTTGGGGCGTCCGGGGTGCGCGTGGGGGCAGAGGCGTGCGGCCCCCCTTTTTGCTCGTCGTGGGCGATCCGCTGCCGGAGCGCGGCGGCCAAGGTCGTTCGCAGGAGCTGTTGTCCGTCCTGGCGTGCGCGGTCCTCACAAGCGGCGAGAACCTTGCCGGGCGAGGCGTTCCGGGCCAGGACACGCCTGGGGCTAACGAAGGCGAGGGCCTGTTCGAGGGCCAAGCGTTCGGCGTCGGTCGTGTACTCGTAAGTGACGGTGAAGGTCGGCATGACATCCCTCCTCCGTACGATGGTCCAAGAAGGGATGTACCAAACCCGCACTGCCAAAATCCATAGGGGCACCCCGTTCGGCGCTCAGCCGCGGAACTTTGTCTTCGGCCGCGCCTCCTGCATCGTGTGGGCCATCTGCATCAGGTCGTAGGCCGTCAGCTCGCACAGCAGCCGCGTCACCTTCTCGTGCAGCTCGTCGTCCAGCTTCGGCTCGATCTCCTTCATCAGGCCGACGAGCCGTGCCTCCTGGTCGCGCAGCTCCTTCGGCTCGATCTTGCCGTCGGCCATCGCCGCCACGAACGAGTCGAGCTTCTTCGCCGACTCCTCGATCAGCGGGTGGTGCGTCTTTTCGTCGAACCAAGGAGCGCGCGCGGCTTTCTTCGACATTGTCATTATCCTCTTTGGGCGCCAAAATCTCTCAATCCCTCACCAGGCGGCGCAGCGCCGCCAGGCGCTCTTGGAGCCGCACCCGGCCGTCGTCCTCGGCGACGCGGGCGCGCCAGTCGTCGGGCAGGAAGTGCAGCTCGGTGCATTCCAACACCGCCGCCAACTCCTGCATCTCCTTCTCGACCCCCTCGGCCGAGGGGATGAAGTTCGCGAACGCCTCCGCCAGGTCTTCCGCCGTGACCTCGGCGCGGCCGGCGGCTAGGGCACGGCGCCGGGCGGAGATCACCACGCTCTCGACGTCCGAGCCCGACAGGTGCCGCTCCGCCTTCGCCGCCGGCAAGGCGCCCTCGGGCAGCGTCACTTTATTCTTTCGGGCCATGACGCGGAACATCTCGCGCAGCTCCGCCTCGTCGCGCGGGTAGAAAAGCGGAATATGCACCTCGGCGCGTCCCTGGCGCTTGAGGTCGATCGGCAGCAAGTCGGGGCGCGACGTCAGCAGCATCCACACGATCCGGCCGCGGTAGCGGGTGTCGCCCATCTGCGCGGCGATCATCGAGAAGACGCGCGCCGACGTGCCGGAGTCGCCCTCGGCGGAGCGCGTGCCGAGCGCGGCGTCGGCCTCGTCGATGACGACCACGACCGGGCCGAGCGAGCGCAGCACCGTCAGCACCTGCTCCAGGTTGCCTTCCGTCTCGCCGACGTACTTGGAGCGGAAGTTGCGCAGCGTCACGCACGGGATGCCGACCGATCCCGCGTAGCACTCCGCGAGGAACGTCTTGCCGGTGCCGACCGGGCCGCACAGCAGGTAGCCCATCGGCGCCGCGTCGAGCTGGCCGCGCGACAGCAGGGCGGCGTCCTGACTCAGACGCTCCTTCGCCGCCGCCTGGCCGACGACGAGGTCGAGCGTGTGCTTCGGCTCGACGAACTCGAGCAGCCCGCGACACTGGCGCTCGATCATCGTCTTCTTCAACTCGCGGAAGCGCCCGGCGTCGACGCGGCGTCCGGAGTGCTTCCCCTGTGCCAGCAGCACGTTGAGGTTCAGCAGCGTCAGCCCGTTGGCGACGTCGGCGAGTTGCGGATAGGTGAACTCGGTGAGGCGGGCAATCTCCTCCTCGCGGCCGGCGGTCCGGCGGGCGAAGCGCTCGCGCTCGGCGCGGTCGGGCAGGGGGATTTCGATGGCGGCGACGTGCGGGCTCTGGACGAGGCGCTCGTTGACCTCCGTCAGCCGGTCGGCGACGAGGCAGAAGGCCATGTTGACGCGCTTGATGTACGGGTTCTGCGCCCAGCCGAGCAGGCGCACGAGGTTCGTCCCCTGGCCGCGCGCCAGCGAGCCGAGGTCGCCGGACGGCACGAGATACTGGGCGTAGTCGAGGACGAAGGCGATGCCCTTCCTCTTCGCGGCGTCCTCCTGCAGCAGGACGTCTTCGACGAGGCGGTCGAGGGCGGCGAGGACGGCTTCGGGCTCGCGCGGCCAGGCGCCGGGCGGGCCGAGCAGGGAGGAGACGTACTGCGCCATGCCCTGGAGGCGCCGGGCGTCGCCGCCGGCGAGGGGGCGCAGGCCGCGCGCCATGTCGTGGCTCAGGACCACGTCCCAGGCGCCGAAGAGCTGCGTGCTGAGGAAGTCGGCGAGGCTGACGTAGGCGTCGCCGCCGTCGGGCGCCGGCTGCCGCACGAGGTCGTTGACGTTGCCGTGCAGGACGAACAGACAAGTAGTACCGGAGAAGTAGAGGTCGGCGAGTTGGCGCGCCCAGGCGGGGAACCAGTCGGGCAGCGCGGGCGCGCCCACGGGGGTTGCGATGGCGTCGGGCACGGGACGGCCTCACGAATCGCCGCCGCTTGCGGCTTCGCAAATGCGAAGCCGCAAGCGGCGAAGAAAATCTTTCAACTCTGCTTCATCGCCTGTTTCGTCGGCCCGAGTTCCTTCGGCTCGCCGCCGGCCTTGACGGTCTCCGGCGTGCGCAGCCCCATCTGCGCCTCGAGCTGTTGCAGCGCGAGTTCCGCTTGGGCTTTCTCCATCCCCTGCTCCGCCTTGACCTGCTCCAGACCTTCGCCGGAGAGGTCGGCGGAGACGCGGGCCTTGGCGCGGTTGGTGCCGATCTTGTCCTGGAGGATCTGCTCGGCGTGGCCGAAGTCGGTGGTGACGTCGAAGTTGAACGAGTGAGCCAGTTCGGCCATCTCGGCCTCGGCGCGGCTCATCTTCAACTCGGAGTCGTACTTCTGGATCTTCTCCCTCACGTCGCCGAGCTTGTGCGTGGCGTGCTTGACCTTGGTGAGGTTGTTGTTGTACGCCTCCTCGTGCATTTTCAGCTGGGCCTCGTTCTCGGCGAGGTCTTTCTGGACTTTCTGGAGTTGCAAAGCGCACTCGGCGGCGGCGTCGCGGTTGCCGCTGGTGAGGAAGGCGCGTGCCTTGGCCTCGAGGTCGGCGGCGCGGGTCTTGCCCTGCTTCACCTGCCGGTCGACGCGGTCGACGAGGGCGCGGTACTGCTCGAGCCCCTGGCGCCCCTCCTTCAGCTGGTCGACCGCGCGGTCGTACTCGTACTGCATCTGCGCGACGGGGTCGGACGTGTAGAAGAGGTTCGCCACCTTGTTGAGCTGCGCCCGCAGCGCCGCCCAAATCTTGCCCAGGATCATGGTACAACCCGGCCTTTCATGTCAGAGCGCCGCGGGCCGGTCGGGGACCGCCCGCGCCGCGGAAGACGGGCCGCCTCCTCACGGGGACGGGAGGCACTGCCAGTAGTATATTCGGCGGCGCGGGGCGTCAATTGTGTGTCGGCAGTGAAATCCCTCACGGAAGCAGGTCGGAGACCGCGAGGTTCGCGACCGCGACCCCGTCGAGGACGAAGGGGACGTCGTCGCCGGAGCGGTAGTCGGTCCGCCGCGCGAACGCCGGCGTCGCGGTCGGCCCGGACGGCGCGTCGTACACCTCGACCTGACGGTCGCTGAGGTTGACGATCCAGTAAGCGACGACGCCCGCCCGCGCGTAGATGCGGCCCTTGTCGGCCCGGTCGCCCGCGAGGGTCGAGTCGGCGACTTCGACGACGAGCCCGAGGTCGGCGGCGCCGGGGTGGCGCGTCAGGTAGGTGTTCTCGTCCCCGCGCGCGACGGCGAGGTCCGGCTCCGGCTCGCTGCCGGTCAGGGTGGCGGCGCTCCGGACGCGCAGGTCCCACCCCGCCGGCAGGGCGCGGCGCAACTGTTTCGCGACCTTCTGGATCGTCCCGTCGTGCGGCGGGTTGCGGGCCATCTTATGCACCAAATAGCCTTCGAGGAGTTCGAGATGGTCGTCTTCGGTGAGAAGGCCGATCTCGATCAGGCGGTGATACTCGTCGACGCTGAAGCGGCGGAATCCGGCCATTGTGCCTTGAAGGGGGAGAGGGATTATCTGGGTCGTCATAACGGGCTCCGTCCGTGAATGGGGAAATGATAGGGACCGCATCGCTCACGGCCCGCCGCGCCCCAGCGGCCCTGGCCTGTCGCGGCCGCGCGGCGGCGGGCGGAACGCGTCAACGCCGGGTCGGGGTGGGGGCGGCGGCCGAGGAGGTAGTGTGTCCGCGCCAGCTCGAAGCGCGCCTCCGGCGAGGGCGCCAGCCGCCCCAGCAGTTGCAGCGCAGGTCGTCGGCCAACTCTTCCGCCGTCGCGTAGCGGTGGCGCGGCTCGCGCGCCGCCGCCTTCAGCACGACCGTCTCCAGGTCGCGCGGCAAGTCGGGCCGGTGGGCGTGCGGCGGCTTGAACTCGCCCTCGGCGATCCGCCGGACGAGGCGGGCGCGGTCCGGGTCGCGGAACGCCGGGCGCAGCGTCAGCAACTCGTACAGAGTCAGCCCCAAGCCGTAGACGTCGCTGCGCGCGTCCTGGCGCCCTTCGAGGACTTCCGGCGCCAGGTACGGCAGCGTGCCGACGAGGTCGCCGGAGGTCGCCGCGTCGCCGGCCTCCCGCGCCTTCGCCAGGCCGAAGTCGCTGACCCAGACGTGGCCGTCCGGCTCCAGGAGGAGGTTCGCCGGCTTGACGTCGCGGTGCAGGACGCCCTGAACGTGGGACGAGGGGCATCACATAGTAATGAAATCCTTCTTGTTCGCCGACGCCGTACGCCGGTAGGATGTTCGTGTGGTGCAGCCGCGCGACGATGCGCGCCTCCTGCCGGAAGCGCTCCAGTCGGCGCGGATCGAGCGGCGCCAGGCGCGGCAGCACCTTGACGGCGACGCGCCGGCCCAGCGACTCCTGCTCCGCCTCGAAGACGATGCCCATGCCGCCGCGGCCGACCTCGCGCAGGATGTGAAAGTCTCCCAGGCGCTCGGGGCGACTGGCGCCGAGCGACGCCCGCCCATCGGAGGAGTGCCCGCGCCCCACCTTGGCCAGTTCCATCAGTTCGATGGTTGGGAACAGCTCGCGCACCTCCTCGGCGGACGCGGGGCAGCGCTCGGCGTACTCCTCGACGGACGGCCGTTCGCCGCGGCGCAGGCGCTCCGTGAACTCGGCGGCGAGTTCTCCCAGGTCGTCGCGCTCGAGGTCAAAGCCGGTCATGGAGTCAGTCCCCCGGAGATGTCGCCTTCGGAGAAACCCGGCAGCGCGGCCAGGATGGTTTTCAGGCGCCGCAGCGCGCGGACGTAGCGGATGCTCACCGCCTTCACCTGGAGGCCGAGGACCGCCGCCACCTCGGAGTTGGTCAACTCCTCGAAGTGGCGCAGGGCAAGCACCTCGCGGTCGACGGTGTCCATGCCGGCCAGCGCCTTCTCCAACTGGGCGAGCGTCTCTGCCCGCACCGCGGCGCCGCTCGGCGACGTCAGCGAGCCGATGAGGTGGCGGGCCAGCGACATCGACGTCCCCGTGCCGTCGTCGCCCGCCAGGAAGACCTCGCGGCCGGCGTCGCGCATCCGCGCCCCGAGATGCGCCCGGTGGACCTCGACCAGCGTCTGCGTCACGACGAGGCGCAGCCAGATGAACGCCGACGTCGCCGCGTCCCCCTCGAAGTGCGGCAGGCGCTGGGCGGCGTCGAGGTACGCCTGCTGCAACACGTCGTCGGCGTCGACGCGCCGCCGCAGGCGCGCGTCGAGCCGGAAGTCGATGACGCGCCAGAGCCGGTCGCGGTGGGCGCTGAAGAACGCCGCCAGCGCCTCGCGGTCGCCGGCGCGCATCCGCCGTGCCAGCCCGTCGTGATCCTCGGTCGGGGTGCCCATCGCCCGCGTCGCCCCTTGCTTGAAACGTCGATTCGGCGCAAGATCTACCGCCGGGCTGTAGACGGACGGCCCCGGCGGACGTTTCCCTTACTGCGGCGCCATTCTACCCGGTCCGGCCCGAGTGACGCTACGAAACCCCATAACCGTCAACGTCGCCGCGTGTGACAACCAACCGCTCGTGCTGGTGTTCGCCAAAGACGCAGCGGCCCGCAAGGAACTCGAAGCGCGCCTGGCCCCGCTTGCCTGGGGCGATGCCTTCCTCGGACAGTTCGTGTATGCTTCGACGTCGGATGCGAAGGAGTTGGCCGACATCGAAGGCGCGAAGCCCGAGGCCGGGGTGGTCGTCGTGCAGGCCGATAAGTTCGGCCTAAAAGGGACCGTGCTGGCGCAAGGCGCCGCCACGGCCACGGACGACGAACTGGTCGCGTGTCTCAAGGAAGGGGCGAAGCGACATCAGAGCGAGGAGAAGACGTTCGCCGGCCACGTCCGCGAGGGACACGGCAAAGGCGTTTTCTGGCAGACGGTCATCCCCGTCACCGACCCGATGGAACTGCGTGCCCGCGAGCGCGGCCGCAACGCCGGAGCGAAGCCGGAGTGAGGCGTTGCGAATTGACCCGGACCGGCCCGAGCTGCGGCCGTCGGAGAGCGGAAATAGCCCCGCACTCCGACGGCCGCGGCTCGGACGGTCTCTCACTCGTAGCGCACGTCGTCCAGGTAGAACGTGAGCGGCCCGCCCTGCCCGCTCCAGACGCAGCAGAAACCCGTCTTGATGCGCGTCAAGTCCTGCCCGCCCAGGTCGATGGCGTACTGCTTCCACGCCTTCGTCAACTTGACGCCTTCGAGCTTCGCGTGTCCGGTGTCGGGGAACGGCTTGTCCTTGGCGATCAGCCCCAGCTCGAAGTTGACGGCCTTGCCGCCCCCGGCGCCGCGCGCCCAGAACGTCAACTTTTTCGCCCCGGTCAGGTCGCAGCCGCCCGGCCGCTCGCCCCAGTCGTTCGCCGGACTCTGCCAGACGACCCCCGCCCAGCCGTCCTTGTCGCCGTATTCGACCTTCAAACACGTCTTGCCGGCGTGCGGCTCCTCGGCCGCGTCGGGCGTCAGGCGGACCGCCTTGTGATTCCCCATCCACCCCGTCGGCACGTAGGCGGGGCGCTCGCGACTCGCCTCGTCGTAGACGACCAGCGGCAGTTCGACCTTGCGCCCCTTCGGCGCCACGACCGGCCCCTTGACGCGCAGCGGCACGTTGGCGACCGCCGCGCCGCCGCGCCCGTCGCGGACGTAGGCGAACAGCCGGTAGCCGCCGCCCTCCTTGGGCAACCGCACCGCGGCGCCGCGCGCGTCGCCCTTGACGATCGCCTCGGGGAAGGTCGGCGGCACCTCCTCCGTGTCGCCGCCGGCGCCCCCCGCCCACGGCTCGCGCTGCAACACCCAGGTCACGCGCGAGGCGTCCTTCTCCGGGCCGGAAGCGCTCAGCGTCGCCCGCACGGTCGCGCCCGGTTCCTCTTCGCCCGAGCCCGCCAGCTTCAACGAGTCGATCCGCGGACAGCGGCCGGCCGGCGGTTTGCCCGTCCACAACTCCGTCATGACGTCGACGGCGGCGAGGCGGCTGCCGTCGGGGAGGAGCATCCCGAACCAGGTCGCCGTCCCCTCCTGCTTGTGGCCCCAGATGAAGGCGTAGGAGCCGAGGCAGAGCCCGCCGGCGCCGAGGACCGCCGCCTCATACGCCTTACGGTACTGCCCCGCTTTCTCCGTACTGGTCGGCTCGACCGGCACGCCCCAGGCGTTCTTGCCGACCTCCCACGAGCCGTGCGGGCCGAACTCGGCGAGGACATACGGCTTGATCCCGCCCGCTTCCCGGTAGCGCCGCGGCAGCGTCGCGGCGCCGGCGTAGCTGTTGACGCCGACGATATCCACGTCGGGGCAGAGACGATGCAGATTCTTGACGCGGTCGCCGCCGATCTCGGCGACGACGGTCATCGTCGGGTGGTTCGGGTCGATCTTCTTGACGAGGGCGGCGACGTTGTTGACGGCGGACCAGACGGCGGCGTTGTCGCCTTTGTAGAGCCCTTCCATCTCGTTGCCGACGCCCCAGAGGAGGACGGCGGGGTGGTCCTTGTAGCGGCGGACGACGCGGGCGACGTCCTCGGACTGGCGGGCGACCTGCTCGGCGTCGTTGTAGTTGAAGCCGTGCCGCTCGTGGCCGAGCCAGAGGCCGACCGTCACGCTCAGGCCGAGGCCGTGCGCCTCGTCGAGGAGCGGGCCGAAGTTGTCGGCGCCCCAGGTGCGTAGCGAGTTGCCGCCCGCCGCCGCCAGGGCTTTCAGTGCCGTCGAGCCGCCGGCGCCTTTAATGAAGTAGGGCCGGCCGTCGCGCAGGAGTTGATACGAGTCGCCTTCCTTGACGAGGCGGACGACAGAAGGCTTCTTTGCCGCCGAGTCCTGCCCGGCCTCAAGCCGAGTCGCGAGGGAAGCGGCCACGGCAAGGACGACGGCCGAAGCGACGAAACGCGAAGACATGCGGACGACCCCTGGACGAAAATGACGGGACACGCGGCGACTCTTCTCAGCATAGGAAAAGCGAAGGGGCGGCACCTGCGCCGCGCCGTCCGCCGTCGATTGTCCTTGGCAAACGCCGCGACGCCCTCGACAATGGGGTGAGTCGGACATCACCCCTTCTCCCCTGTCGAGGTGCCGTCTCATGACCCGCGCTCTTCCCGTCGCGTTGCTCCTCGCCGTCCTCCTCGCCCTGCCGGCCCGCACCCGCGCCAAGCCGCCTCCAGAAGAGCCGCGCGTCGAGAAGGTGCGCAAGGCCATCGAGCACGGCAAGGACTACCTCGTCCGCCGCCAGTCGCGCGCGGGCGACTGGGAAGGCGATGTCCCCGCGAGCCGGCCCGGCGGCGGGACCGCGCTGGCGCTGCTCGCCTTGCTCAACGCCGGCGTCCCCGCGGAAGACCCGGTCATCCAGAACGGCCTGAAGTGGCTGCGCACCGTCCCGGCGGCGCAGACCTACGTCGTCGGCCTGCAGACGATGGTCTACTGCCTCGCCGGGCAGAATGAGGACCGCGAGCGCATCCAGCGCAACGTCGACTGGCTGGTGAAGGCGCGGCAGATGAACGGCGACAAGCTGCGCGGCTGGTCGTACACCCAAGGGCAAGCTAGCGTCCCGGACAACTCGAACATGCAGTACGCCCTGCTCGGCCTTCACGAGGCGCAGGCGGCCGGCTTCGCCGTCGACCCGGAGGTGTGGCGCTCCGTCCGCACCTACTACATCGACTACCAGAGTCGCGGCGGCTGGGCCTACAAGCGCACCGAAACCGCCCCGACGCTGACGATGACGACGGCCGGGCTGTGCGGCCTGGTCATCGCCGGCATGGACCTCAACCAGGGGCGCGAGACGCTCCGCGACGGCCGCTGGGACAAGTGCGGCGACTACGAAGAGAACCGCGCCGTCGCCCAGGCCCTGGAGTGGATGGGGACGCACTTCCCGGCCGGCGACGACCTCCGCGCGCTGTCGCAACACCTCTTCTACGCCCTCTACGGCGTCGAGCGCGCCGGCCGCCTGACCGGCCTGCGCTTCTTCGGCCCGCACGACTGGTATCGCGCCGGCTGCGATTTCCTCACCGAGCGCCAGAACCCCGACGGCTCCTGGCGCGGCCTCGGGGACGAAAGTTGGCCGATCGTCGCCACCAGCTTCTCCCTCCTCTTCCTCTCGAAGGGACGCACGCCGGTCCTGGTCAGCAAGCTGGTCCACGACGGCCGCGACGGCGGCCGCATCTACCGCGACGACTGGAACAACGACCGCAACGACGCCCGCCACCTCGTCGAGTTCTCCAGCCGCGAACTGTTCAAGCGGCAGCCGATGGGCTGGCAGGTGTTCAACTCGCGCGACGTCGAGCCGGCGTCAGTCGAGTCGCTCGTCGCCGAGTTGCTCCAAGCGCCCGTCGCCTATCTCAACGGGCACTACGCCCCGGATTTCGCGCGCGAGGGGCGCATGAAGGAGGTGCTGAAGAAGTACGTCGAGAACGGCGGCTTCATCCTCGCCGAGGCGTGCTGTAGCCGGCCGGAGTTCGACGGCGGCTTCCGCGAGCTGATGAAGGAACTGTTCCCCGACACGCCGCTGACGAAGCTGGGCGACGACCACGCCGTCTGGACGGCGTCGGGCAAGTTCGCCATCCCGCCCAACCGACGTCCGCCGCTGGAGGGCATTCAGATGGGCTGCAAGACGGTCGTCGTCTACAGCCCGAAGGACCTGTCGTGCTGGTGGGAGTCGAACCAGTACGGCGACGGGGAGGGACAGACGGCATTTCGCCTGGGGGCGAATATCATCGCTTACGCGACGGGCCTGGAGCCGCCGAAGCCGCGCCTGACGGAGGTGGAGGTGTTCCGCGACGACCCGCGCGAGACGAAGGTGCCGCGCGGCTACGTCAAGGTGGCGCAGCTGAAGCACGAAGGCGACTGGCAGCCGGCGCCGCGGGCGATGCCGAACCTGATGCGCGAGTTACGCGAGAAGTCGCGCCTCGACGTGGCGACGCAGGTGGAGGAGATCAACCCGCGTCTGCCGGAGGTGATCGACTTCAAGTTCCTGTACATGCACGGCCGGCGCAGCTTCCGCATCGCGCCGGAGAAGCTGGAGCATTTGCGTTTCAACCTGGAGACGGGCGGGCTGCTGTTCGCCGACGCCTGCTGCGGCTCCGACGAGTTCGCCGCCTCGTTCCGCCAGCTCATCGACGACCTGTGGGCGGGCAAGAAGCTTCAAAAGATCCCGCTGACGGACGAGCTGTTCGGCAAGGAGCTGAACGGGACGGTGATCACGGAGGTACGCTGTCGCCGCAAGGAAGCCGGGCGGGCCGACCGCGAGTTCCAGCCCGGCGAGCCGCTGCTCGAGGGTTTGAAGGTAAACGGCCGTTGGGCGGTGATCTTCAGCAAGTACGACATCGGCTGCGCGCTGGAGAAGACGAAATCGACGAGCTGCTTCGGGCACGACTACGAGAGTGCGGTGCGCCTCGGCACGGCGGCAGTGCTGTACGCGCTGAAGCGCTGACGCACTCCGCTCCCCCAGGGGCGGGCGGATGATTTCCTTGCCCGCCCGGCGCCGGAAGCGATATAGTTTCCTTTCGGCTCCTGTTGTGGCGCACCCCTGCGATTCCCCGAGAGGCAATGGCCGTGTCCAAGACATCGATCCTTGCCGGCGGCCTGTTCCTGGCACTCGTTTCCTTGAGCCGGGCTCAGGCGCCGGCCGCCAAACCGGCCGACCCCGTCGCCGACCCGTCCGCCAAGGCGTGGGTCGAGCAGCTGGGCGACGCCGACTACCGCAAGCGCGACGAGGCGACCCGAGCCCTGGAGCGGTTGGCCGACAAGGCGCTGTCGGCGCTGCGGGCCGGCCGCAAGCACGCCGACCCCGAGGTCCGCCGCCGCGCGAACGAGTTAGCCACCGCCGTGGAGGCCGCGACCCTCCTCGCCCCGCGCCGCGTCACGCTGGAGCTGAAACAGAAATCGGCGCGCGAGGTCGTCGCCGAGTTGGCGAAGCGCACCAGTTACAAGATCGAGTGCTGGGGCGGCACCGAGGAGGCGAAGTACGACTTCGCCTGGAAAGACGTTCCGTTCTGGCAGGCGCTGGATCAACTGTGCCAGGGGGCGGGCCTGGCGGTGCAGCCGAGCTACGGCGACGAGACGCTGCGCCTGCAAGCGCAACAGCGCTACGCCCCTTACGTCTGCCGCGACGGCGCCTTCCGCTTCGCCGCCGGCAGCTTCCAGCACGTCCGCTCGGTCGATTTCGCCACGCTGGCGTCGAAGAATCCCGAGGCGCGCCGCAGCGACAGCCTGTCGTTCTCCTTCACCGTCCACGCCGAGCCGCGCCTGCCGCTCCTGGGCCTCGGCGAGGTGAAGCTGACCGCCGCCTACGACAGCGAGGGCACCAGCCTCGTGCCGTCCGCCGCCCCGGCCGACGGCGCGGCCGACCCCCTCGTGCCGCGCCGAGGGGTGGCGCACTATTACGGCGGCGGTAAGTCGCTGAGCATCCCGGCCGAGTTGCCCCTGGGCCACCCGTCGCCGCGTGCCCGCTCCGTCAAGCTGCTGCGCGGCACCGTGCCCGTCACTGTGCTGGTCGAGCAGCGCCCCGCGGTCGTGTCCGACAAGCTCGCCAAGGGGCTGAAGACGAAGGTCGGCACGACGACATTCCTCATCGAGGACGTCTCCGAGACGCCCGCCAAGCAGGCGCAGCTGAAGATGACGGTCACCGAGGACGGCGCCGGCAACGATTCCTCATGGACGAACTCGCTGTACAACCGCCTCGAAGTGTACGACGAGAAGGGCCAGCGGATGGTGAACTACGGCTCGAGCTGGTCGCACTCCGGCGGCAACCAGGTCCAGATCACCTTCACCTACGGCGCGGCCGGCGCCAACAAGCTCGGCACGCCGACGAAGCTCGTCTACCAGGTCTGGACCACGATGCAGCACCAGGTCGGCTTCGAGTTCAAGGATCTGCCGTTGCCCTGACCGCCGCTCGCGGCTTCGCATTCGTGCCGCCGAGGAGTTTCCCTCATGCACCCCCTCGTGGGCGTCATCATGGGCTCCCAGTCGGACTGGGACACGATGAGACACGCCGTTGACAAGCTGAAGGAACTGGGCGTGCCGCACGAGGTGCGCGTGGTGTCGGCGCACCGCACGCCGGACCTGTTGTTCGAGTACGCCTCCCTGGCCGAGGCGCGCGGCCTGGAAGTCATCCTCGCCGGCGCCGGCGGCGCGGCGCACCTGCCGGGCATGACCGCGTCGAAGACCCTTGTGCCGGTGCTGGGCGTTCCGATCCAATCCCAGGCGCTCAACGGGATGGATTCGCTGCTGTCGATCGCGCAGATGCCGGCGGGCATCCCGGTCGGCACGCTGGCGATCGGCCGCGCCGGCGCCGTCAACGCCGCCCTGTTGGCGACGGCGATCGTGGCTAACGCCCACCCCGAGTTCCGCGACGCCCTGCGCCGCTTCCGCGACGAGCAGACGCGCGCCGTCCTGGACCACCCGGACCCGAGGGCGACGCCATGACGGTCGGCGTCCTGGGCGGCGGGCAGCTGGGGCGCATGCTGGCGCTGGCCGGCATCCCGCTCGGGCTGCGGTTCCGCTTCCTCGACCTGTCGTCACGCGCCCCCGCCGGCCACCTCGCCGACCTGCTCATCGGCGACTACGAGGACGCCCACGTCCTCCAGAGCTTCGCCGACGGCCTGAGCGTCGTCACCTACGAGTTCGAGAACGTCCCCGTCACGTCGGCCCGCTTTCTTGCCGAGCGCGTCCCCGTCTCCCCCCCTCCGCAGGCGCTGGAGACAGCGCAAGACCGCCTCGTCGAGAAGAACTTCTTCCGGCGCCTCGGCATCCCGACGCCGCCGTTCGAGCCCGTCGACTCCGAGGCCGACTTTCGGGCGGCGCTGGAGTGCGTCGGCCTGCCGGCGGTGCTGAAGACGCGCCGCCTCGGCTACGACGGCAAGGGCCAACTTGTCTTGCGCGAGCCGCGCGACGCCGAGTACGCCCGGCGCGTCCTCGGCGACGTGCCGCAGATCCTGGAGGGCTTCGTCCCGTTCGAGCGCGAGCTGTCGGTGCTGGCGGCGCGCGGCCGCGACGGCTCGACGGCGTTCTACCCCCTTGTGGAGAATCACCACCGCGACGGGATGCTGCGGCTGTCGCTGGCGCCGGCGCCGCACCTCACGCCGGAAACGCAGCACCTGGCGGAAGGGTACGCGCTCAAGGTGCTGGAGGCGCTCGACTACGTCGGGGTGTTGGCCATCGAGTTTTTCGAGGCGGGCGGCGAGCTGCTGGCGAACGAGATGGCGCCGCGCGTCCACAACAGCGGGCACTGGACCATCGAGGGGGCGGAAACGAGCCAGTTCGAGAATCACCTGCGGGCGGTCCTCGGCTGGCCGCTCGGCTCGGCGGCGCCGCTGGGGTTCTCGGCGATGGTCAACCTCATCGGCGCGACGCCGCCGCCGGAGAAGGTGTTGGCTCTGGCGGACGTCCACCTGCACCTGTACGGCAAGGCGGCGGCGCCGGGGCGCAAGCTGGGACACGTCACGGTCCGGGCGAAGGACGAGGCGACGGTGCGGCGGCGGCTCGACGAACTGCGGGCGATACAATAGCTGTTGACCCCGAGGAACGAGGACAGGACGATGGCACACACCTTGACGAACCCGCCGGCCCCTCCGACGGCCGAGGGCGAACGGATGCATGAGATCTATCGAGAAGGAGGCATGAAACGACAGATGGCTCCGCACGTCGTCTATGCCGAAGAGGGATGTCCTCACCCCGGCTGCAATCAGCGCCTGCACGCCATCGACTTCCGCGTCGAGGCTTACGGCCCCGCGATTCATGACCCGCTGGTGCGCGCGTGGTGGGCCGACACCGGCTTCGCCGGACGCTGCCCCCACTGCGGCGGCTGGATCCACTTCACGATACGCGGCAAAAGAGCAATCACGCCCGACGAGGCGGACCACCTGCCGAAACTGCCGGACGACTGGTACGCCGTGGCGACGATTCTGTGATATTCCGCCGCCGCTCGCGGCTTCGGGCGGTGCGAAGCCGCGAGCGGCGAACCTCTCACCACTTAAAACTATACTGAACGTAGAAGTATTCCGGCGAGCGCGGGCTGCCGGTCCGCTTGATGAAGTCGTGCGCGTACAGCTTCGAGTAGCCGATGAACACGTCCTGGTGCTGCGTCAGGTGCAGGTTCGTCACCAGGTCGATCTCGTCGCCGACGTCGCCCGACGCCCTCGGCCGGCTGGCCCGCACCACCTGCCCGCCGGCTCCGTAGAGCGCGTCCTTGGCGCTGTCGAGGCGGAAGTGGTGGTACTGCGCGAGGCAGGTCACCCACTTCGCCGGCCAGAATACGACCTGGCCGTTGATGTCGCTGATGTTCTGCCGGCCGACGACGTCGATGAAGCCGAAGTAGTAATGGCCGAACGGGAACAGCTGGTTGAACGTCCCGTGCGTGTCGGTCGTCCCCGGGTTGTGGTCGCCCGAGGCGTAGTCGTAACTGAACCAGATTTGCGGCGTGAACGGCACGTCGGCGAAGTTGTAGCCCAGGGCCGTCGTGAACGCCCCCGCCGAGATTTCCTGGTTCGACCACGGGCCGAACTGGTACATGCCCTCGAAGTCGAACAGCACGTTCTCGTAGTCGCCCGAGTAGCGGGCGCCGAACGTGCTGACGTTGAAGGCGCCGAGGACGCCGCGCTCGCCGCGGGCGACGTGGAGCGCCTGGTCGAGGTTCAGATAATAGAGGTCGACCGACTGCCCTTTCACCGGCCGGTAGGTCAGCCACGCCCCGGAGAAGTTTTGCTTGCGGGCGCTCGAGTCGAAGTGCGAGGGGTCGGGCGTCACCGGCTGGGTCCAGAAGAGGTCGACGTCGAGCTTGTCGCCGTGCCAGTAGCCTTTGACGCCCTGGAAGGTCCGCCGCGTGTTGGCCCAGTCGAGCGGCGACACCAGCCGCTGCGAGCCGTAGAGCAACTCCTGGCGGCCGCCGCGGACGTACACGGGGCGGCCGTCGATCTCCGCGACCTTCACCTCGGCGAACAGGTTGAGGAAGTCGGAGCGGTTGCGGTCGATCGCCAGCGGCGGCAGGTCCTGCCACGACGTCTGGGCGTCGATGTACTCGGCGTAGACGCGGACGACGTCCTGGTACCACAGGTCGGCGTAGACGCGGCTGCGGGTGAGCAGGTAGTTGTTGTCCCGGCCGCTCAGGCGGCTGTCGACCTCGTTGATGTAGCGCAGCCGCTCCTCGCCGCCGATTGTCAGCAGGAAGTTATCGCCGAGGGGAATGCGCTTCAGCGGGTCGAAGAAGTCGGTTTGTTGGTTGTCCGGCTTGTCGAGGTAGCGGAAGTCGGCGTCGAAGAACGAATTCTGCGTGATGCTGACGGCGCCGTAGGGCTGGACCGGGCGCTTCTCGCGCTCCACGCCGGTGAGGCAGTCGAGGGCCGAGTAGGTGCCTTTCCCCTGCGGCGCGATGAGGAACTCGCCGGCGCGCGGCAGCGGCGTGATCGGCGGCACCTTCGCCCAGACCGACTTCGCCTCCTCCGGCTTCGGGCAGCCTTCGACGACGGGGGTGCCGTCGAGGATAATCGGGGCGCCGGCCGCCGGGAGCGGCGCCGGCTGGGGCTGGGCGGGCGTCACGGGCGCCGCCGACTGCATAGGCGACATCACCTCCTGGGCGGAAGCGTCCCACGCGCCGAACACAACTTCGAGGGCCGCGGCGGCCGCCAGGCCCCACACCTTCCCGTTACGGACAAACCGTTTCAAGGTCATGGAAGTATCCTTTCTTCTCGGCCTCGTTCCAGGGGCGGTGGCTCCGCGGGAGAGGAGCGGGCGGGCGCCAGGCTTTATGAAGATGTTCGACGACGAGACGTCGACTCCATCAGATCCTCATCGGGCAAGAACGATTCCTCCGCCTGAACCATTCCCCACGCACGGCGCGGACGGCGCATTCCGATCAAACGACCAGGGCCGGTCAGGGTGGTTGTAGCGGTTGCGGCGCACGGACGGGCGGGCCGTCGGGAAGCTGCGAAGTCGCAAGCGGCTCACCTCGTTTTCAACCTTTCCCGGTAGTAATCCCGCGCCTGGCGCAGACACGCCCGCACCTCGTCCTGGCGGTAGTCGGCGTAGGTCCACGGCCACGGCTCGAAGGCGCCCGCGTGGAAGCGCAGCGTCACCTCGGCGAAGATGCCGTCGCGCAAGTAGACGCGGTGCGCCTGGTCCTTGGTCGTCGCCAGGAGGAACTTGCCCAGCGTCAGCAGGCCGGGGTCGAGGTTGAGCGGCCGCGCCTCGGGGTGCGTCGCCGCCGACGCTAACTCGGCCTCCAGGCGGTTCGTGAGGAGCTTCGCCGGCGCCAGGCAATCGGGAGAGACGAGGTCGCGAAAGACGAAGAAGAGCTTCCGCAGCCCGCCGCCCATGCTCGGTGCGTAGTAGGCGGTCTGGTGAAAGTCGTAAGAGGGGCTGACGAGCGCTACCGGGCCGTAAACCTCTTCGAGGCGGCGCCGGCCCCAGGCGAGCGCCTCGTCGTGCCGGCTGAAGGCGGCGACGACCAGGAGCGCCGGCGGTTGGAGGCGGGGAGAGGACATGGAAATAGTTCTCAGTTCGCAGTTGTCAGTTCTCAGTCGCCGCTGACAACGGAGAATTGACAACTGCGAACTGTTCAACGCAATTTCTGTTGCTTCAACCAGCCTTCGAGCCACTTGCGGTCCTCGTCGCCGAGCGTGGTGACGGGGTCGTGGCCGTAGTTGACGCGGCCCGCGAAGCCGCCCTGTTCGTAAGAGCGCGCGAAGGCGCTTTGCAAGTCGAGGACCGTGTCGCGGTCGTCGGCGGCGAGCGGCAGGCGGAAGCGCGGCAACTTCTTTTGCAACGTCGCCGTGTAGATCTCGTAGCGTTCCGGCTGCGTCGAGCGCGTCACGGTCACGGCGTAGTCCCAGTCCGGCAACCCGTCGCGCGAGTACTCGAGCGTCGGCTGCCCGTGCAACACCAGGTCGACCTCGACGAGGCTGGAGCCGGCGCCCTTGCACTCCTGGCGCTTGTCGAGGTAGGCCCGGCGGGCGCTGCTCAACGTCTTGTTGGCCGGGCTGACCACGTCGATGAGCGTGACCAGTCGGCCGTCGGTGCGCTGGCGGACTTCGATGTACTCCTCGTGATGCTCCTCGCGCAGGACCGAGGTGAACAGCGCCTGCTCGGTCACGTAATGGCGCTGGCCGACGCGCGCCCGGTAGCGGTCCACCAGGCCCGGCAGCAGCGTCTGATAGAGGCTCATGACGAGGTGGTGCTGGAAGTCCGGCCAGAGCTTCTCGTCTTCGAGGTAAGGGTCCATACCAGGAAACGGACTCGGCATGTCGGTCTACTCCCGGGTTCCCAGAGAACCGCGCTAGGACCGGTCCCGCGCGTGCGGCTCGGGACCCGGAGAGGAGAAACGAGAGACCGCGACCGGCGCGGCCCGCGCCGCCTCCCCCGTTTCCGTGCTGTTCTTTCCAACCCATCCGGCACTCAATGCGTCTGGTGATGATTGTAACGGCTGAGTCGGCGCAGGGGAAGTAGGCGACCCGCGGCGTGGTGTTCCGGGGGTGCGCTGCGCGACCCCCGGAACGTTTCGCCGCGAGCCGAAGTCACGTTGTCTGATTTCCTCAAGGTCGTTATACCGCCGGCCGACAGACCCACCGCCAGCGCGGCTCCTCGCCGCGCGGCGTCCCTTTCCCGGAACGGAGGGTTCCTGACATGCTGTCACGCCTCTTGCCCGCGTCGCTGACGTCCGCCGCCCTGCTGCTCGGCGCCCCGCTCGTCGCCGTCGTCGCCGGAGAAAAGGCCGCGCCGCCGGCACGCACCGCCCCCGCCGACGCGCGCCTGCAGACGAAACTCTACGAGGTGGCCGACCTGGTCGTGCCCATCGAGCGCGCCGCCGAGGACAAGGGCGGCGCGGCCAAGAAGGCCGCCCCGGCGACGTGCGAGGGCCGGCTCATCAAACTCCTCACCGCGAGCGTCCGCCCCGACAGTTGGGCGTGTGCGGGCGGCGCCGGCACGGTCGATTACTTCCCGCAGACGATGTCGCTCGTCATCAGCCAGACGCCCGAAACCCACGAGAAGATCGAGGGCCTGCTCAAAGCCCTGCGCCGCACGCAAGACGTCCAGGTCGCCCTGGAGGTCAAGATCATCAGCTTCTGCGACGACGGCCTCGAGCGCGTCGGCATCGACTTCAACAGAGACTCCAAGGGCAAGATCTGCAACCTGACGACGGCTTGCGTCCCGCAGCTGGGCGAGGCGGGCACGACGTTCCTCAACGACGTCCAGGTCTTCCAATTCCTGGAAGCGGTTCAGAGCCACCCGACCGCCAACGTCATGCAGTCGCCCAAGATGACGCTCCTCAACGGACAGAAGGGGACAGTGAGCGTCACCGATCAGAAATACTACACGACCGGCGTGAGCGTGCATCGGACCGAGGATCACAGTTGGACCTTCGTCCCGAATAACGAGGCGAAGACGACGGGCCTGTACCTGACGGCGCAGCCCGTCGTTTCGGCCGACCGGCGCTTCGTGCAGGTCTACCTCAACATGAGCCAGACGGAACTGGCCTCGGCTCAAGTGCCGCTCTTCCCCATCCGGGTCGACGTCGAGCCGACCTTCGAGGGAGGGACGAAAGGCACGCCGGTCCCGTTCACGCAGTTCATCCAGCAGCCAACGTTTAACGCCCAGGCGCTCGAGAAGACGGTCGCCATCCCCGACGGCGGCACGGTCCTACTCGGCGGCCTCAAGAAGATAGTCGAGACGCGCACCGAGACGGCGACGCCGGTGCTGAGCAAGATCCCGTATCTCAACCGGCTGTTCAAGAACGTCGGCTACGCGAACGAGACGCGGCAGGTGTTCGTGATGGTCACGCCGCGCGTCATCCTGAACGGCGAGGAAGAGCAGCGCGTCGGCAACAAGTGCGCGGAGGACGCGGAGATGTGCCGCGGTTACGAGGCGGTCCAAAACCTCTGCCCGGACAGCCGCTTCGCCGAGCTGGCGACGCTGGCGCTGAAGCAGGCGAAGCGCGCCGGCGGCGAAGAGGCGGAGGCGGGCTGCTGTGCGAAGACCTGCGCGCGGACGCCGAATCGGCAGGAAAAGGTCATTGCGGAGTTGTTGAAGGCGTATGACGCGGCCTGCGCCGAAGGGCGCGCCGACGAGGCCGAGAAGCTGGCGCGGGCGGCGCTGGTCCTCGACCCGACGTGCTTCGGCAAGGCGCGGCGGTGAGCCATTGGGACCCCTTGCGGCTTCGCAAGTGCGAAGCCGCAAGCGGCCCTCTCGTTTACTGCGATTCCTCGCCGCGCGCCGCCGTCATCTTGTCCACGCGCGTGCCCAGCACGATCAACTCCTCCAGGCGCTTGCGGACCTCCGCCGACGACGGGTCGAAGGCCAGCGCCCGCTCGTAGTGCGTCTTCGCCTCGGCCAATTCCCCGCGCGTCGTCATCACGAAGGCGACGTTGGCGTGCGCGTCGACGTCGTTGCAGCCGGCCTTGTGGAACTCGGCCAGCGCCTCGTCGGCCTTCCCCGTCTGCGCCAGCGTCAGCCCGAGGTTGTTGTGCGCCCGCGCGTGGTCGGCGTTGAGCGCGATCGCCTCGCGGAAGTCGGCCTCGGCCTCGCCCCAGCGCCTTTGCAGGTAGAGACTGTAGCCGTGGTCGCAGAAGACGTCGGCGTTGCGCGGCATCGCCGCTCGCGCCTTGTGGTAGAACTCCTGCGACTCGCGGAACTTCCCCTGCTTGTCGAGGAGGACGGCGGCGTGCAGGGCGGCGTCGCCGCGCGACGGATCCTTGTCGAGGGCCTCGCGGTACTTCGCCAGCGCCTGGGCGGTTTCGCCGCGCTTCTCCAGCACCTGCGCGGTGGCGATCTGCACGTCGGCCACTTGCCGGCTGCCGAGCTTCACCGTGTTCGTCGGCTCCTCGGTCGGCGCCTTCGAGAGCAGGCCGGTAACGCCTCCGGTCTGGCACCCGGCGAGTCCCGACGCGGCCAGCGTCAGCGCCAGAGCCCCACGACGCATCCGCCCAAATCTCAAGACCACAAGTCACCCCCTGTCCAGTGCCGACCGTCCTTACCGGCCGGTGCCGCCCGCGCTGCCGCCGCCCGCACCGCCACCCGCGCCGCCGCCTCCGCCGCTGAAGCCGAGGCCCGACGTCCCGGCGACAGGCGGCTGGAGCGGCGTCGCCTGGATGCGCGTGTTGTCCAGTTGCCGCGTGTGCAGCAGCCCGGCCTCGACGCCGCGCATCCCGACGGCGATGGGCGCGCTGACGAGGACGCGGTCCGGCGGCACGGCGACGCCGTTCAATCCCAGAACGCCGAGGATGCCCTGGCGACGCGCCTCGGCGAGCGCCGGGTTCTCCGGCGTGCGCTCGACGATGATCGGGAACGAATTGTTCGGCGACATCGCGGCGATCTTCGCGAGTTGGTCGCGGCCGCGGAGGTTGAGCAGCTCGGTGCCCTCGATGAAGTCGTAGCGGTACAGCACCATCCGCGCCGCCTCGCCGTTGGCGACCATCGTGCGGAAGTTCTGGTAGACGCTTGCCCCGAGCGGCGGCGCCTCGAACTCGGAGGCGTAGCCCCACAGGTTGTCGCGTGTGTGCTGCTTCCAGGCGCTGCCTCCGCCGAAGAACTTCTTCGCTGGGGCACACGCAGGTTCCCCGCAGGGGACGCTCTGCGCCGCCGCCGGGCTGACGGCCGTCGCCGCCAGGACCAGGCCGA
Source organism: Gemmatales bacterium (assembly GCA_038229635.1). Taxonomy (GTDB): domain Bacteria; phylum Planctomycetota; class Planctomycetia; order Gemmatales; family Gemmataceae; genus DATFNV01. Next base: position 25,872 of record JBBROG010000075.1, read on the forward strand.
CGGCTTTCCACAGGTGTCGTCGCGCGCTCGTCATGGAAAACGCCTTTCGTCCGTTTGAGACGTGCATGGTTAGAGTCTGTGCCGTATGCCCCCCTCGCCCCTGTACTCAGGGGAGAGGGGCCGGGGGTGAGGGGGTTTTCGGGGGCGCAAAGACACCCCTCACCCCAACCCCTCTCCCCTGAGTACAGGGGCGAGGGGCTTACGGTTCAGACTCTTACTCGCAGAACCCGTGCGGCCCGAGAACCCGCGCGTCGTGCAACCGCAGGAAGCGCCGCACAATGTGCAGGGCGTCGTCGTACTCCGTCGTCGCCCGGAAGTCGCGGCCGGTGCGCCCCTCGATGCGGCCGAGCAGGTAGAACTCCAGGTCGGTCGGCCCCTTGACCTCGTCGCCAGGCCCGCAGGGAACCTGGTCCGGGTTCATCGGCTCGACGAGGTAGGGCGTGACCAGGACGACCAGTTCCTTCTCGGTGCGGCCGCCGGTCGTGTTGCTGAAGAACTGGCCGAGGATCGGCAGGTCGCCCAGGCCGGGGATGCGCGTCGTGGTGCCGTCCATCGTGAGTTGGAGCAGTCCCGCGATGGCCAGCGTCTGCCCCTGGCGCAGCTCGACCGTCGTGTGGGCGTTGCGCGTACTCTTGCCCGGCACCGGCGAGCCGCCCGGCACCAGCGTCGTGGCGATGCCGAAGTCGAGGGCACTCACCTCGGGGCTGACCGTCAGCCGGATCACGTCGTCGTCGAGGATGTGGGCAGTGAAGTCGACGCTGACGCCGAACTTTTCCTTCTGGGCGCCGATGCTGCCGCCGCCGCCGAGGGCCGTGCCTTGCACGGTCGGCACGAAGAACTCGCCGCCGGCGAGGAAGCTCGCCCGCTGGCCGTTCAGGGCGACGAGGTTCGGCTCCGCGAGGATCTTCAGGACTGAGTTGCGGCGGAGGGCGTTGAAGAAGACCTCGAAATTGCCCTTGCTGAAGATCCCGAACAGCGTCGTCCGGCCGGGAATGCTGTTGCTGGTCGCGAAGGCGTTGAAGCCGACGCCGGAGAACGAGCCGCTAGCCTGCACGTTGGTGTTGCCGAGGCTGGTGCCGACGACCGTGCCCGAACTGGTGTCGAACGCCAGGAAGTCGGCGCCGATCTCCCGCGCCGCCGTCCGGTTCAGTTCGGCGACGCGCACCTTGAGGAGGACCTGCTGCGAGGTCGGGACGCGGATCAGGTTAACGACTTGTGCGGTCGGGGGATTCACCGTCTCACTGGAGACGGTCGATATCGCTCCCCCGAGGTTCGTGGCGGAATTCCGGCTGACGGAAGGCTGATCGCCTCGCAAGTGGGCGTTGACGGCCTCCAGGATCCGGACGACCTGCCCGGCGTCCCGCGCCTGCCCCTCCAACACGACCTGGCTCCCCGCCTGGGACACCCTGACCGACGTGTCCGGGAACAGACTCGCCAGCCGGCGCTGGATCAGTTCGATCTCGGGAGTGACCCGCAGCAAGTTGATGACCTTGGGCTGGGGGACCGTCGCCGAGGCCCGCGAGGTGCGGTCTTCCGCCCCCACCGGCGCCGCGGCATCCTTCGGCTCCTTCGCCTCCTCCGGCTTGGCCTTCTCCTCGGGCTTTGTCGCGGGCTTATCGGGTCTTGGACCGCCCTTTTTGTCGGTGGGCCTGGTCTCGGCCTCGGTGGAGCGCTGCTGCCCGATGGTGGCGGACGCCAGGTAGGCTTCGATCGTTTCGATGATCTTGCGCGCCTCGGCGCTCGACGGCACATCGCCCTCGACCGTGACGTTCTCGCGTATCAGCCCGAGTTTCAGAGAGACGTTGGGGAACAGGGCCTTCAGTTGGGCGCGCAGCGTGTCGAGGTCCGGGACGACATGCACTTCAAAGGCGTAGACCTTGTCGTCGGGCGTCACGAGGGTGAAGTCGGTCACGCCCATGCGCAGACCGACGAGGCGAACCGTCTTGGAGTTGATGATGTTGATGTCAACGACCGTGTTATCGCCGACGGAGATGACCCCCTGCGGCTTTCCGGGAACGGTCAAGTTCTCCGTCGTGGTCAGGATGCGCGTCTGCCCGGCGATGACTTCAATCGCCGCGTCGTTCGTGCTGAGCCGGGTGACGAGACTTTTGGCCCGCTCGAAGTCCGCCGGCGGTTTCGGCGGAATAATCTGGACGCTCGCGGGCAGTCCGGAGATTGACTGAGGCGCGTCCTGCGCGGCCGTGATGCCCACGAACGCGCCGATAGGCACAAGCGCGGCGAGCAGCCGGCGCAACCCCCGAGGCGGCCAGACCTTGCCGCGGCGGAGAGGAGTTGATCCTGTCATGTTCGGCCCACCCGGTGTTTTCACTACGACCCGCAAAACCCGTCTTGACATTCCATCGGCCGGTAGGAAGGGTGGACTTGAGAATTGAAGTCGGGTTGTGCCCCACGCCCCGGACGAACCACGATTCACGGAGAAATGGGAACAAGCCCTAGCCCGCGTAGCGGGCGGCGGATCGTAGCCCCGGGTGGAGCGCAACCCGCGCAGCGGGTGAAGCGCAACCCGGGGAACCCATCGGGGACGTCATGGTATTTTGAACCCCCGGAGGGGGTGACGGAAGCGCGGGCTGTCACGGCTCCGTCACCCCCTCCGGGGGTTCAACACATCGGCACGTCCCCGGATGGGTTCCCCGGGTTTCGCGAGTACGCTCCACCCGGGGCTACGATCCGTCACCCGCTACGCGGGTTCAGACTGTTTCACGGACCTACCTTATGCGCCGCGCCCTCGATTTCGGAGTCCTCCTCGTCAGTTCGCTGCTGCTGCTGCGTGCCCTCGGCGTCGAGCCCTACGGCGTGCCGACCGGCAGCATGGCGCCGGCGCTGTTGGGCCACCACAAGGACGCGGCCTGCCCGCGCTGCGGCTACCCCGTGCGCGTCGGCGTCCCCCTCGCGGAGAAGGAAGGTATTCCCGTCCCGCCGGGCGTGCCGACTTGCCCCAACTGCGGCGACGCCCTCCTCGTCGATGACACGCCCGTCTGCCGCGGCGACTATCTCCTGGTGGCCAAGAGCCTGTACGACTTCCGCCGGCCACGCCGCTGGGAGACGGCCGTCTTCCGCCACCCCGCGACGCCGGCGCGCGCCTTCGTCAAGCGCGTCGTCGGTCTGCCCGGCGAACTGGTGCAGTTGCGCGACGGCGACGTCTTCATCGACCACGAGATCGCTCGCAAGACGCTCGCCGAGGCGCGGGCCGTGCGCGTCCCCGTCTTCGACATGGATTACCTCCCCGGCAACGACGGTTGGGCCGCGCGCTGGGAGAAAGAGCCGCGCGGCGGCCCGGCGACGGTCGAGGGCAGGCACCTGCGCGTGCCGGCGGAGGGCTCCCCCGAGGACACGCAGTGGCTCGTCTACCGGCACACGCGCGACACGTCGGACAAAGCTCGGCCGGTTTCCGACGAATACGGGTATAACGGCGGCGACCCGTCGCGCACCGCCGAAGCGGTCCACGACTTCCTCATCGAGTGCGACCTGGCGGTGAAGTCCGGCGAGGGCGAGGTGGCGTTCGGCCTGAGCGACGGCGGCAGCGAGATGATCGCCGAATTGCCCGTCGGTACGCTCAAGGGCGGCGCGCGCCTGAGCGAGCGCACGTCCCTCGGGCAGACGGTGTTTCGCACGGCGCCGACGGTCGGCCTGGCGCCGGGGAAGACGTACCACGTCGAGTTCGCCTTCGTCGATCGGCGGGCGTCGCTGGCCGTTGACGGGCGCGAGGTGATGACGGCGGTCGACCGGCCGACGCTGGACGGGCGGACGGAAGTAATCAGGCCGGCGCGGCTCGGGGCGCGCGGCGTGGACGTGACCGTGTCGCATTTCCGCCTGTTCCGCGACGTCCACTACCTCGGCGCGGGTCCGCACCTGGCCGTGGCGGCGACGCGGCTCGGCGCTGGCGAATACTTCGTCCTGGGAGACAACAGCCCGAACTCGGACGACAGTCGTTTCTGGACGGACGCCTCGGGGAAGCCGGTGCCGGTGCCGGAGAGGAACTTCCTCGGCAAGCCGTTCCTGGTCCACATGCCGGCGCGGGTCGGCGCCGACGGCCGGCCCGCCGTCGACTGGCGGCGCGTCCGCTGGCTGCACTGAGCCGCCGCACTCCCAAGCACCCCCGGCGTCGCGCCCGAGATATTCGTCTTGGCAAGGGGTGGCCTTCGTCGGGATGATAAGGTAAGACAGCCGTGTCGCGGGTGGCCGAGGCTCGGCGGGTTGAAATACCTTCTGGTGGTTCATGGCAGAAGAACACGCTCCGCTCCCGTCGCAGGTCGTCACCTCCGGCCTCCCCGCCCCGACGGCACCGCGCGCCGACACGGAGCCTCAGCCCCGCCCAGCCTCCCCCAGCCTCCTGTATTACCTCACTCTCGGCTTCTTCGGCCGCCCGCACGAGAAACCCGACCAGGCCGCGCCGCCCAACTACGTCAGCCGCATCGACGGCACGCGCGAAATCGTCGAGACGGTCGTCTTCGTCGTCGTCCTTGTGCTGCTCTTGAAGTCGTTCGTCGCCGAAGCGTTCGTCATCCCGACCGGGTCGATGGCGACGACGCTCTGGGGCTACCAGAAAATCGGCAAGTGCGACAAGTGCGAACACCTCTTCCCGGTCAATTGCAGCCAGGAGGTCGAGCCGCAGAAGGGACACCTGCCGATCCCGGTCACGGCGGCCGTCTGTCCGAACTGCCGCTGGATCCTCGGCCAGGACGTGGAGGTGCGCGACCCGCACAACGGCCAGCGCCAGGTCCGCCGCAAGGACGACGCCCTCGGCACCCCCAACACCGGCGACCGCGTCCTCGTCGCGAAGTTCCTCTACGACCTGCCGTGGAGGACGCCGCAGCGCCTCGACGTCGTCGTCTTCAAGTACCCGGACAAGCCGCAGGAATACTACATCCCGCTCAACTACATCAAGCGGCTCATCGGCCTCGGCGGCGAAACGATCGCGATCTTCTACGGCAATCTCTACGTTCTCGACCCCGACAAGTCGCCGACGCATGAGGAAGACCGCCTGGTGCCCCCCGTGGACCTGTGGCGGCCGGATCACATGCACCGCGACGACGAACGCGCCCTCAAGCTGTTCGAGGAAGGGCTGTTCAAGATCCTCCGCAAGCCGCCGGACAAGGTCCTCTCCACGCGCCGCCTCGTCTACGACAACGACCACCCGGCGAAGGATCTGACGAACGACCCGCGCTGGGTCGGCGCGGCGGACGGCGCGACCTGGAGCGAGGTGAAGGCGTCGCACGGCTTCAAGCACACCCCCGTGAAGCAGGAGACGGCCTGGCTGCGCTACCAGCACGTCCTGCGCGGCAACAACGGCAAGCCGTCGCTCATCACCGACTTCATGGGCTACAACACCGCCGGCGGGCAGACGCCGCCGCAGCACTGGGTCGGCGACCTGATCCTCGAAACCGAAGTGACCGTCGACTCGGCCAACGGGCAAATGGCCTTCGAGTTGTCGCGCGGCGTCGACCGCTTCCGCGCCGTCTGGGATCTGGCGACGGGCGAATGCACGCTCCGCCACCTCAACGAGGAGTACCGCAAGAAGAAGGCGAACGGGCAGGCGTCGGACGACGAGAACTTCGCGGCCGGCGAGAAGCTGGAGAGCAAGGCGACGTCGCTGAAGAAGCCGGGAACCTATCTCGTCCGCTTCGCCAACGTCGACGACCGGCTGACGGTGTGGGTCAACGGCGAGCTGCCCTTCGGCGACGGCGTCGCCTACACGCCGGCGAAGGAGCACGGGCCGACGGAGGAGAACGACCTGAAGCAGCCGGCGAGTATTGCCGCCGCCGGCGCCGCGCTCAGTCTCGCCAAGCTCTCGCTGTGGCGCGACACCTACTACACCTCGGGCGTCGATGAGCGCGATCAGGACTGGGCCAATCCCCCCTGGGACGACCTGGCGAGGCTGCCGCCGAAGACGCTCTACGTCCAGCCCGATCACTTCCTCTGCATGGGCGACAACAGCCCGCAGAGTTCCGACAGCCGCATGTGGGGCCTCGTCCCCCGCCGGCTGATGCTCGGGAGGGCGCTGGTCGTTTACTACCCGTTCCACTTCCCGTGGTGGCCGTTCAACTCGCCGATGAACCGCGTCGGGGCGATCAAGTAACGAGGAGGCCGAGCCTTTTCTCCCCTCTCCCCTTTGGGGAGAGGGGCCGGGGGTGAGGGGTGAAGCGGCCGGCGGGTACGCCCCTCACCCCCAACCCCTCTCCCCCAAGGGGTGGGGGGAGGGATGCCCCCTCTCCCCGTTGGGGAGAGGGGGGAAGTCGGTGGGACACGATGCCGAACACGACCGAGCCG
>JBBROG010000076.1:0-31752 GCA_038229635.1 Gemmatales bacterium
CCTCACCCCGCGTCCCCGCCCCCCGCGCCGCGGCGCCGCGCCCCCCGGCGGGCGCCGCGGCCCCGCCGCCCCCCCGGCCGGCGGCCGCCCGCCCCCCCCCCCCCCCCCCCCCCCCCCCCCCCCCAACCCGCAAGAGGCTCAACCCCTCACCCCCAACCCCTCTCCCCAAAGGGGAGAGGGGAGAAGGGTGCCCCTTTTGACTTTGCCCCCCGCCGGACGTAGATTCCAGCGTCGAGCGTCCCGCGCCCCGTTCCCCTGGGGGAGTTTTTATCGTGCGTCACGCCGTCCCGCTGGAGAAGGGCCTGGAGCCGTTCCCCGGCTACTCCCTGCGACGCCTCCTGGGCTACGGGAGCTTCGCGGAGGTGTGGGAGGCGGAGGCGGACGACGGCTCCCGCGTGGCCCTGAAGTTCCTCCCCGCCGAGCGCGACAACGCCACGCCCGGCGAGATCCGCTCCTTGCAGGCGATCCGCCAACTCAGCCACCCGCACCTCATCCGCGTCCACCGCGTCTGGTGCCACCTCGGCTACATCATCATCGCGATGGAGCGCGCCGACGGCACCCTCGCCGACCTGCACGCCACCTACCGCACGCAGGTGGGGACGGACATCATCCCCGAGCACGTCTGCCTGCTGCTGTCGCAGGCCGCCTCGGCCCTCGACTTCCTCAACGGCCGGCGCCACCGGCTCGAAGGGAAACCGGTGACGATCCAGCACTGCGACATCAAGCCGAGCAACATGATGCAGTTCGGCGAGACGGTCAAGCTGGCCGACTTCGGCCTGGCGGCGACGCTGAGCGGGCCGACGGTGCGCCGCCGCCCCGCCGGCACGCCGGAGTACGCCGCCCCGGAGATCTTCCGCGGTTTGCTGAGCCGCAGCTCCGACCAGTACGGGCTCGCCGTCTGCTACTGCGAGCTGCGCGGCGGGCGACTGCCGTTCGCCAAGCCGCCGCGCACATTTCACCCCGACTACGTCCCTTCCGCGCCGGACCTGTCGATGCTCCTGCCGCCGGAGCGCCCCATCGTCGCGCGGGCGCTGTCGCCGGTGCCGGAGGAGCGCTGGCTCTCGTGCGGCGACTTCATCGACCGGCTGACGCGGCTCCTGGTTTGAGGCCCGATGCTCACCGCTTCCTTCGCGCTCGCCGCCCAATCGCCCGGCCGGCAGGCCGCCTTCCGCCGCGCCGTCGTCGCGCACCTCGCCGTCCTCGCCGGCGCCGTTTCGGTGCTGGCCGACGCCGACCGCGCGCGCGGCTCGGCGCTCGTCGGCCACGTCGCCCTGGCCGCCGGCGTCGTCGAAGGCGCCGTCCTCCTCGGCTGGCGGCTGACGCAACTGCCCCGGAGTCAGGCCCTGGAATTTCTCCTCGTCAGCCCGCGCCGCCCGTCGGGCGTCTTCCTCGCCGAGGCTCTCGTCGGCCTGTCCCGGCTGGCGCTGGTGACGCTGTCCGGCTTGCCCCTTTTGGCGATCCTGGTCGTCCCCGGCTGCGTGGCGCCGGAGGACGTGCCGGTGCTGCTCGCGATGCCTTTCACCTGGGGAGCCGTGACCGGCCTGGGACTGGCGGCGTGGGCCTACGAGCCGCTCGGCGTGCGCCGCTGGGGCGAGCGCCTGGCGCTGGGGCTGGTCCTGCTGTACCTGATCGCCGGGGTCCTCGGCGGCGAACATCTGTACCGCTGGGCCGCGGCGCTCGGCGGCGACGGCGGCGCCTGGTTCCTGACGGCGGCGCGGGCCTCCCTCGACTATAACCCGTTCGGCGTCATGCACGCCTGGCTGGTGGACGGCGCGGAGTCGGCCTGGGGACGCGCCCTGGCGGTGGAGGGGGCGGCCCTGACCGCGGCGGCGCTCCTGGTCGCGCGCGCCTCGGGGCGCCTGCGCGGACACTTCCACGAGCGCCACTACCAGCCCGCGCCGACGACCGACGCCGGCAAGCGGCGCCGCGTCGGCGACCAGCCGCTGTCGTGGTGGGCGGTCAAGCGCGTGTCGCAGTTCTCGGGGCGGATCAATTTCTGGCTGGCGGCGGGCTTCGGCGTGCTGTACGCGGCGTACACGCTGGCGGGGCCGTCGTGGCCGTCGTGGCTGGGGCGACAGGTGTTCGTCCTGTTCGAGAATGTCGGCGGCATCCCGAGCGTGACGACGGGCCTGGTACTGCTGGCGGCGGTGCCGGCGGCGTTCCAGTACGGGCTGTGGGACTCGAACGCGCAGGACCGCTGCCGGCGCCTGGAATTGCTCTTGCTGACGCGCTTGCAGGCGCGCGACTACTGGGCGGCGGCGGCCGCCGCGGCGTGGCAGCGCGGCCGGGGCTACTTCGGCGTCGCGGTCTTGTTGTGGGGCGCGGCTCTCGTCGCCGGGCAGGCGAGTCCGACGCAGGTGGCGGCGGCGCTGGCGGCGGGCGTGGCGGCGTGGTGCCTGTCGTTCGCCCTCGGCTTCCGGGCGTTTTCGCGCGGCCTGCAGGCGAACGGACTCGGCCTGTTCCTGACGGTCGGCCTGCCGCTGCTGGCCGCGTGCTTCGAGCGCGGCTCCTGGCCGCGGCTGACGGCGCTGCTACCGCCGGGAGCCGTCTACGCGGCGGGGGCGCGGACGCCGGAATTGCTGTGGGCACTCGGCCCGGCGGCGACGTGCGCCGTCACCCTCGCGGCGGCCCGCCTGGCTCTGACCCGCTGCGACGACGAACTGCGCCGCTGGTACGAACGGCACCACGGGAGCAAGCTGATGAGTTGAGCGGGCGGTTACTTGCCGGCCGCGCCCGCGTTCTGCCAGGTCGGCGCGTAACCCGACGGCGCGCAGCCGGGCGGGCACGGCTGACAGGGCTGCGGCACCGGCTGACAGCAGACGGGCGCCGCGGGCGGGGGGGCGTAGGCGGCGGGGTAGTTGCGCTGCGGACACCAGTGGTCGGCCCACCAGCAGCAGCCGGACGACATTCCCAGGAGCAGCGCGGCGCCGCCCAGCAGACCGATCCGTTTCATGTTCCGCCTCCCTCCGCGGCGCCTCACGCGCCACAGGAAGCGGTGCGATAGCCTCCGGCCGGGCGACGGTCAAGTCCAGTCCCGCGTGCTGCTCAGAATATAAGGTTGACAATGACTTATGAATTCTTTATGATCCACCCCATAGCCTGAGGACAGGTGGGACGACCGGCCCCCTCCTCGGTCCAGCCTCGATAAATCAGGGGGCGCGACTGTGACACGACGCGCGTTGCGGTCCTCGATCCGGATATGACAGAGACAGGCAACCTTCCCCCACCCGCCGGGGCGACGCGAAGGCTTGCCTTTTTTTGTCCCTGCCACCTGCCTTCGTCAGGCCGTCGCCGACCTCGCCTTCTTTCGTGACGCCCGAACGTGCGCCTCCCTCCCGCCGCCGAAGCGCGTGCCGGTGCCGACGAAACACTCCCTGGAAAAGGATTCCCGGGGCCTGAGATCCGCCGCACGGATGCCTCCCGTGGACCCCTTTTCAGCGTACCTGTGGTGGGGCAGGTGCCGGAGTCGTTTCGCATGAAAAGCGAACAGTTGCAGGCCCAGTCGAAAAAGGCGCTGATCGAGATGGCCCGCCAACGGGGCATCGCCGGCTGGCACGGCATGCGTAAGGACGACCTCGTCCGGGTTCTCCTCGACACGCCGCCTTCCCGCCGCAAGAAGGCCGGCCCGCCCGCGCGGGTCTTACACTCTGTCCCGGCCGCACGCCCCCGACCCCGGCCGCAGACCGCCGCCGCCCGCGACACGTCCTCCTCCTCGCCCGAGGAACAGGTCGAGCGGAGCAAATACGACGTCGGCGTGCCGACCCGCGACCTGTCCGCCAAGGTGCCGCGCGACCTGCCCGCCGGCTACGGCAAGGACCGCATCGTCGTCATGGTCCGCGACCCCTTCTGGCTGCACGCCTACTGGGAACTGACGCGCCAGGCCATTCAGCGCGCCGAAGCCGCCCTCGGCCAGGACTGGCACACGTCGCGCCCCATCCTCCGCCTGCTCGACGTCAGCGGCAACGACACCTCGAACGTCTCGGAAGCGACGCTGCGCGACATCGAGATTCACGGCGGCTGCAACAACTGGTACATCGACGTCAGCAGCCCGCCGCGCTCCTACCGCATCGACATCGGCTACCTGGCCCGCGGCGGACGCTTCTACGTCCTGGCCCGCTCCAACGTCGTCACCACCCCGCGCGCCGGCGTCAGCGACGTCATCGACGAGAACTGGTCCGACCTCGACGCCGGCAAGGCCGACCGCATCTACGCCATGTCCGCCGGTTACGACCCGACCGCCAGCAGCCTCGAACTGAAGCAGCTCTTCGAGGAGCGCTTGCGCCGCCCGCTCGGCTCGCCGGCCGTCTCCAGCTTCGGCTCCGGCGGCTTCGGCCGCGGCCGCAAGTTCTGGTTCGAGCTGGACGCCGACCTGATCGTCTACGGCGCCACCGAGCCGAACGCCCGCGTGACGCTTCAGGGCGAGCCGGTCAAGCTGCGGCCCGACGGCACCTTTACGATGCGCTTCCGCCTGCCCGACAGCCGCCAGATCATCCCCGCCGTCGCCACCTCGCCCGACGGCATCGAGGAACGCACCATCGTCCTCGCCGTCGAGCGCAACACCAAGCAGCTCGAGCCGATGATTCACGACAACAACGAGTAGCAGTGGTCCGTGGTCCGTGGTCCGTGGTCAGCAAAGGCCGACGGACCACGGACCACGGACCACTGAACACTGCTTATGGACCGCCGCCACTTTCTCCACCCGCGCCAGATCGTTTCCGCCGCCGGCCAGGTCGTCGCCGCTCTCGAAGCGGATGCGCCCGAAGCGCCGCCGGCGCCCGAGTTCTCGCTGCTCCGCTTCTCGCGCGCGGCGATGGCGACCACCTTCGAGGTCATGATCCCTTTCGGCACGCCCGACGCCCACGCCGCCGCCGACGCCCTCGACGAGATCGACCGCCTCGAAGCCCAACTCACCGTCTACCGCGACACCAGCGAAGTCAGCCGCCTCAACCGCCTCGCCGCCCACGCGCCGATTCCGGTCGAAGAAGGGCTCTATGGTTTGCTGGACCTGTCGGCGTGCCTGAGCGCGGCGACGGACGGGGCGTTCGACGTGACCGCCGGCTCCCTCATCAAAGCGTGGGGCTTCTACAAGGGGCCGCGCCGCGTTCCGAGTGACGAGGAGATCCGTCAGGCGCTGGAGCGCACCGGCATGAGGCACGTCGTCCTCGACCCGGAGCGAAGAACGGTTCACTTCCTCCGCCGGGGGCTGGAGATCAACCTCGGCAGCATCGGCAAAGGGTACGCCCTGGACCGGGCGGCGCGTTTGCTGAATTTGTCGTCCGCCTTATTGCACGGCGGGCACAGCAGCGTGTACGCTAGAGGGACCGAGCCGGGAGACGAGCGCGGTTGGGCGGTCGGGCTAGTACACCCGTGGCAGCCGGAGCGCCGCGTCGCCGTGGTGCGGTTGCGCGACCGGGCGCTGGGGACGTCAGCGGCCACGTTCCGCCATCTGGAATACAACGGACGCAAGCTGGGCCACACCCTCGACCCGCGCAGCGGCTGGCCGGCGGAGGGCATGGCCAGCGCCTCCGTGATCGCGCCCACCGCCGCCGAGGCCGATGCGTTGGCGACGGCGTTTTACGTCCTCGGCGCCGAGAAGGCGCGCCGGTACTGCGACGCCCGGCCCGATGTCGGCGCCGTTCTCCTCCCCGAGGGGGGCGCGCCCGTCGTGCTCGGACTCGCCCGCGAACTCACACAGCTGGTCTAGCCGCTTGCGGCTTGGCAATTGCGAAGCCGCAAGCGGCTCCTTCGGATTGGTTCATGAACAATTTGACGCGCTTTTTCCTGGTTCTTGTGCGCCTGTCGATCGGCTGGCTGTTCCTCTTCGAGGGCGTCGAGAAGGTCAAGTCGCTCGACTACCCGTCGACCGGCTGGATTCGCCCCTGGAGCAGTGCCGGCTACCTGCGCGAGTCGTCCGGCCCGGTGAGCAGCTTCTTCCAGTGGCAGGCCGGCGGCAACGCCGACGAGAAGGCACTGGAGCGCTTCACGCTGTGGCCCCTCGCGGACGGCCAGGACCCGGCCGCCACGCCGCCCCGCGAGCGCGTCGCGCCCGACCTCGCCGCGGACTGGGGCGCTTACGTCGAGCGCTACGGCGAACACTACGGCTTCGACGACGGCCAGAAGAAACAGGCTCAGGCCGCTTTAGAGGACAATCTCGACCGCACCGCGCGCTGGCTCCTCGGCGACGCGCTCCGGGACGACGAGGGGTCCAAGTCGAGGGAGAGTACCAAGGAGGGCGAGAACGCCGAGTGGCCCACGGCGACGTTCCGGACCCGGCGCACCTTCGCCCAGGACGTCGCGGCCTACAAGAACAAGCTCGACGAGGTCCGCCGCGCCCAGGACGAGGCGCTGCCCGTCTTCGGTAAGGACGTCGCCGGCGGCCGGCTCCGCTCCCTGAAGGCCGACGCCGCCAAAATGCGGACGAGCCTGCTCGCCGAACTGGAAGAGCCCCTCCGCATCGAACTCGGCAAGCTCCTGACCGACGCGCAGAAGAAGGTGCCCGCCTTCCGGCCGGCGGGCGACGGCCCGGCCGTGCTGCGCTGGACCGACTGCGCGGTCAGTTACGGCCTGCTGGCCGTCGGCGGCGGCCTGCTGCTGGGCCTCTTCACGCGGCTGAGTTGCGTCGCCGGCGCCCTGTTCCTCGTCATGCTCTACCTGGCCATGCCCGCCCTGCCCTGGCTGCCCGAAAACCTCAAGGCGGAGGGCCATTACCTCTTCGTCAGCAAGAACCTGATCCTGGCGCTGGCCCTGCTCGGGCTGGCGACGACCCGGAGCGGCCTCTGGTTCGGCCTCGACGGCCTGCTCCGATTCCTCAACCCCTTCCGCCGCCGCCGCCCGGCTCCCGCCCACTCCTCCCGCTAAAGGAACCCTGTCATGTCGCTGTATCTGACACCCGACCAGAAAGAGAAGGGCAAGGCCCACTTCCAGGAGGCCGTGGGCCGCAACGCGCTGACGCGGCGCGACTTCATGAAGGGCCTGCTCGCCGGCGGCGCCGCCGCCGGCGCCGTCTCGCCCGCCGTCTACTACGGCTACAAGGCGTTCGAGGGCAACCCGGTGCGCGTCGGCCTCATCGGCGCCGGCGACGAGGGCGGCGTCCTGGCCGGGTTCCACAACCCCAACTACCTCCAGGTTGTCGCCGTCAGCGACCTCCGCCCCTACAACCAGCAGCGCATCTTCAAGGGCGAGCCGACTCAGCCGGCCTCGCCGCGCAAGGGCCTCAACCACTTCTACGGCGAGAAGGCCAAGGACAAGATCAAGCTCTATCCGAACTATAAAGACCTCCTGGCGGACAAGGACGTCGAGGCGGTCATCATCGCCCTGCCGCTGCACCTGCACGCCCAAGCCGCCGTCGACGCCTTGCGCGCCGGCAAGCACGTTCTGTGCGAGAAGCTGATGGCGTGGAACGTGACGCAGTGCAAGGAGATGATCAAAGCCGCCGAGGAGACCAACCGCGTCCTGACGATCGGCCACCAGCGCCACTACAGCATGTTGTACGCCCACGCCGTCGAGGTGATGGCCTCCGGCGAGTTGGGCGACGTCAAGCACATCCGCGCCCTGTGGCACCGCAACAACGCCTGGCCGAAGCTCGACGACAAGACCAAGCAGCCGCTCACGGACAAGTACGGGCCGGTCTACCGCGACGGCTGGCGCCTGGACGTCCCCGAGGAGGACCGCAAGGAGTTGGAGGGGCGCATCCGCGAAGTCGGCTACAAGAGCATGGAGGAGCTGGTGCGCTGGCGCCTGTTCGACCGCACCGGCGGCGGCCTGATGGCCGAGTTGGGCAGCCACCAACTCGACGCCTGCAGCATCTTCCTCGGCAAGGTCCACCCGCTGGCCGTCATGGGCGTCGGCGGCAAGTTCTTCTACCACGACGAGCGCGACGCCGACGACCACGTCTTCGTCACCTTCGAGTTCCCCGGCAAGAACTACTACAAGAAGGACGACAAGGGGAACCTCGCCCGCGACGGCAAGGGCAAGCCCGTCACCGGCGACAAGCACGACGTCGTGGTCGTCACCTACTCCTCGATCAACACCAACACGTTCGAGCCCTACGGCGAGTGCGTCATGGGGGCGCGCGGGACGCTGGTGGTCGAGCAGGAGCAGTCGATCATGCTCTACCCGGAGCGCGACCCGAACCAGAAGCCGGGCGACCCGCGGGCGACGCGCGTGACGGTGGCCGGCGCCGGCGGCGGCCGCACGGCGACGGAGTCGAGCGGCTCGACCGGCGCCGTCGACCCCGGTAAGGCGCTGCAGGCCGGCATGACGGCGATGGGAAGCGGGCCGGTCAGCCGCGGCTACACCGAGGAGATGGAGCACTTCGCCTTCTGCGTCCGTATGCACCAGAAGGCGAAGGACGCTCAGGAGCAAGAGATGTGGCGCGTCGGCGACAAGGCGCCGCGCTGCCACGGCAAGGTCGCGATGGCGGACGCCATCATCGCGCTGACGAGCAACCTCGCCATGAAGCAGCGCCAGCGCATCGAGTTCAAGCAGGAGTGGTTCGACCCGAAGTCGGCCGACGTGCCCGACCCGGGGATGAAGCCCGAGGTCGTTTGAGGACCCGCCGGCGCTCGTTTAGCCGCACGCCCGCAGGGCGGCGGGCTGGCAGCGTCGCCTCGCGAGCGTGCGGTTACACACGCGGCGGCGCGGCTGGCACGCCGCCCTGCGGGCAGCGCGGCTAAACGGGGGGCTGACCGAGCGCGGCGAGTAACTGGAACTGCGCCTGGTTGTAGCCGACGGCGGCGCGAATCAACTCCTGGCGAGCGGCGCTGAGGAGATTGACGCTATTCAGCACCTCGATAGGGCGCCCCTGTATGTTCTTGCTCCGTTCCAGATCGAGACGGTATCCTTCCTCGGCGGTCCGCACCTGACGGCGGGCCGCTTCCACCTCTCCCCGACGAGCCTCCGACCTGGCGTAAGCCTCCGCCACTTCACGCCGGACCAGGTCGATGACGCGCAGCCGCTCCGCCCCGGCTTCGTCGCGTTCGGTGCGGCGGCGCTTCTGCACGGCCAGGTTCCCGAAGCCGAGGTTGTCGAGCCGCCAGACGGCGAGGATGTCGACGTCGGTGCGGCCGTCGAAGTGCCCGAAGCGCGGCGCGGTTTGGCCGCCCCCGCCGCCGAAGGTGCCGGCGCTGACGCCGGCCGACAGGAACGGCAACAGCGGGCGGACCTGCTCCTGACGGAGCCGCGTCGCCTGCAACGCCACGTCGGCGCCCCGCGCCGCGACCTCCGGCCGGTCCCGCAACGCTTGCTCGATCAATGGTTCCAGGCCGCCGTTCGTCGGGACGAGTTCCACGAGGGAAAGAGGGTCCTCGGAACTGTGCAGAGGCGTCGCCGGGTCGGTGCCGAGCAGCCGCGCCAGTTCGGCCGACGCAACGGCGACGTCTTCCTCGGCCTGCTGCTCCTGCCCGGTGAGCAAGTGTTCCTCGCTCCGGGCGCGGTCGGCGTCGCCCTCGCGTCCCTGTCCGGCGCGGGCGAAATTCGCCGTCAGTCGGACGACCTCCGCGAGTTCACTCCGTGACTGGCGCAGCGCCCGCAGACGAGCCTCCGCGCCGGCGAGGTCGAAGGTGCGCGTCGCCACGTCGAGGAGGACGGCGTTGCGCGTCGCCTGGGCGTCGAAGGCCCGGCTGGCGACGCGCTGTTGCGCGACCTTCGGCTCGAACACCGCGTCGGCGAGGTGCGCCGTCAGTCGCACGCCGGGGACCGCGACCGTTCCGGCGCCTACGGCGAAGGTTCCTGCACCGGCGTAGAGCGAGTCGCGGTGCAGGTCGCGGACGACGCCGCGCGCCGATAGCAGAGTGCCGCGATGCAGGTTGAGGTTGGCGCCGGCGTCGAGGGTGGGCAGGAGCAGGGACCGTGCCTGCGTCTCTTGCGCGCGGCTGGCGCGCACCGCCTCGGCGGCGAGGGCGATGGTCGGGTTGTCGGCGCCGGCGCGGGCCAGGGCCGTTGTGAGATCGATTTCATCGCCGCCGTTAGCTCCGTGGGGTCGGCGGATCGTAGCCCCTCTGGGGCTAACCCCGTCTCCCCAACGACCGCCTGACGAATGACACCCCGCAACGCAAGCCGCGCAGAGGAAAAAAGCGGCCAAGAACCGCCGTGCTTGTCCGTCTCTCATCGCCGCCTCCCTTCTCCTTCGCGGATCTCACCGGGGGGACGACGGGACCAGGTCTTCCGGCACGGGCCGCGCCAGCAGCGCGGCCGGCGGCTGTCCCAGGGCGACGTACAACTCGAATTGCGCCCGGTTATAGTCGATAATCGCGTCGAGGTAGGCGGCGCGGCCGCGGGCGAGGAGGCGTAAACTGTCCAGCACCTCGATGGGCAGGCCCTCGCGGTTCTTGGTCCGCGTCAAGTCTTCCTGAAACGCCTTGCGGCCGGAGAGTACGGCCCGCTCCCCCGTCTCGATCTGGGCGAAGCGGGCGTGCGTGCGCGCGTAGGCGGTCGCCACTTCGGAACGCACGCGGTCGAGGATCTCCGCCCGCCGCAGGTCCTCACTGCGGAGATTGCTCCGCGCCAGACGGACGAGGGCCACGTTGCCGACGCCGAGGTTGCGCAAGGTCCAGTGCACGACGACGTCGAAGTCCTCGCGCGGCGCGAAGCTGTCGAAGCGCGGCTGGCCGACGCTCTGCGTCGCGAGGTTGCTGCCGCCGCCGAACGTGCCGGCGCTGTAGCCGAGGAGGACGTTCGGCGAGAACGGCAGCGCCTTCGCCCCGTGCAACTCCAGGAGCGCCGCCCGGATCGCTGCCTGACGCTCCTTCAGTTCGGGGCGCTGCGTCAGGGCGAGAACGATCAGTTCCGACAAAGGGATGGGGTCGGGGACGATGGGCGCGGGGACGACCCAGCCGTCCGTCGCGCGGAGTGGCGTCGACGGGTCGAGGCTGAGGAGCTGCGCCAGCCGGGCCGAGGCGATCCGCTCGTCGCCCTTGGCGCGGAAGACGTCGGCGTTTCGCTGCTCCAACTCCGTGGCCGCCCGGTCGGCGTCGGCCTGGCGCCCCTGGCCGACCTTGGCGTAGTTCGCCGTGATCCGCGCCACTTCGCGGGCCTCCTCGCCCGCCTGGAGCGCGAGCGCCCGCCGCCCCTCGGCGCGCAGCAGTTCGAGGTAGGCACCGGCCACACGCAAGAGAACGTCATTGCGGACCGCCTGACTGCTGAATTCGCGCTGGCGGACGACCTGCCGGCTGACGAGGGCCGCGAAGATGCCTTCGGAGACGTTGCCGCTGAGGACGACGCCGGGGACGCTCACCGTGCCGGCGCCGACGGCGTTGGCGCCGAGTCCCAGGTAGAGCGAGCCGCGATTCACCTTCTGGACGACGCCGGTCGACGTGAGGAGCGGGCCGGTGTGGCTGTCGAAGTTGGTGCCAACGTTGAGCGACGGCAGGATCTGAGCCGCCGCGAGTTGTCGCCGGGCGACGGCCTCGACGACGCGCTCCCGCGCCAGGAGGATTTCGGGATTCTGGACGCCGGCGAGTTGAAGCGCGGCGGCCAGGTCGATCGGACACGGCGGCGGCTCCTCGGCGCGTCCCGGCAGGGGTACGAGACACAGGGCGATGGCCGTCAACCAACGAGCGCCGCGATCCGGTCGCATGGCATCCTCGCAATCCTTGCCGCTTCGCGATTCGTCCGTAAATCTCTTCGTCCATGCAGACGCCGACAATGCAGAAAATCGGGCTTCTTCGCCCAATTAGCTCCAACTCCTACACCCCCACCGCCTTCGGCCGGTCCTTCACCACTAGCGAATAGAGCGCCGGCACCACGAGCAGCGTCGTGACGAGTCCGGCCAGCAGGCCGCCGACGACGGCCCGGCCCAGCGGGGTGTTGGCCTCACTCCCTCGCGCCAGGCCCAGCGCCATCGGCAGCAGGGCGAAGAACGCCGCCAGCGCCGTCATCACCACTGGCCGCACCCGGATCGACGCCGCCTTCAGGATCGCCTCCGTCGGCGTCAGCCCCTCGTCGCGGCGCAGGTTCTGCGCAAAGTCCACCAGCAGCACCGTGTTCGACACCACGATGCCCACCATAAAGATCACCCCCAAGAGCGACTGCACGTTGAGCGCCGTCCCCGTCACGAAGAGTATCGTGACGACGCCGATCAGCCCCACCGGCACCGCCGACAGGATCACCAGCGGCGTCAGCCACGACTTGAACAGCGCCACCATCAGGAAGTAGATCAGCAGGCTCGCCAGCACCAGGCCGATCCCCAGGTTGCGGAACGTATCCTGCATCCGCGCGTACTCCCCGCTCAGCGTGATCTTGCTCCCCTCCAGAAGCTTCTGGTCGGCGGAGGCCGGATCGAACGGCACCCAGGCGGCGCGCTCCTTGGGCCTGGGCACGCCGAACCGGGCCACCACGGCGGCGACGTCGTCCGCGACGTGGCCCAGGTCCCGGCCTTGGACCCCCATCGTCAGGTCGATCGTCGGCTGCAGGTTGGCATGGGTGATCTCCGCCGGGACGGTGGCCCGACGCACCGTGGCCACGTTCCGCAGCGGGATCGACCGCTTCTGCGCCGTGCTGGTGAGGGGCACGTCCAGCACGGTTTCCACCGACCGGATCTCCTCCTCGGGGTACTGCACGCCTACGTAGTACTGGTTGTGGCTGACCGGGTCGATCCAGAAGTTCTTCTTGTTGAACTGGATGCTGGAGTTGAGCGCGGCCACGAGGTTCTTCATGACGTCCATCTGCGTCAGGCCGAGGTTCGCCGCCTTGGCCTGGTCGACCTCGACGACGTACTCGGGGTAGTCGAGCCGCTGCAGGATGCGGGCGTCCACCACGCCCTCGACCTGCGTCACCTCCCCCTTGATGGCCACGGCGATCCGGTGGGCCTTCTCCAGGTTCTTGCCGGTGATGCGGATGTTGAGGGGGGTGGACCTGCCTTCGTTCATGGCGCTGCGGATCATGCCGCCCGCGTCGAAGGCGAACTCCAACTCGCCCAGGCCCGCCGCCGCGGCGAACTCCTGACGCAACGTCTGCACATAGTCCTGGGCGGAGCGGTGCCGGTCGTGGACGAGCTGGACCTTGAGCACGGCGTCCATCGGGCCGGAGTTGGGCGTGTAGGCGGCCGACCAGTCGGCGACGACGCCGAGTTCGCTGATGAGCAACTCCAGATCGTCGCCGATCGCCTCGCGGATGACCTTCTCGACCTCGGCGACGTGTCGCTCGGTTTCCTCAATGCGCGTGCCGGACTTGGCGCGGACGTAGATCTCGAAGGCGCCGGCATCCACCTCGGGGAAGAACTCGCGGCGGAGCTGCGAGCCGAGGCCGATGAGGACGGCGACGAGGAGGAGGACGGCGGACGCCACCACGAGGAGACGGCGGCGCATCACGACGTGGAGCAGGCGCACATACCAGCCGATGAACACGTTGATCAGCGATTCCCACCGGGCAAACAGCCGACCCAGGGGGCTCCGCGGCACGCCGTGCTCGTGTTCGCTGCGGTGTTCATAATCTCTTCCGTGACGCACTTGCGGTTGCGGATGGGCCCGGAGCCAAAGCGAGCAGAGCGTGGGAACGAAAGACATCGACAGCAAGAAGGCCGACATCATGGCGAAGCCGACGGCCAGCGTCATCGGCCGGAACAGAAAGGCCCCCAGCCCAGGCATCATTGCCAGCGGCGCGAGCACCAGGAGGGTGCAGCAACAGGCGACCAAGGCAGGCATCGCGACCTCACTGGTCCCGACGAAGGCCGCTTCCCTGGGCTTGACGCCCAGGCCGAGGTGCCGGTGGGTGTTCTCCAGGCAGATGATGGCGCTGTCCACGAGCGGGCCAATGGCCAGCGACAGGCCCGCCAGCGTCATCACGTTGATGGTGTTGCCCGTGTAGTAGAGGCCGATGAGGGCTGCCAGCACCGCGATCGGGATCGTCAGCAGTGCGATCAGGGTCATCCGCCATTCGCCCAGGAAGAGGAGGATGACGACCGAACAGAGGACGGCTCCGAGCACCCCTTCCTCAACCAGGCTCTCGATCGAGTGGCGGACGTAGACGGACTGGTCCATGACGACCTTGAGGTCGATGTCGTCGTGCGTCAGCTTGCTCTTCATCTCCGGGACGGCCTGCTGGAGGCCGCTCACCACGCTGAGCGTGCTCGACCCCTGCTGGCGGTAGACCGGGATGTACACCTGCCGGCGGCCGTTGACGCGCACCACGTTGGTCTGGATCAGGCTGGCGTCCCGCGGGTCCGCCACGTCCCGCAGGAAGATCGTCCGGCCGCCCTCCGTCTTCACCGGGATGTCGCCCATGCGGTCGATCAACTCGTACATCGAGTTGGAATCCAGGGCGTAATCCGTCTTGCCGAACTTGGCAGCCCCGGTCGGCAGAAAGATGTTATAGTCGTCGATGGCCTTCATCAGGTCGAGGGGGGCCAGGTTCCGGGCCTGCATCCGCGAGCGGTCCATGTAGGCAATGACGGCCCGCAGTCGTCCGCCGTAGACGACGGGGGCGACGGCGCCCGACACGCCCATAATCATGTTGCGGACCTCGTAGCGCCCCGTGTCGTACAGGATCGCCTCCGGCTCCTTGTCGCTGTCCAGGGCAATCAGGCAGACCGGCGTCGTCCCAGTCGGGTCGAACGGCAGGATCACCGGCGGCAGCGTACCGGGCGGCAGGTTGGGGATGGCCGCCGAGGCCAGCGAGTTGACCTGCGTCAACGCCCCGTTGGGGTCGATGTCCTCGCGGTAGTAGTTGCGGACGATACTGGCCCCGACGATCGAACGCGACTCCTGCCGGGCGGTGCCGGCCGCTTGCCCCGTCCAGCGCTCCATGCGGTTGGTGATGTCGTTCTCGACGTTGGACGCGGGCATGCCGCCGTAGAACGTCAGCACCTGGACGGCCGGGCTCTTGAAGGCCGGCAGGATGTCGATGGGGATGGCCGTCGCCGCGAGCGCGCCGATCACGGACACGGTCAGCACAAGGACGATGACCGCGTGCCAGTTGCCGAGGGAGAAGCGGATCAGCCTGTTCATGGGGAATGTGGTCTCCTGCTTCTGCTCCCCTCTCCCTTCGGGGAGAGGGGAGCAGAAGAGTCAGCGCTACTTCCCGTGCCCCGCCGTGACCACCCCGTTCGCCGCGTGCGCGGACGCGACCACCGGCGTCCCGTCGCTCACGCCGCTCCCCGGCCGCGCCACGACTTCGTCGTCCGACCGCAGCCCGCTGACGATGCCGACCTGGAGTCCGTTGTCGGCGCCGATCCGGACCGGCGTGAGGCGGGCGCACCCGTCGCGGACGACGTAGACGCTCCCCTTGCCGTCGTCCGACTTGCCGACCAGACACGAGGAAGGGACCGAAAGGAGGTCCGATTTTTGCAAGACGATCGTGACGCGGCCGTACATGCCGTGGACGATCTTGCCGGTCGGGTTCGGCAGGTCGATCTCGACGCGCATGAGGCGCGTGTCGGGGTCCTCGGAGCTACCGATGCGGGACACGCGAGCCGGCAGCGGCTGCCCCGGCAGGGCGTCGATCTCGACGGCGGCGGCGTCGCCGGGGTCGCAGTAAGGGACGTCGCGGTCGGGAATTTGCACGACGACGCGCATCCGGTCGGTCCGCTGCACTTGCAACAGGGGCAGGTGCGTCCCGCCCTCGCCGGCGGCCTTGATATAGTCGCCGGGGAAGAAGTTGCGCTGGGTGACGACCCCGTCGAAGGGGGAGAGGATGCTGGCGAACGTGACGAACACGCGCGACTTCTCCAACTCGGCTTGCGCCACCTTCACCTCGGCCTCGGCTTCCTGGACGTCGGCGTCCGCCGCCTGGATCTTGGCCGCCATCGCGTCCACGTTCGCCCGGGCGCTGGTCACGCCCTCGCGGGCGGCGACCTCGCCCTCCCGGACCGCGTCCCGGTGCGACAGCGTCTCGTCCACCACCTTGTCCTCGATGCTCTTCGAGGAGGCCAATTCGCGCATGCGCTCGAGCTGCTGCTGGCGGTAGCGGAGTTCGGCCGACTTGCTCTTCAGGAGGGCTTCCGCACGCGGGATCGCCGCTCGGGCCGCTTCCCATTCGGCTCGCGTGCTGACCGCGCGGGCTTTCATCTGGGCGACGCGGGCGCGGGCCTGTTCGAGCGCCGCGGCGTGCCTTTGTTCCTGCTTCTCCAACTCCGGCACGTCGATCACGGCCAGCACCTTACCCTGCGTGATGCGGTCGCCTATGTCCACCGCGAGGGTCTTGAGATAGCCCGAAACGCCGGCGTGCAGATTCACCGACTCGAACGCCTGGATCGATCCGGGCTGGGTGGTGGTGCGGTCCATCTCGCCCTTGTGAGGGTGGACCACGTCGACGTGGGCGCCGGCGGAACGTGCCGAGGCCGGTGCGGTATCCCGCGCCTCGACGGCGGGCAGGCCGCGCGTGAAGAAGTAGCCGCCGCCGGCGATGGGGCACACGGCCAGGGCGCCGAGCGCCCACCAGGTCCAGCGAAAGCGTCGTCCAGGTTGTGTCACGGTTTCACCTCCGGGAGGAGCCAAGGCAACTGCCGTGCCGGTGTCGCCAGTGTGGCGCGCGCGCTCCGTAAACGCAAGCGGGAAGTGCGTTTCCCCCGACGCGGCCGCAAGGGAAATCGGACGAGGAGGAGGGCGGCGTTCGACGGTTGGTGCGCGCCTGCCCGTGACGGTGATTTCTTCCCCACAAGGCAGGGGCGGACTCCGCCGCCCCTCCGGGGCTAAGACCCTTCTCGGAGTATCTTTTGCAGTTCCGCCCGCAGCTTCGCTCCGGCCTCGGGTCGCGCCATGCCGACGTAGGCGATCTTGCCTTCGAGCCAGGCGAGGAAATCCGGTCGTCCTTCGAGGTTCTGCTTCGCCAGCCCTTCGTGCCGCGCCCGGTGCAGGATGGCCCGTAGCCGCCGCACCTCGCCCCGGGCCACGCCAGGGCGGTCGTTGACCACGAGACCAGTCACCGTCTGCGCCGCGTTACGCCTCTGCACCCGCGTTTTCTTCTCGTTGACGGTAAACCCCTCGTCCTCGGCGAGGTGTCGCACCCGCGCCAGCAGGTAGCCGACGCGGCCGTCGAGGTCGGCGTCGCCGGAGAAGGTCAGGTCGTCGGCGTAGCGCGTGTAGGTCAGGCCGAGCTTCGTCGCCAGACCGCCGAGGCGTCGGTCGAGGCGCCGCGCCACCTGGTTCGACAGGCCGGGGCTGGTACACGCCCCCTGCGGCAGGCCGCGCGGGCCGACGGCGACGTGATACGTCACGCCGTCGTACTCCGCCACGCGCCGCGGACACTCCGTGCCGAGCAGCGCCAGGACCGTCGCCACCGCCGGCGAGTAGCCGAGGCGCTGGAAGACGCTGCGCACGCGCGGGAAAGTGATGCTCGGGAAGAAGTTCTCCAGGTCCAGGTTGACGACGACGGACTTGCCGCCGTGGGGCAGCGCGTTCGTCAGGATCGAGCGCCCCTGGAGGAAGCCGTGCGCCGGCGGCTCGACCGGCAGGCGGTTGACGATCTTTTCGAGGATCCAGCGCTGCGCAGCGGCGAGGGTGCGGTGCGGGGCGCTGAGCGTGCGCGTGCCCCCGCTTCGCTTCGGGACGGTGAAGGAGACATAATGGACCCGCGTCGCGGCCTCGGTGTGGAAGGCGAGCCAGCGCAGGCGCGGGACCGTCAGGCCGAGGGCCTCGGCGAGTTCGGCGGGCGTGAACAGCACGGGCAGGCCGAGCGATTCCAGCTTGGCGCGGTCGCCGGCTCGGTCGCCGAGGCGCCCCGAGACGCCGCGGCCGAGGAAGAGGATGTCGGTCGCCTTGCGCTGGGCGACCGCTTCGGCGTGTCGCTGCTTGCGCGCGGCGGCCTCGGCCTTTTTCTGTTCCTTGAGCTTTGCCCGCTGTTCGCGGTCCGCCTTGACCGCTTCCTCGCCGGACTGTTGCGCCCGCGCCTGGATGCCGGAGAGCGACGGCCGCAGTCGCTCCATCTCGTCGCCGACGCGGTGGATCTCGGCGAGTTGTTCCGGCGTGAGCAGGCCGGCCGTCACCATGCCGCGGTCGATGAGCTTGGTGCGCAAATCGCTCGCGGGCGGGATCAGGTTGCGCAGGCCGAACCACGGCCCCCAGCGCGTGACGTCCTTCGCTTCCTCGGTCAACTGTTCGGTCGTGATCGGCAGGAAGTCGGCGGCGTTCAGGTCCGGCTTACTAGCCCCAGGCGCGAGCGGGGGGACGTCGTCAGGCGCCGGCGCGGGCGGCGGCTCATCCGGCAGACGGAGTTCCGCCAGCGACGGCGTCTCCACGGTGAGAGGCGGAATCGCGAGAAGCTCCGGCGGCAGCGGGACGTCGCCGAGGGCGGTTTCCCACGGAATGTCGATCCGCGATGGCGGAGAGGGCGGCGTCACCGGCGGCGGCGGCGGAAGCGTCGGCGGCTCGGCGGGAGGCGTGCTCCCCGGAGCGAAGGAGCCGGACGGCAGGCGCAGGGAGCGTGACGGCGGTGGGGACGCGGGCGCGACCGGCAACGGCGGCGGTTGCTTGCCGGAGAAAAGTCGTCGCAGCCAGTCCAAGAAGCCCATCCGAGTCCCCACCGACGCCGTTCGCGGGCGGAGCCCGCGGCCCTCAAAGCGCGTCCACCCGCTCCTTGATCCGGGTCTTGATCGACCCCAGATTGTCGATCAGGGCCTCGACTTGCGCCTTGTACTCCTTATCGGTCTCCGTCTTGACGATCCCCTCGAGGACCTTCTTGTACGAATCCATCGCGGTCGTGTACGACTTGGCGGCGGCCACGAACTCCCCGGAGGCGTCCTTCGTGATCGCCTTGTCCACCGCTTCCAGGCAGCTCTCGATGCTGGAGCCCTTTTTGAGCCAGCTGTCCGGGTCGGCCGACGGCTTCTTCTTGCCGGTCTTTTCCTTGAAGCGCTTCTTGGCCGCTTTCCAGTCGGCGGCGAAATTGCCGACCTTGATCTCCCCCGGCGCCAGCTCGTCCACTTTCGCGGCGATCGCGGCCTGGAGTCTCGTCAGGGCGACGTTGAGCATCTGCCCCTCGGTGACGTAGTCCGAATCGGGGTCGACCTTGGACGCCTCGTCGACGGCCGTCATCAGCAGGACGGTGTATTTGTTCTGGGCGGCCGCGAAGATCCCGAAGGCGACCTTGAGGGCTTTCGTGTCCTGTTTCTCGACCGCCTTGTCGACCACCTTCAGGGCGTCCTCCAGCCCCGAGGACTGTCGGAAGACGCCGAAGACCTTCTCGGACGGTTTTTTCCGCTGCGTCGCGGTTTCAAACTCCTGTTTGGCGTCGGTCCATTGATTGAGGAATGACACGGTCGGACTCCTTCTCCTGTTAAGGGAGTGATGCAAGGAACACCCTTGAGGCCGATCACCCGGCGGCCTCATACCTTGT
This sequence comes from Gemmatales bacterium, assembly GCA_038229635.1. Taxonomy (GTDB): domain Bacteria; phylum Planctomycetota; class Planctomycetia; order Gemmatales; family Gemmataceae; genus DATFNV01. The sequence goes on from JBBROG010000076.1 coordinate 19,267, forward strand.
CTCTACGCAATGCGACGAACTCGGCAATTCGTCTCACGGCGGGCAGAAAAAATGCAGGGGGCGGCGGTCCGTCAGTTCCATAACCTCCTAAACCAGCTCTCCACGGTCGTTATCGGCTCCTGCCCCGTCAGCGCCGCGCGGCGCAGCGCCTGGAGGTGACGACACGGCCCGCGCCGCAGCCCGAACTGGTGGTGGTGCGAGCAGGTACATTTGCCGCGCAAAATGCGGCCGTCGCCGTCGAGGAGCGCTTCCGCCGGCCGCGTCGGCACCATCCCCGTCACCTTACGCAGTCCCGACGGCGTGCGTTCGTCGCCGGTCAGGTGAACCTGTCGCTCGGCGAAAAGCCGACGTCCTTCGACCGTCTCCGGGCTGTCCGGCGTGACCTCGGCGAGCGACAGCGCCACCGGCATCACCTGCCGCCAGCGATACACGCCGCCCGCCAGGTCGTGAATCAGTTGGCCCATCAGCGCCAGGCGATTGAGCCCCGCCGCGACGAACGCCGGCGCCCCGCCGGTGCGCTGGCGTACCTCCTCGAAGGTGCGCGTCGGGTTGTCCTGGAACGTCGCCGCGATGTCGCCGAGGAGGTCGGCGCTCGGCTCGGCCGGCGGCGCGATCTGGTCGAGGGCGCTGCCGCCGGTCCAGTCGTTCGCCGTCCAGCCCGACAGGCCAAGCAGCAGGCGCATCTCGCCGAGGCGCACCGACCAGAAGCTCGGCAGCCCCGTGCCCAGCAAGTAAACGTCGGCGCCGTCCGCGAGCGGCAGCAGCCGGTGCAGCACGCGCAGCCGGTCGCGGCCCCAGGCGCGGACCGTCTCGGCGACCGGGCCGGCGTAGGGCGTCGAGTGCAGGACGACGCGCTTCTCCCACGGCTCCAGGACGATCGTGACCGGCTTGCCCGGCTCTAACTCGAAGCGGACGGCACGCGGGCTGCGGGCGGCGCGGTGGCGCTTCAGCCACGCCAGGACGTTATATAACCCCTCGCGGCTGACCGACACGCGCCGCGTCGGCAGGCTCATCGCCGCCTGCAACTGCATGAAGCCGCGCAGCCAACTCGGCGGCAGGTCGATCTTCTCCTCGCGACGCCCCGCCGCATCCTCCGTCTTCACCTCGAAGCCCGCCGGGTCGATCAGGAAGCGCGTCTCGCGGTAGCTGCGCAGCTTCTGGAACTCCTCGTAGAGCGCCCACGAATAATCGACATTCGTGGTCCCCAGAGAGACATTTTGCTCGCTCGTGAAGGCGCCGCGGTCGACGGTCAGACAGCCGTAGCTGCTCTCGTCCTTGCTGAAGCACTCGAAGAAGAGGACGTCGCCGGCGACGGTGACGACCGGGTCGCACGGCACCAGCATCCGCCACAGGACCGGGTGGTTGCGCATCAGGAAGTCGGAGTATTTGAGGCGCGCGTCCCAGTAGACCTTGCGCAGGCGGCCGAAGTCCCGTTCGAGATTCGGCGGAAGGACGTCGGCCTGATTCTTGAGAAGGGCGGCACGGGCTTCAGCGGTGGCGCCGCCGCGGATGACGGCCTCGCGTTTCTTCACCTCGGCGAGGTACGCCTTGTAGTCGGCGTGGTCCTTGGGCTGGTAGCGGAGGTCGCTGACGACGACGTCGTGCAAGGCGCTGACGGCTTCGCGGAAACGCAGCGGTTGACGCAGAGTGCCGACGTAGCTGACGCGGTCGCGGCGCAGGTTCGGCTCCAGCGCCACGGCGACGCCGGCCGGTCCCGTCGTCACGGCGCTGCGGTTCAGATAGGAGACGTCGAGGTTCATGGGGTCGTCAACCGGGCCGCAAGCGACAAGGAGAAAGAGGTGCCCGGCGGTCCCGACTTCGAGGCGCCGACCAAGGACGTTCACCGGGCCCGCCCCGCATGGTATGGGGCGGGAACCCGTTGCCTCAGCCCGGCCCCATACCATGCGGGGCGGGCCAAAGAACAACGGCCTTGGGGAAGCAACGGGAGGCCAACGTCGGCCACGGCGGAACGCCGCAGCAGGATGGTCTCGGGATACCGCCTGGACACCCCCTGGTCACACGAGTTTCAACTCCGGAAACGCCGCGCTGACCGTCGCGAGCATCTCCGGGTTCCGTTCCACCAACGTCACCACGCCCGCCAGGCCGGCGCGCCACTCCGGCCCGCGCACCGAGCGCAGCGCCACCGCCAAAATCGGCAGCAGCGCCTTTGCCTCGTCGGGCCGTCGCTCCAGGCGACTCACCAGTTGTCCGACGACGACCGGCTTCGACCGCCTGCCGCGGTGGACGTTCAGCAGCACCGACGCCCAGACGAAGCGTAAAAGTTCGTCATCGAGACGTCCCGACTCGACGCGGCGCGACTCGCCCGTGCGTTTCTCCAACTCCGCGACGAGGCGCAGGCGCACGTCGTCGTAGGGCGACTCCAGCGACTTACGCCACACCTCGACGTCGTCTCGAACGCGCGCGTCGCCTTCGAGCCACGCCCAGCCCTCTTCGCGCACCTCGGCGTAACGACTGTCGAGGTAGTCCAGCACACACGCGGGCCGGAAGTGCGGCGACGCCCCGAGCAAGTTCCGCGCCCAGCGCACCATGTCGCCGCGCAAGGAGTCGCACTGCGCTTCGGCGAGGCGTAACAGCACCCGGCATTCGGCTTCGTCCGCCGGCGCCTTCGCCTTCAGCCAGGCGAAACCGAGCTGCGCCGACGACAGCGGCCGACTCGCCGCCAACCGAGCCGCCTGCTCGAAGGTCACGCGCCCCGCCCCGAGTTTGTCCGCCAGAAGGTTGCAAACGATATCAAGCGTGTCGGGATGCGGATTCTCCACGAGACGCAGCAGGCGGTCGATGCCCAGCACGCCGAGGTCGGGCAGCGAGCGCAGCACGTCGGCGCCGAGCCCGGCGACTTCGGGGTCCTCATGGGTGAGGAGGCCGAACAGTTCCTCGGGCGAAAGCCCGCGGAGGACGGCGTCATGATCGCGGCGAATCATGAGGACCGCCCACTGGCGCACCGGCCGGCAGCGGGCGTGCTTCATCAAGTCGAGCAGCGCGTGCGGAGCCTCCTTCCACAGGGGCTCGTAGATCGGCGCCGCCTTCAGGCCCGACAGCCCCCAGCCCGGCGCCAGCGCCCAGCCGTTCGTCCGTGCCACGAGCGCCGGACTGTGGTGGAAGAGAATATGAACGAGCCCCCAGTTGTCGAGAAGAGCGACGCCGGTGGAAGCGTCGTCGTCGCGGTAGACCTTCAGCGCCGCGGCGACGGCGACGACGTAACGCTCCGGGTGTTGCTTGCCGAGCGCGCGAAAGTAGCGCCAGACGCGGCGGCGCAGGTAGCGGCGCGTCGGCAGGGAGAAGAGGCGACGGCGCTCGAAGGCGCGGCGCACGGGATCGGTCAGGGGGTAAGGCTTCTTCGCCGCCTCGCCGCGCGTGCGCCACATCGTCGTGGCGTCGGGGACGCGCATCACCTCCGCCTGCCAGGAGCGCGTGACGCGGAAGCCGCGCTCGACGTACTTGCCCTTGTCGTCGACCGCCCAGTTCTGCCAGAAGAAGGTGTCGAAGCCCTTGTCGCGCCAGCGCCCAGCTAGTTCCTCGGCTTGCAGCTTCGTATCGACGACCTGGGAGCGCGACTGGCGGCGGTCCTTCAGCACGCGGCGCACGGAGCGGTCGAAGAGGACGAGAAACCGGCCCATGACCTCGTCGTCGCCGGCGGCCTCGGCGAGTTTGAAGAGGCGCTTGACGAGCGGCTCATGGCGGAAGGCGTTGAGCGGCTGGTCGAGGTAGTCGAGGAGGAGGCGCCGCGCCTCGGGGCGTGGGTCGCCGTACCAGCGCGGGGCGAAAGCGCCGAGGCGCTCGGCGTCGGTGATCCGGCGCAGCTCGCGGACGAACAGGGGGTCGCCCCGTCGAAGAGTGTCTTCGACGAGCGACCACGATCCGTTGTCGGTGACATCGGGCTGTCGTGCCATGAGAACGCGGTGCCGAAGTCGCGGGTGTTAAGTCCAGGGGGGAAGATACCATCCCTACGGGGGATGTGCAAGCGGCGTAGCCTGCGAGCCAGGGGTTCCGAAAGTCTGAGTCCCGCCCTCGACCCGCGCCAGCCGCTCGCGGAGGCGCTGCGCGGCGTCGAAGCCTTCGGTGGCCTGAAGAGCCGCGATCAGCATGCGCCGGCGCGCGGCGGCGTCGGTGAAGCGGTCCGCCAGGCACTCCCACAGCCCGGACAGCGAACGCCCGGCGGGGCGCCAGCCGTGCTCCGTCAGAAACGTCAGCGTCTCGGCCAACTGACGCGCGTCGTCCTCGGTGCAAGGGCCTTGACAACTTTCCTCGACCGCGCGGCCGACGTCGTCGATCAGCGTCCGCCGCAGCGGCGCCAGCGTTCCGATGCCGGGAACGTCGCGGGCGAGGAACAGCGACGGGGCGTGCAGCGACGCGCGGTCCGCCAGCCAGTCGAGGAAGCGCACCGAGGCGCGGACGCGCTCCTCCAGGTTCCTCCCCGGCATCGCCAGCAGGTGCAGCCCCTTCCGCCGCCACTGGTCGGCGAGGAACGGGCTCGTCGCCGTGCCGGCGTCCACCGTCAGGGCGAACGCCTCGCGGCGGGCGCCTTGCAGCATGTCGGCGATGCGGCTGTAGATCTGGCGGAAGTTCGGGTCCTTCAGGCCGTAGCCGACGAACAGGAACGTCTGGTTGAGGAGCAGCCCTTCCAGCAGCAGGGCCATCGCCGGGCGGTTGCGGAAGAAGGCGTCGTAGTCGTCGCGGGCCAGGACGATCTCCTTCCCGCCGGCCGCGTCCCCGTGCAGCTTGACCACGCACACGCCGTCCGGCCGGCCCGTGAGGACGACGTCCTTCTGCTCCACGATCGAAACCGGGTGGCGCCGCTGGGCCGTCACGGTCCGCTCGATCAGGTCGTCGTAGTTGGTCGTGACGACCACGCGCGCCGACAGCGACATCAGCAGGTAGTGGGCGAGCGTCGGCCGGGCGTCGCCGCCGCCGAAGAGGTCGCCGACCAGCCGTCCCAGCGCCTCGGCGCCGTGCCGCTCGACGTACCACTGGGCCAGGTCGAGGTAGTAGTCGAGGTCGGCGTGCGGCGCGGCGGCGAGGCCCATTTCCCCGGCGAGGCGGTCGACGAGGGCGCCCCAGCCGGGCAGGCCGGCGGCCGACGACAGGCCGGCGCCGAGGAACAGGACGCAGCGCCGCTCGCGGAGGGCGTCGGGCAGCGCGGCGAAGGACGCGGCGTCGAGGGGGCAGGGCGGCGCGAGGCCCAGGTCGCGCCGCGCCTGGAGAAAGACGTGATAGCTATCCGTCGTGTAGGGGATGAAGGCGACGTCCACGGCCGGGCGCGTGGCGAGGACTTCGGCGGCGGCGGCGAGTTGGGCGCGGGCCGAGGCGAGGCGGGCGTTGCGGTCGCCGCCCATGCCGAGGCGAAATGTCGGCAGGGCGATCAGGAGACGCCGCGGCTCGGGGAGCGACTGGCGCAGCTCATCGATGGCGGTCGTGAGGGCGCCGCGGACGGCGCGGCGTCCCTTCTCCTCGGGCGAGAGAGAACGCCCGCCCCCCGCCGCCGCGACCACCACGACGCCGCGGGGTTGGCCTTCGCCCGACAACGGCAGCCAGAAGGCGTCGCCGATCGCGCACGCCGGCGGCAGTGCCTCGTAGAGTTCGGCGAAGCCGGGGACGTGACGGGCGAAGGCGGGGTAGAGGTTGCCGTCCCGCGTGAGGAAAATGCTGGAGGAGTAGGCGAGCGCGTCGGCGCTCAGCTGGGTGATGTCACCGTTGGCGACGAAGATGCTGCCGGTCACGGCGAGGCCCTCTCGCCCCACGGGAAGAACGGTTTACGCGGACTGTTTCCTGACGCGAGCGTCGAACGCCTCCGCGCCCAGAAGCCCCCGCGCGTCGAGGTGCTTGCGCACGCCGATCAGGTCGGGGATGTTGGCGTTCTCCCTCGGCCCGTAGAGTCGGAACAGGAATACGATCCCCGACGGGGCGTGTTTGAAGAGCAGGTGCGATCCGGGCACCACGGTCTCCTCAAAGTCGAGGCCGAGGAGCAACGTCCGTATCGTGGCGAAGGGGACACTGCTAATCCCCATGACGAATCCTCCCCTGCTGCTGGGACAGGACGGCTTTCTTGTACCGGGCGAAGCGTCGCATGGCCTCCCGGTCCACCACGTTCTCGCGGGGGATCTCCACCGTCACTCGTTTCGCCGCCTGAGCGAGGTCGAAATCCGGCCGACTCTCGAAGTGGGCCTGGACGTAGAGCCAGTAAGCCCTGTCCGCGCGAGCGTCGTAGAGCACGAGGATGACGGGCATCGCTTCGCCGAGCCAGTAGCTCAGGTGCGCGCGTTCGACCCGGCAGGTCACGGCCCCGCCTCCCGCGACGACCTTGATGCGGTCCGTGGCCTTGAGTTGGAAGAGGATGCGGCCATTCTCCACCACCCCGCGTCGGCCGTAGGTGTCAACGACGAGATCAATGCCGTAGTCCATCCGAACGCGCTCCGCCGAGTACCCGCGGAGCAGGGCGTGTCGTTCGACGTGGTTGACGCTCAAGTCGGCGAGGACGTGGGTCCGCGTCCGCCTCTTGCGCTCCACGTCACGCCGTTGCCTGGCCAACGCCTCGCCCCTCCGCGCCTTCAACTCCTCTACCTATTGTTTCTTCGCGAGGGAGGGAAGTCCAGCAAAAAGGGATCGCCCGAAACGCAACCGGCCCGGCGAGACGGGCTGTCTCGCCGGGCCGGTCGTGCGATGCCACGAGCAGCAACAGAAGCTAATCGACCTCGGCGAAGTCGGCAAGGCGCTCGCGGCGGATCGGCTGGCGCAGCTTCAGCAGGCCGCGCGCCTCGATTTGACGGATGCGCTCGCGGGTGATGCCGTAGGCCCGCGCCACCTCCTCCAGCGTGCGCGGGTGGCCGTCGCGGAGGCCGAAGCGCAACTCGATCACCTCGCGCTCGCGCGGCGTCAGCGACCGCAGCACCTCGCCGATGCGCTCGCGCAGCAGGTGCTGGTCGACCTCCTTACCGGGGTTCGAGGCGCCCGGGTCGTCGAGGAAGTCCTCCAGCGCTCGCTCGCCGTCGCCGCCCAGCGGCTCGTGCAGGCTGATCGGGTGGCGCGACACCACGCGCAGCGACTGCGTCTCCTCCGCCGACACGCCCAGCGCCGCCGCGATCTCCTCGACGCTCGGCTCGCGGCCGTTCTGCACCGCCAACTCGCCGCGCACGCGCTCGATCGCCGCCAGCGTGCCGACCTGGTGGCACGGCACGCGCACCGTGCGGGCGTGGTCGGCCAACGCCCGGGTGATGCCTTGGCGGATCCACCACGTCGCGTAAGTGCCGAACTTGAAGCCGAGCCGGTGCTCGTACTTGTCCACGGCCCGCATCAGGCCGCGGTTCCCCTCCTGGATCAGGTCGGAGAACGGCAGGCCGCGGCCGCGGTAGCGCTTGGCGATCGACACCACCAGCCGCAGGTTCCCTTCGGCCAACTCGCGCCGCGCCTGCTGGTAGGCCCGGCGCCGGACCAACAGGATGGGGACCATGCTGGCCAGATCCTCGGGCGTGGTCATCGCCTCTTCGAGCAGCTTGCGCAGCTGCTTGTTCTGGCGCGTCGACCGTTCGCGGTCGGCCTGCGAACGGTCGCCGGTGTCGATGGCGTCCTGGAGGGCCGTCATCTCAGCGGACACCCGGACCAGCTCGTCGGTCCACTTGTCGAGCAGCTCGATGCGCGGCGACATCTCCTCGGCGAGGCGCACGCACTTGCGGAGCCGCTGCCACAACTCGCGGCGCAACTTCGAGCGGCGGGAGTTGGAGCGCTCGCTGAGGGAGGCGAGGAATGTCTCGCGGGCCGTCTCCAACAGGTGCCGCAGCGTCGTCAAGTTGTGCGGCATACGCGCGAGAATTTGCTCGCGGCTCAGCCCGAGCGTCGTCACGACGTCGATGTTCGGGTCGATCGGCAGCTGGCCGGCCTGGACGCGGCTGAACATCTCGACGACCTTGTGCAGCGTGCGCCAGTTGAGCAGGACGGCCCGACGGAAGCGCTGCCGCGCCTTCTCCAAACGCTTCGCCAGGGCCAGTTCCTGCTCGCGGTTCAGCAGCGGAATGGCGCCCATTTGGCGGAGGTAGAGTCCCAGCGCGTCGTCGGGGGCGCTCGAGTCCTCGCCCTCCGAGGCTTCCGCCGCGGCCGGGGCGTCCTCCTCGTCCGACTCGGGCCGGCGGGGCTCGTCCGCCTCGAAGGCCGTTTTATGCGTCTTATCCCAGGCCGAGGGCGCCCGCCGCTCCGGCTCGGAGGCCGAGGGCAACTCGGCGACCAGGGATTGATCCTGGCGGAGCAACTTCGGGGTGGTCTTGCTGGTTGTCCGTCTCATCGGTCGGTCCTATCAGTGTCGTCTGCCGCGGGCCTCATCACAGGGGCGCGTAAAAAAACCGTTGCCGTCGATCCCTCAGGGGACCCGACGGCATGGCAGCGCGATCGGCACTACAAGGGGCCCGCCTCCGCGGGCCGCCCCGCTCTTCTCTGCGCCGGGGATGGGCCGAAGCAAAAGACGCGGCCGTACTATGTTAGTATTATACGCATGCGAACCAAGGGGGGACGTCACCATTTTTCCATCTTCCCTCGGCTTCCGGGGGGACTCGTCCGCCGTCGCCGGCGGTTGTCTCTCGAGACCCTCCTGTCCTATTCTACCCTTACGGTCCTCGTTGGGGCGCGGCGGGAACCGATTTGCCTTGCGCCGCCGGACCTTTCTCGGGGGAGCCGCGAACGTCGCAACGCTCCGCCCGACTTTCCCGGCGAGGACGGGCCGAGCGACGATCGCGGGGAGGTGTTCGATGCGACGGGCCTTGCTCTTGCTCTGGGTCGGTGTTCTCTCGTCCCTCCTCATGCCCGTCCGCCTTCGGGCCGCCGACGACTCCTTGCACTGGGCCTTCCGAAAGCCCGTGCGGCCCACCCCGCCGGCCGTCGCCGACGCGGCGTGGGTTCGCACGCCTGTCGACCGCTTCATTCTAACCCGGCTCGACAAGGCCGGTCTGACGCCGAGCCCGCCTGCCGAACGCGCCGTCCTGCTCCGCCGCGTCACCTTCGACCTGACGGGCCTGCCGCCCACGCCGGACGAGGTCGTCGCCTTCCTCGCCGACTCCTGCCCGGACGCTTACGAGCGCGTGGTGGAACGCCTGCTCGCCTCGCTGCACCACGGCGAGCGCTGGGCGCAGCACTGGCTTGACGTCGCCCGCTACGCCGAGTCGAACGGCTACGAGATGGACGCCGAGCGGCCGCACGCCTGGCGCTACCGCGATTACGTCGCCCGCGCCTTCAACGACGATAAGCCCTACGACCGCTTCCTGACCGAGCAGCTGGCCGGCGACCTCCTCGCGCGCGGCCGCGACGCCCGGTCCGCGGCCGACCTGCTCGTCGCCACCGGCTTCAACCGCTGCGGCCCGATTCACCTCGTCAGCGGCAACGTCGACCCGGAAATGACGCGCCAGGAGTTTCTCACCGAGATCACCAGCGGCCTCGGCCTGGCCGTCCTCGGCTTGACGGTCGGCTGTGCCCGCTGCCACGACCACAAATTCGACCCGCTGCCGCAGAGCGACTTCTACCGGCTCCAGGCGTTCTTCGCCGCCGGCCAGGCGAAAGAGGTCGACATCGCCTCGCCGGAGGAGAAGGCCGCGTTCGACCGCCGCACGACGCAGCTGAATGCCCTGATGAAACCGCTTCGCCAGCAGGTCGACGCCCTCGACGCCCCCTACCGCGCGCGCCTCGCCGAGGTGAAGAAGGCCAAACTCGATGCGAGCTACCGCGAGGCGCTCGCCGTCGACCCGAAAAAGCGCACGCCCGTTCAGAAGAAGCTCGCCGACGACGCCCAGACACTGCTCCGCGTGACGTGGGACGAAGTCCTCGACGCCCTGTCGCCGGCGGATCGGGCGAAGCGCGCCGCTCTCCGGGCACGAATTCACGCCGTCGAGGCGCAGCTGCCGCCGAACCCTGCTCACGCCTGGTCGATCGCCGACGCCGACAAGGTCCCGGTGACGCACATCCTCAAGCGCGGCGAGCTGAAGCGTCCCGGCGCGGTCGTCACTCCCGGCGTACCAGGCGCGCTGACGCTCGACGCCCAGCCCGCGAAGATCGAGAATCGCGTCGATCTGGCCCGCTGGCTGACGTCGCCGAACCACCCGCTGACGGCTCGGGTGCTGGTGAATCGCCTGTGGCAGCACCATTTCGGCCGCGGCCTGGTGGCGACGCCGAACGATTTCGGCGTCCGCGGCGCCGCGCCGACGCATCCCGAACTGCTCGACTGGCTCGCCACGGAGTTCGTCGCTTCCGGCTGGTCGCTCAAGCACATGCACCGGCTGATGGTCCTGTCGAACACCTATCGGCAAGCGTCGTCCGTCCGACCGGGGACGACCGACCCCGACAACCACCTGCTGTCGCGCATGAACCGCCGTCGGTTGGAGGGCGAAGCGTTGCGCGACGCCGTCCTCGCGGCGTCGGGCGCCCTCAACCGCGCCGTGGGCGGGCCGATGGTGCGTGTGCCGCTCGAGCCCGAAGTGTACGACCTGATCTTCACCGAGGGCGAGCCGGACGGCCTGTGGCACGCGACGCCCGACCCGCGCGAGTACGGGCGGCGCAGCCTCTACCTGTTCGCCAAGCGCAACGTGCGCCAGCCGCTGTTCGAGACCTTCGATCAACCGGACACGCTGTCGTCCTGCGCGGTTCGGCCGGTCAGCACCTACGCCCCGCAAGCGCTCATCCTCCTGAACGGCCCGTTCCTGCAAGAGCAAAGTCGTCGTCTGGCCGCGCGGCTGTTGCGCGAGGGCGGCGCGGATGTTAACCGGCACGTTGAAAAGGCGCACCAACTTGCCCTGAGTCGTCGTCCGAAGCCGGCGGAACGCCAGCTGGCGCGAGAATTCCTGGAATCTCAGTCCGAGCTGTTACGCGACCGCCTGCGCGCGCGTCGGAAAGTCGGTGTGCCGGAAGGACTTCCGGACGGCGTCGACCCGGCCTACGCGGCGGCCTTGGCCGATTTTTGCCTCGCGCTCCTGAACCGAAATGAGATGCTGTACGTCGAATAGGAAGCCGGCCGGGCCGCGCGGGAGCGCCAACGGCCCCGAACTTGCTTCTGCTGAGGGCACAGGATAGGATGACGGAAGCACGGCCTCGCCTCATCCATTCCGGCCCGTGCGAGCGGGTTGCGACCAGGAAGGGTCGGTCCTCGTCCCTTGTTCCCGGGAGAATCCAGTCATGTCAGCCTTGGCGAAACAGTTCGGCCTGGCCATTTTGGGCGGAGCGGCGCTGCTGGCTCTCGCGCCCCAGGCTTCGGCGCAGGTGCCTTACACGCCGTATGACCCGTACGGGACGGCCCGCCGGGCCGCCTTCAACATCTCCCTGTACGGGCGCGCCCTGCGGCAGGTGCCGCCCTACGCCCTCGGCTACAATCCCTATCCGCAAGTCTACGCGCCGGGCAGTGTCATCCCGCCGGGGGTGGGAACCCCGGCCATCGGCGGCGTGCCGGGCTACGGCGGCTTCCCGGGCTACGGCGGCGGCGGCGGCACGCTGCTGAACAACCCCTACGGCGGCACCAGCGCCGGCTACACGTCCACCCTGTCCACCGACCCCTACGGCGGCGGCGGCGGCGGCGGTTACGGCAATTCCTACATCCCGAACTCCGATCCGTTCAGCGGCTTCCTGCGCGGCACGGCCGACCTGATCAGCTCGGAAGGCCGCTTCCGGCTACAGAACCAGCAGGCGCGCGTCGTCGGCCAGCAGGTGCGCCAGGCGACGATCGAGAACCGCCGCCGGGCCTTCGACGAGTTCATGTACGAACGGGCCAACACGCCCTCGATGCAGGACGTCCGCGAGCAGTATGCCAAGCTCGACCTGCGCTACCACGTCAATAACCCGTCGTCGACGGACATCTTCTCGGCCGCGTCGCTGAATAGCATCCTCGACCAGCTGCGCCAGATTCAGGCGAAGGGCGGGAAGGGGCCGACGATCGACCTCGATAAGGATCTGCTCAAGCAGATCAACGTCACCAGCGGCAGCGGCGGCAACGTCGGCCTGCTGAAGAACGATGGCCGCCTCACCTGGCCGCTGGCCCTCGGGGGCAACGGCTTCGACGCCGAGCGCAAGAACCTGGAGCGCGACATCGCGGTGGCCGTCAGCGAGGCCGAGAAGCACGGCCAGGTCGACCGCGGCCGGCTCAAGGACATGATCAGCAACGTCGACCGCATGTACGACACGCTGGCGAAGCAGATCGGCGAGATGACGCCGTCGCAGTACATCGAGTCGAAGCGCTACCTGAATATGCTGAGCGACGCGCTGCGGGCTCTGCAAACGCCCGACGCCGGCAACTACTTCACCGGCAAGTACGCCGCCCACGGCAAGACGGTCGGCGAGTTGGTGAAGAACATGGGCGGCCTCCGCTTCGCCCCGGCCGTGCCGGGCGAGGAGAGGGCTTACCGCGAGTTGTACAACGCCCTCGTCTCGTACTACAGCGGGACGCAGACGGTGTCGACGAAGGAGTAACTCACGTTTAGCCGCCCGCCCGCAGGGCGGCGGGCAGACAGC
>JBBROG010000077.1:0-31200 GCA_038229635.1 Gemmatales bacterium
AAGGGGTTCCGCTCGAAGATCAAATGGGACAGTAAATGACGGGACATTACCCCCCTCTCCCCTCTGGGGAGAGGGGTTGGGGGTGAGGGGCGAACCCGCTCGTGGCGTGGGGGGGGGGGGCGGCCGCCGCCCCCCCCCCCCCCCCCCCCCGCCGCCGCCCCCCCCCCCCCACCCCGCCCGGGGCGGGGGGCGGGGGCGGGCCCGCCCCCCCCCCCCCCAAGCCACGAGCGGGTTCGCCCCTCACCCCCAACCCCTCTCCCCAGAGGGGAGAGGGGGGTAATTTCCCGTCATTTACTGTCCCATTTGATCTTCGAGCGGAACCCCTTCAGCGGCGGCGCGTCCTCGACGGGGCAGACGACGCGGAAGCCGACGAAGTCGGCGTCGGTCAGCCACCACAGACTCTTGGGCACCTGCGGGTCCTGCTTGTTCCACGACTTCTCCGAGCCGCGCCGCACGGCACTCCGCACGCCCGACTCCTTGTCGGCCCACGAGCCGCCGCGGGCGACGTGGGCGTAGCGGTCGCCCGTCGGCAAATTCACCGGCATCAGCGCCGCCGCGTTCAGCGGCAGCGTCGCGTAGAAGTCCTTGCGGTACTGGTCGAGGCACCACTCGGCGACGTTGCCGTGCATGTCGTGGAGGCCCCATAGGTTGGGCTTCTTCTGGCCGACCTTGTGCGGCGACTCCTCGCTGTTGCCGGCGAACCAGGCGTACTCGCCGACCTTGCCGTCGTCGTCGCCGAACGAGTACGGCGTCGTGGTGCCGGCGCGGCAGGCCCACTCCCACTCGGCCTCGGTCGGCAGGCGGTACGTCTTGCCGGTCTTCTCCGACAGCCAGTGGCAGTACTCCATCGCGGCGTGGTGCGTAACCGACACCACCGGCTGGCCGTCGTGGCCGTAGCCGAAGGTCGGGTCGGCGTAGGGCGGCGTCGGCCGGCTGAGGGCGTCGACGGTCTTCTGGTCGGCCTTCTTCTTCTCCGCGTCCATCTGGTCCTGCTTGTTGCCGGGGTTGGTGACCGCGAACGGGTCGTATTCGTCCCAGGTCACCTCGCACTTGCCGATCCAGAAGGGGCGCACCGTGACCGCGCGTCGCGGCCCTTCGTTCCCGCCCCGGTCCTTCTCGGTTGCCGGGCTGCCCATGAGGAACGTCCCGCCCGGCACGGCGATCATGTCGAACTTCGCCTGCGCGCCGGGGATCGTCTCGGCGAAGCTCTTGTGCCTGGCCGTCTCCGCCTTCGGCAGGCCGGCCGAAGCGTCGTCGGCCTCCGACGAATTCGGGAGGAGGGACAGGCCGGCAAAGGGGACGAGCACAAGCGCCCACCGCAGCGGGTGGCGGGGAAAGGGGTTCATCTTTTACGGACTCCTCATAAATCTTTTGCCGCGCGCGGCTCAGCGTTCGTGTCATGGGGCCGCGTCGCGACGACCAGGCGCAGGGCCGACCACGGCCCGGTGAAGCCCAGCCCGCTGACCTCCACGCGGAGGCCCTGGCGCTCCAGAAGTATCGTCGCGCCGGGGAGCAGAAACGTCAAGTAATACATCACGAACGGCGGCGCGACCAGCACGTTGCGCACGCGCATCGCCGCGTTGAACAATCGCGCCATCCAGTAGCCGCGCGACCAGACCGGCGGCATAACCGACGTCACGAAGACGAAGCGCCCGCCCGGCCGCAGCACGCGCGCCACCTCGGCGACGAAGCGCGGCTCGTCCTTCGTCAGAATGTGTCCGAAGGCGCCGAAGCAGACGGCGACGTCGAAGGCGCCGGCGAACGGCATCGCCAGGGCGTCGGCCTGCACCAACTCGACCGGAGCCGTGCCGGGCGCGTCGGCGGTGCGGCGGCGACAGACGTCGAGCATCCCCCGGCTGAAGTCGAGGCCGACGACGCGCTCGCGGCACAGCGGCCGCAGCATCTCGACGCCGGCGCCGGTGCCGCAGCAGATGTCGAGCCCGGCAGCGAACGGGGCGAGCGGTCGCAGCTGGTCGGCGACGGCGCGCAGGATCGGCTCGGGCGCGCGGAAGGGGGAACAGTCGAACTTCGGCGCCAGCAGGTCGTAGCCGCGCTCGGTGGAGGAGAGGGCCTGGCGCGCCAACTCGAAGAACGTGGGGCCTTGAGGATGGAACATGTCCACGGGAGCCTCGTTACGGGCGCAAGCCCTTCTCGCGCAGCAGGACGTCGGCCCAGGAGGCGTCGTCGCCGAGGAGCGGCGGCACGGGGTCGAGGCGGTAATCGATGTCGGGGCCGTAGTCGCCGTTCTCGTAACTCTGACCGACGAGCGCCTGCAAGTCGAGGCGGACGTCGGCGTCGGCCTCGCGCAGGGGGACGCGAATCGCGGGGAGGGGCTCGCGCAGGGAGACGCGGTACACCTCGGCCTGATGGCGCCGCGACGCGCGGACGACGCAGACGCGGTACGGGGCGAGATACGCCAGAGGGACGACGTGGGCCGGGGCCGCGAGGACGTAGTCGCCGCCGCGCAAGAGATCAATTTCGACGAGATTAACTCCGCCTTCTAACAACTCTTCCTGCTTCTGCCGGTAGGCGGCGCGGCCGCGCGGGTCCGACTTGTTCGTCGGGCTGAGGAACTCAAGCGCGGTCACGACGCGGTTGCCCGAGCGGGTGTCGATGATGCGGATGGAACGCTGCGTCCGGGGATCCAGTTGGAGGGGCACGATGAGCGGTTCCGCGAGGGCGGCGGCCGTCCCCGCCGCCTCGCGCGGCGCGCCGGCGGAGGTTTCCACGACGCCGACGTCGGGGTAGTAGCCGTGTGGCGGTCGCGGGTGGCCGTTGTCGCCGTTCTCCAGCCGGACCGTGACGTGTTCCTCGACCCGCGCCCGCAGTCCCTCCGGCAGCTGCGGGCGCAGATGATCGCGGGCGTAAGTGACCAGGCTGGTATGTACGTCGCCCCAGAACGCTTCGAGGTACGGGTTCATACCGGGGAAAGGACTCTTCATCGCACTCCCTCCGCGAGGCCGGCGTGAATTATACCAGATCCGCGGGCACATTCACGGGCGCAAGCCCTTCTCGCGCAGCAGGGCGTCGGCCCAGGCGCGGTCTTCGTCGCGCAACCGCGGCGGGGGCGGTTCGGTGGCATAGTCGGCCTCGTCGTCGGCCGCGATGCGGTCGTAGGCGGAACGGAAGCAGGCGGCGAGGTCAAGCGTCACGACGTCATCGCCCAGGAGAGGGATAGAGATGGGGGGAATGGCGTCCCGGATTTTCCAGCCGTAAGCGAGGTGCCTCCGCCCCGTGATCGTCGCCTGAACGACGTAGCCGAGGTAGTCGACCTCGTGAGGGAGAGTTACGGCCAGGGGCGGACGTTGGCCCCCGCGGAGCAGATCGATCTCGACCCAGTGCAGGCCGCCGTGGAAGGCGGACGACCGCTTGTCCAGGTAACGCGTCCGGCCGACCGAACTGGGCTCCTTGTTCGACGGGCTCAATAATTCGAGGGTCGCCACCGCCAGGCGCGGCTTGACGTTGACGTAGATCACCACGCGCCGCTGCTTCCGCAGTTCCAGCTCGTCCTCGTCGAGTTCTTCGGTGGCGCTGGCCAAGGGCGGAACGAGGCAGGCCGTGGAAGCCCGGTCCGGGGCGGCCTCCGCCGCCGCGGCGAGAGTCAGGTCGGGTTGCTTGCGGTCGAGGGCGATCATGTTTCCGGGCGGGTCCCAGACCGTGCCCTCGGACAGGTGGCGCTCCAGCCGCGCGATGTACTTCGGGCGAATTTGCGGCTGCAAAAGTCCCTGAGCCTCCGCGAGCATCTGCGTGTGAAGCTCGTGGAAGATGCCGCGCTTTTCCAGGAAGGGGTCCATCCCGGGGAATGGCGAAGGCATCGTTGGCTCCTTGCGGCTTCGGGCGGGCGCCATCCTACATGAGGACGGCCTCAGACTTCCAGCCCCACCGAGCGCATCAGCGGACGGCCTCGCCCTGCTCGCGCAGGTCGTCCCGGCGGACCAACAGGTCGAGGACGCGGTCGTCGAGAGGCATGGTCGGTCTCCGGGTTCGCAGACAGGTTCCGGGGGAGGCATGCCGCCTTGTCCGCGGGGGAACCCAGGCCGCGTCATTGTTCCTTGGGCGGCGGCAGCGGCTCGCGCGGGCCGTCGAGGTCGGCGAGGAGCTTGCGGAAGTCGGGGCGTTGGCGCAGCGGGTCGAGGTCGGGGTCGTCTCGGAGGTCTTTGCGGGCCTCGGCGGTCTTGAAATAGTTCGCTTCGTGGGCCTTCCGCAAGAGCCTGATAGATCGGCCGGCGTACTGCTCCACGAGCTCCGCGGCTTTGACAGGTGGCATTTGGGCGTCCTTCCTTGCGCCGCCGGCTGCCAGGGCCAGCACGCAGGCGAGCTTGTATCGCTCATCGCCGTTGGTCGGATCGGCGCCGACGGCCTTCTCGGCCTCCGCCACGGCCTTCCGAAAGTAGCCGCAGTAGGCGTCGGCGAAGGCCAGCGCGAGCTGCCGCTCCCGCTTCTCGTTGTGATCTTTGGTAAGGGGGACCGACTTCTCGAAGTCAGCCCGGGCCGGCTCGTCTTGGTGAAGCTCCGTGTGGGCCAGGCCGCGGCCGTAGTAAGCCGCGGCCAAAAACCAGTCTTCCTCCGGCTTGCCGGAGAGGGGTTGCAGCGTGGCGATCGCTTTCCCCTGCCAGGGAAGCGCATCGGCGAACTTCTTGCTCTTGTGGGCGTAAACGCCCATGTTGTAATAGGTCCGGCCCAGGTTCGAGACGTATTGAGCGTTGTCGCCAAAGTGGAGCGTGAGCTTTTCCTGAAGCTCAATCGACTTCAGCCACATGCTTTCCGCCTGCTCCAGGTGCCCGACGTCACGGTGCGTTGCGCCAAGGAAATAGTAACTGGTAGCCAGTTCGCTGAGAGCCTCGGCATCCTGGTCGTCCTGGTCGGTGAGGCCCTGCCAGGTGTCAATGGCCTTCTTCAGCAGGGGCTCAGCCTTTGAAGGCTGGCCGCTCGTCGCGAACATCACACCCGCCACGAGGGAAAGATTGGCGAGTGTCCGGCGATGGTCGGTTTTCCCCGGAGAGTCGGCGGACAGCTGATCGAGGTAGTCGAGAGCCTCACGGAGGGCGGCGAGGGTCGAGTCCTCATCCCGGAACCGCTTTAGGGCGGATATGCTTCCCGACAGCTTGCGGACGTCTTCATCCGACAATCGAGAGGCTACGTACCCACTCGTAACGCGCACGAGCCGTTGAGCAGCCCGATCGGCCAAGACGCCATTCCGCTCCGCGGTCCCGCGCTGTTCCTCGAGATCGGTATTGAGCTGCTTTAACTCCGCATTACGCAGTTTTTCGGAATAGGCCCACGCGAACGCCCCGCCCACGAGGGCGATCAACAAGGCTGCACCCACGCTTATCGCGGCCGCCAGGGGGGGATTCTGCCGACACCAACGCCAGCCGCGTTCGACCGCCCCGACGCGCCGGGCCACGATCGGCCGCCCGTCGAGGAAACGTCGCAGATCGTCGGCCAAGGCCGCGGCGCTGGCGTAGCGTCGCTTTGGCGCCTTTTGGAGGCACTTCAGGCAGACTGTCTCCAAGTCGCGATCCGCTTTGGGGTTCAGACGGAGGGGCGGCACAGGCTCGTCCTGTATGACCTGAAGAATGGTATCCACGGCCGTCACGCCCCGGAACGGCGGCCGGCCGGTGAGCAACTCGTAGAGGATCGCCCCCAGCGCGTAGACGTCGGCCGCCGCCGTCACCTCCTTCGACGCGCCGGCGGCTTGTTCCGGCGACATGTAGCTGGGCGTGCCGACCGCCACGTCCGGTGGCGTCTGGCCGGGATCGGAGTCGCTGAGCTTGACCAACCCGAAGTCGGCGATCTTGGGCGACGTGCAGTCTACGGTGTCGCGCGAATCGGCGCTCGGCGCCTGAAGCAGCACGTTCGACGGCTTGAGGTCGCGGTGGATGATGCCGAGCTGATGCACGACATGCACGGCCCGGGCCAGCGTTTCCACCAACTCGGCGGCCGGTCGCGCCAACCACGGCGTTCCGTCCAACTTCCGGTCCAAGCTGCCGCCGGCCACAAACTCCATGGCGAAGTAGGGCTGCCCGCCGCACTCGCCGACATCGTAGATTTGCACGACGTTGGGGTGCTGAATCCGCGCTAGCGTTTTGGTCTCCTGGTGGAACCGTTTCCGCTTGTCTGGCTGGGCCAGCACCCCGCCGGGGAGCGTTTTGAGTGCGACGACGCGGTTCAGGGCCAGGTGGCGGGCCTTGTAGACGATCCCCATGTTGCCGCCTTCCAGGCGGCTCAGGATTTCATAGCCGGGCACGGCGGGCTTCGGCGGCGGTCCCTCCGCCGATGGCGAAGCCTTGGCGTAATTGCGGTACAGCCAGTAGCGGTCTTCCAACGCCGCGCGGAACTGGCACGGCAAAGCCAGAGGGCTCAAAAGCCAGTCGGCCGGGGACAGCAGGCTCCCCCGCATCAGGGTCTCTTCTTCGTAGCTGTCCAGGAACAGGTGGAATTCGTCCCGGACAGCGATGGCCTGGTCCCCGGCCGACGACTGCGAGTCCCGTAGTGACCCTGATGGAGGCGTCATGGCTTTTTCTCCAGAGCGTTCGGAAGAAATGACAGAATCGCCTGTAATCAGGGCTTATTTCATTTCTTCCGAACGCTCTCTAGCATCTTTTTGAGGTCCTTACAGGCACGACTGAAAATCTGTCTGGCGTAGGCCTCGGTGATCTCAAGCTCCGCGGCGATGTCGCGGTATTCCCGATGTTCCTGGAAGCGTTTGCGAAACACTTCCCGCTGCAGTTCCGACAACGCGCCAAGAGCCGCCTCTAGGGCCGCCTCCCGCTGCTGTTCTTCCTCTTTCTTGACGGCCTCCTGGCTGGGACTGTCGTTGCCCGCGGGCGGGCTAAAAGCCGAGCCATCCGGTAGCGATTTGCGCCGGTCGGCGTCTCGGAGCTCCGCATGAGCCCGGCGGTATTCGTCGCCCACGACGTGATTTGTCGTAATATTGACATATTTCCAGAACTCGCCGGGGGTTGCACCCTTGAACTTGTCCAAGCTCTTCCAGACGTTCCACACGACGTTTTGCGTCAGGTCCGAGCTGGCTACCGCGGGGTCCGGCAGCCTACCTGCCTGCCGGCTTACCCTGTCGCGAATGTAGGTGTAAACCCAGCTCAACAGGCGGTCCTCCGCTGCCTTATTGCCCGCCCGAGCCGCGGCCAGCAAGGCAACGGGCGAGGTTGCCATTTCCTGGTCTACCGGCGCAAAGTCAGCCATTGAATAAGACTCCTTGGACCCCTGCGTTGTGACACAACCAGTGAGATTATCGCGCGGGGCGAAAGACTTGTCGAGAAAAAAATGGGATAACCGGCGCTTTTCGTCACACACGAGGCACGGCTTACGTCTTTCAGATTGGGCCGCTTGGGGACGCCAAGAGGGAGTAACGCGGTTCGCAAATTCGGGAGGAGCGAACGATGACCGGCACGACGCGCGCGACGAAATGGGTCGAGTACCTGCACCACACGCGCGACCGCGACGTCATCCTGTATTTCCGCGACGGCTCGGCCGCGTGCGCCGACGGCCAGTACCTCGAGTCGTCGCCGGTGGCCGCGATCCGCCCGCTCGCCGCCGCGGTCGCCGAACGCGGCGGCGAGCGGGCGGACTGTTTCGTCGTCTCCACCCTCAACACCGACTACGTCGTGCGGATGCCGCGGGCCAAAGCCGAACACCTCGCCTGGGAATTGGGCCGCCCGCTGCCGGTGTAATTCACTTTTCGATCCGAATTGAGATTTTTCCCTGTCCGACGACCTGACCCGGCGGACGGTCTCGGTCCTCGTCGTCTCGGCGTTCCTCGTCAACCTCTTCGCGCCGCGCCTGCGGGCCGGACGAGAGGTCAAATGTCCTTCATAGGAGTTGGTGTCATGCGTCTTTCCGTAGTTCTCGCGGCCGCGGCTCTCGTCGCGGCGCCCCCGGCGACGGGCTCGGCGTCGGCCCAGACCGGCCGGCTCGTCAAGACCGTCGTCAACAACACGACCGGGTTCGAGATCGCCGTCACGGTCAACGGCGGGCCGCCGCTGCGGGTCGCCCCCCACAAGGCGGCGACCATCCAGAACCTCGCCGTCAACGGCGGCGAGTGGGTCGAGGCCGTCATCGTCCGGCGCGGCGTGCAATTCGACCTGCGCTCGCTGGCCGCTGGCCCGGTCGCCAACGTCGGCACCACGCGCGTCCGCGTCGGCACGAAGAAGGTTCGCGGCATCGACTTCCTGCTCCTCACCAGGGAGTAGAGTGCCCTCAATCGGAATCGGGCGGGCCGGGCGCTCTCCGGCTCGCCCGTTCGTTATTCTCTCCGCAGACCGCCTCAGACTTCCAGCCCCACCGAGCGCATCAGCGCCAGCGCGTTGCTGTGCCGCACCACGCCCGGCCGCATCCGGTAGTCGAACGTCATCGCTTCGCCCTCCATTTGGTCTTCAAAGTGGACATTGGCGGCGCGCGGCGCCAGCGCCTCGGCGATGTGCGTCAGCGCCAGGTCGTGCGTCGTGATGAGGCCGACGGCGCCCGCCTCGACCAAGGCGCGCACCACCGCCTCGGCCCCCAGGCGCCGGTCGTGCGAGTTGGTGCCCGCGAACAGCTCGTCGACCAGGAACAAGAGCGGCCGCGCCTCCCGCGCCAGGCCCACGAGTTGGCGGACGCGCAGCACCTCCGCGAGGAAGCGCGACCGGCCGTCCTGCAACGAATCCTGGATGCGCAGCGTCGCGCCGACCGTCAGCGGCGACAGCCGCAGCCGCGCCGCCCGCACCGGCGCCCCCGCCTGCGCCAGCACCGCGTTGACGCCGACCGTCCGCAGCAGGGTACTCTTGCCCGACATGTTCGACCCGCTCACGACGAGAAGGCGCAGCTCGCAGCCGAGGCGGACGTCGTTGCGCACGCTCGCCGCCGCCGACAGCAGCGGGTGGCCGACTCCTTCGCCGTCGAACAGCGGTCCGCCGTCGATCATCTCGGGGAACGGGTCGTCCGGGCACTCGTAGGCGTAGGTCGCCAGCGCCCCCAGCGCCTCCAGTTCGGCGACGGCGGCCAGCCAGCCCTGGATCGCCGGCCCCGCCGCGACCCGCCAGCGCTCCAGGGAGAAGGCGAGCAGCGTCGTCCACATCATCAGCGACGCGAGGGGCGCGAAGTAGAGGTTGCGCTTCGAGTCGAGCAGCTCAATCAGCGATGCCAATTGGGCGATGCGCTCCGACGGCGCGCGGCCGGTCGTGCCCAGCGCGGCGCGCAGGGCGGCCAGCTTCGGCGCGGCGAACGTCTCGCGCTCCAGGCGCGCGAGCAGGCCGTAGAAGACGGCGAGGTCGTGCGCCCGCTTCTCCAGCGGCTTGACCACGCGGCCGACGCGGTCGCGCAGGGCCAGGGCCACGCCCCCCTCCACGGCGGCGACGGCGAGGAGCGGCAGCCACCCCAGGTCGGCGACGCCCGCGACCAACCCCGCCAGGGCCAGGGCGGCCAGGGCCATGAGCAGCCAGGGGACGAGGCGCGACGTACTGAGGATCGGCGGCGCGGCGCCCCACGTCACGAGCCCGTCGAGGTCGACGCCGGCCGGCACGTCGGCGCCGAGGAGGGCGAGGTCCTCGCGCAGGTCGAGGCGCGGCCGCAGCTCCGTGACGGCGGCCTGGCGGGCGCGGACCTCGTCGGGCGGCGCCGGCTCGCGCAGCCAGCCGGCGAGCAGGTCGGCGCCGCTGCGCGTCCGCGCCGTACACAGGCGCTGGAAGACGGACTTGCCGCCGAACAGGTCGAGGTCGAGCGCGTTGGGGTGCCGGTCGTCGAGGAAACGCCGGCCCTCGTCGCCGCCGGACCAGTCGCCGTCGAGGCGGGCGAGTCCGCGCTCGTAGTAGGTCGAGGCGCGGCGGGCGCGGCGGAGGGCGCGCGTGACGCGCTGGTGCCAGACGCTCAGGCCGAGAAAGACGGCGACGGGCAGCGCCAGCCAGCCGGGGGGCAGCCAGCCGGCCGCGAAGACGAGGACGGCGACGACCACGCCGCCGACGACCACGGCGACGCGGCTGTTGCCGGTAATCGCGTGAGTCCGCTCCCGCTCGGCGGCCGCGTCTCGTCGTTCGCCGAGGCGGCGCGTGTACTCGGCGCGCGGGACGATTTGTGGACTCGGATCGACTGGCTCGGACACGACGTATCCCTCGGGAGCGGCGGGCGCGACAACGAGGAGGGATTGTACCGGCGGGGAGTGCGGTTGCGAAGGGTACGGCCGCGCTCAGAATTCGACGAACGGCACCGGCAGCAGGAAGGCGTGCTGCTCGTACAGGCTCCAGACGCCGTCCCAGGACGTGTACTGCGTCAGGTAGACAATGAAGACGTAGACGACCGCCGAAGGCAACATGCCGAGGAGGCTCGTGCCGGCGAAGAACCAGTGGCGCGGCTCGGGGCGGCGGGCGCCGCGGGAATACGCCCAGCCCGACAGCAGCCGGCTCGGGAAGATGGAGACGACGAAGAACAGGCTCGGCAGCCACGCCGCCTCGCGCGGCACCACCTCGATCTTCAGGAGGTACAGCGGCAGGGCGAACAGCAGCGTCACGAACAGGGCGATGCCGTAGGCCCACGGCGCCCGCCCGAAGCACGACAGCACCCGCCCCAGCTCGAAGCCGGCGCGGAGCCGGTTCTCCGCCGCGAAGCGCATCTGCAAGAACGGCAGCACGAGCAGCACCAGCACCAGCAGCGCGCCGCCGACGAAGCCGAGTACGGGCGCCTTGCGGCTGAGGGCCATGACGCTGATCGGCACCGCCAGCCAGGCGAAGCCGACGACGAAGCCGCGCAGCCCGAGCCAGAAGTAGTACGGCAGCCGCAGCCCCGTGACGAAGTCCCAGACGGCGTCGCGCGCCCCGGCGTAGGTGCCGCCGCGCGCGAGCTGGCGCGCCAGCCAGACCAGGTTGCCGATGGGCCAAAAGAAGTAGCGCAAACGTCCGCCGTGCAGACACGACAGGGCGATGTGCATGGCCATGCCCGCCGTCAGCACGACCAGGGCGGCGCGCCAGCCGCGCGCCGCCGGCCCGTCCGGGGCGATGACCTGCGCCGACGCCAGCAGCGACGAAATGAGGCGCAGCGGCAAGAGCATCAGGGACGTGCCGGCGAACATGCCGCCGACGCGCGCCGCCTTGCGGACGCCGATAAAGCCGTCGCGCAGCCGCCCCGTGCGCCCGACGCGGCCGCCGGCCTCCAGCAGGTAGCCGAGGCTCAGCAGGCCCACGACGGGCACCGCCGCCAGCACCGCCAGGCCGACGATCAGCGTCGCGGCGCCGAACAGCCACTCACAGGTTGAGGCGAACACGCGCCAGGCGCCGCGGACGAGGCGCGTGACCAACCACGGCCGAGGAGCCGGCAACACCCACGGCACGTCGCGCGGCGGGCGTGCGGGCTCGGCGGGCAGGACGTCGAGGATGGAGTCGTCCGGGAGGACGTCCGGGACGTCGTCGCGTGATAGGGTGCGGATCGGAGTGCCCATGCCGGATTTACTCGCCGGGGCGGCCCGAGGTTTCAGCGACCCCACCGCCTTCCTTGCCAGTATAGCCCCTGGGGTGCCCGTGCGGGTCGCGCGGGTCCGATCCGCTTACCTTCGCCGCCGCCTGACGCCGAGACGACAAAATCGGCAGATCTTACCCCGCCTCCGCGCCGGTTGTCGCTCCTCCCGACATTGCCTAAAGTGACAGGGGTGCGGCAGCCGTTTCCAGGGATTAGGAGGGCTTCTGATGCGTGCGATCCTCTTCTGCCTCTTCCCCTGCTGCCTGCTGGCCGCCTCCCCCTCCCACTCGGCCCGCCCGGAACGCCCGCCCGAACGTCCCGCCCCCTCCGCCGACGACGGCAAGCCGCTCCCCAGCCCGACGCAGATGGAACGCCTCGCCAAGGACGACCCCATCGCCTTCCTCGAAGCCTGCCGGCTCCGCTACGACCGCGAGGTCAAAAGCTACACGGTCGTCATGGACAAGCAGGAGCGCATCGACGGCCGGCTCCACCCGCGCGAGGTGATCCAGGTCGCCTTCCGCGAGAAGCCGTTCGCCGCTTACCTCCAGTGGAAAGAAGGCGCCCGCCGCGCCGAACGTGCCCTCTACGTCGAGGGCGAGAACGGCGGCAAGATGCTCGCCCGCCCGGCGACGCGCCTCCTCCGCCTCGCCGGCGACGTGGTCGCGCGCGACGTCGACGGCGACGACGCCCGCCAGTCGGGACGCATCCCCCTCAGCGAGTTCGGCCTGAAGAACGGCCTCGTCCGCACCCTGACGCGCTGGGTCGAGGCGAAGAAGCAAAACGCCCTCCACGTCGAGTACCTCGGCGTCCGGGACGTGAAGGAGGTCGGCGGACGGCCCTGCTACGTCCTGCGGCGGACGCGCTACGCCCAGCCCGAGGAGGACGGCATCACCGAGTTGACCATCGACATCGACCAGGAGACGTGGCTGCAGACCGGCGCCGTCCTGCGCGGCGAGGGCGACAAGCTCATCGCCAGTTACTACTTCCGCGACGTGCGTCTCAACGCCGAGATCAAGCCAGGGCAGTTCCGCCGCGAGGCGCTGCGGCCTTGACGGAGCGGCTCCCGCGCGCCTACACTCACTTCGGCGGGCGAATCGCTCGCCGACCTTCTTTCGAGGCTCTCATGCGGGCGCCGTGGCTGACGACTGCCGGACTTCGCTCCGCCGTCGCCGCCCCCTGCGCCTCGCTCTCTCCTCTCTCCCTCCGCCCCGGCTTCACCTGAGTGCGCGTCCGCTAGCGTCGGCGTGACCGGGCCGGTTCCCTCTTCTCCGCTGCTTCGCGCGACCTCGCGCGCCCGGCCTCTCTGTTCCTCCTCGTACACCCTGGAGTTTCCCATGCGTTCCCTCACCGGGCGCCGCGCCTCCGCGGCGGCTCTCCTCCTCGTGACGCTGCCTCTGCTGGCCGCGGGCGTCCCCCCGGCCGACGACAAGCCGGCGGCGAAGGCGCGGACGTTTCTGTTCACCTACGCCGCCACGGTCACCGGCCTGACGCCGGGCGAGAAGGCGCGCGTCTGGCTGCCGGTGCCGCCGACGAACGCCGAGCAGGACGTGAAGCTGGAAGAAGACCGCCTCCCCGCTCCCGCCAAGGTCGGCCGCGAGGCGCAGTACGGCAACGAGATCGCCTTTTTCGAGGCGGCCGCCGACAAGGACGGCAAGGTGGCGTTCGCGCGCACCTACCGCGTCACGCGGAACGAGGTGCGCGGCGGCCGCGACGACTCCGCGGCCGACGAGCGCTTCCTGCAGCCCGACCGCCTGGTGCCGCTGGAGGGTAAGCCGCTTGACCTCATCAAAGACCGCCAATTGCCCAAGGACCAGGAGCAGGCGGCGAAGGTGCTGTACGACGTGGTCAACAAGCACATGCGCTACAGCAAGGAGGGCAAGGGCTGGGGCCGCGGCGACGCCGTCTGGGCCTGCGACAGCAAGTACGGCAATTGCAGCGACTTCCACAGCCTGTTCATCTCGCTGGCGCGGGCGAACAAGATCCCGGCGAAGTTCGAGATCGGCTTCCCGATCCCCGAGAAGCGCGGCGAAGGCCCCATCGCCGGCTACCACTGCTGGGCGAAGTTCCGCCCGGCGGGCAAGGGCTGGGTGCCCGTCGACATTTCCGAGGCGAATAAGAATCCGGGGAGGGTCGACTACTACTTCGGCAACCTGACGGAGGATCGCGTCACCTTCAGCACCGGCCGCGACCTGACGCTGGTGCCGAAGCAGGACGGCGAGCCGGTCAACTTCCTCGTCTACCCCTACGTCGAGGTCGGCGGCAAGCCGTACCCGCAGGAAAAGATCGAGCGCACGTTCCGTTACAAGGACGCCTCGTAAGCGCGGCGGCTAAGCTTGGCTCTTGGCCGGCCGTCTCGCTACAATCTCCTCACCTGTCCGGGCGGGCGCGGCTGCCCGCCCGGATTCGTCACCTCCTCAGCGAAAGGATGTCGTCATGAAGCGCCTCGTACCCCTGGCCGCGGTCCTGCTCGTCGCGGCGGCCGCCGTCGCCGAAGACGCGAAGAAGGACAAGGCCGGCGCCGGCCTCGATCCCGCGAAGCTCGTCGGCACCTGGACCTACGAGTCCGGCACCCGCTCCGGCGAGAAGGTCGACAAGGAGAAAATGGCCGACAAGGTCGTCATCACCAAGGACACCTTCACGCTCGGCACCGGCGACATGAAGTTCGTCATCGGCTACAAGATCGACACGAAGAAGTCGCCGGCGACTATCGACATGGACATCAAGGACGGCCCGGTCAAGGAAGGCAAGGCCCAGGGCATCATCGCCCTGAAGGGCGACGAGCTGAAGATCTGTTACGTCGCGCTGATGGGCGACGACGTCAAGCGCCCGGAGAAGTTCGAGTCGACCAAGGACAACAAGGCGTTCTATTTCGTGCTGAAGCGCGAGAAGAAGTGAGCCGTCGGGCAAGCGCCGACAGGGGCGGCCGTCGCCGACAGGGCGACGGCCGCCTTTTCGTTTTGAGGGGTGAGCCGCCCGCCTTGACGTCGCTCAATCCGCATGGCTTGCGGTCCCCTTCTCCGTTAGCATGTGAGGAGAAAACGTCCTCCCTCGGCTTGCCCGTTTCCGTCCAAGAGGGCCTTGAGCGTGATTCGCTGGATTGACATCAGGGGGCTTCGAGGTATCCGGCAGGGGAGGCTCTCCGACCTGACGCCGTTGGTCGTGCTTGTCGGCCCGAACGGCTCCGGGAAGAGTACGGTGTTGGAAGCCTTGCTGATTGCCGCAAGCCCCGAGCCTGCGGAGGCCGTCGGCCGAGCGGTTCAGCGGCACCGAGGCGTCAAGGAAGGGGCGCGCTGGCTCTTTTGGAAGGGCGGGGAAGGAAAGTCGGCGCGGATCACTGTGGCAAACGACACCATAATCGAGAGGATTTGGGATTTATCCATTGATCGTTCCGGTCCTTCCGACCAAACCTGGATTAAGTGTGTACTCGATCATCGGGCGCACGTTGTAACGCTCGGATTCGCACCCGGGAACGTATTTTCGTCGATGCCAGGGCCGTATTTCCAGCAGATGTCGCCGTTCGGCGAGATCGAGGATGTTCGGCTCGTGGAAGTGAATACGAGCGACTTCCAACTGCCGCTACATCGGCTTTTTTCGAGGGCCGTCGAACAGGGGCGGCGCAAACAAGCGGAAGAGATCGTGGCCGAAGTGGTCCCCGGCCTCACGGACTTTATCATCCTTACGGAGGGCGATACGCCTATCCTTCAGCTGGCTTTTGAAGACCGCAGCGTCCCGGCGGCGCTGGCGGGGGACGGGGTCCAATCCCTCCTCCGCCTTACCCTGGAGTTGGCGGCACGCCCTAACGGCGTCGTACTCGTCGAGGAACCGGAACTCCATCAACACCCCGGGGCCATTGCCCAGAGCGCGAAGGCGATCCTCGCCGCCGTGCGACGGCAGGTGCAGGTCGTTATCACGACGCACAGTCTGGAGTTGATCGACAGTCTCGTTTCCGGGCTGACCGACCAGGAACTTCCCCTCCTGTCGTTGTATAACATGCACCTCGAACAAGGCACTTTGAAGTTCTTCCGCTCGGACGGTCCCGAAGTGGCCTTGGCCCGGACTCAGATTCAGGACGACCTGCGATGAGTGAGTCGGTGATTTTTTGCGAGGGCTATCACGACCGCGCCTTCTGGCAAGGATGGCTCCTTTATCTGGGCTGTGTCGATCCGGGCGCGCCGGCTCCCGGCAGTAGCCGGCGCGGGGTCGTCCGAGATCCGTGGAAGGACAAGGTGGAGGCCGGCCAACACGCCTACCACACGAAAGGCGGGCACTTCCTGCGCGTCGTCCCCTGTAAGGGGAAGCAGAACCTCCTGCCGTTGGCGCGCGACCGGCTGAACAAGCGCACGGGGAAATCGCTCGTAAGACTCGTACTCTGCGTCGATCCTGATGGCCTTGCCTCCGCGGGCGGGAGTGTCGCCGTGGGGCTTCGGGCACAGGATGTCTTGCTGGACGTGCGGCGGCACGCCGACGCTAACGCGGTACGGAATTCCGACGACGAAATCGAGGTAGACGGCGGCGCGACGAAAGTTTCACTCGTGCGGCTGGAAGCCACGGACCCGCCCAACCCGGCCCTCCCCGATCAAGAGACGTTGGAACGGCTGACCTGCTCCGCCATTGCCGCCGCCTACCCGGCTCGCGCCCAAGTTATCGCCGCCTGGCTTGCCTCTCGACCGGCGCCGCCGCCGTCCGACCCCAAGGAACATGCCTGGTCCTACATGGCCGGCTGGTACGCCGCTCACGGCTGCGAGAACTTCTACGCCAACCTCTGGAACGACCCCAACATCGTCCGCGAACTCGAAACCCGCCTCCGCGCCTCCGGCGCCTGGCAAATCGCCCAGGCGCTCGCGACGTAGGCCCTTCTCCCTCCTCCGACCATGTCCCAACAACACCCCCACATCTGCGTCGTCGGCTCCACGAACGTCGACCTCACCTTCCGCGCCGCGCGCCTGCCGGCTCCGGGCGAGACGCTGACCGGCCACGGCTTCCACCTCGGCCACGGCGGCAAGGGCGCCAACCAGGCAGTCATGGCGGCGCGCCTCGGCGCCCGCGCCACGATGGTCGGCAAGGTCGGCCGCGACGTCTTCGGCGACGGCGCCCTGCGCAACTTCCGCGACCACGGCGTCGACACGACTTACGTCCTCGCCGACGCCGCCCGGCCCACCGGCGTGGCGTCGATCGTCGTGGACGACGCCGCGCGCAACTGCATCCTCGTCGTCCCCGGCGCCAACGCCGCCCTGACGCCGCAAGACGTCCGCGACGCCGCCGCCGCCGTCGAAAGCGCCGACGTGCTGCTCTGCCAGCTCGAAGTGCCGTTGGAGACGATCCAGGAGGCGTTGCGGATCGCGAAGGCGGCCGGCGTGACGACGATCCTCAACCCGGCGCCGGCCGTGCCGCTGTCCGACGAACTGCTGCGCCTCGCCGACCTGTGCGTGCCGAATGAGAGCGAGATCGAGCTGCTCACGGGACAGCCGGTGGCGACGCTCGCCGGAGCCGCCGCCGCCGGCTGGGACCTGCTGCGGCGCGGGCCGAAGACGGTCGTCGTCACGCTGGCGGAGCGCGGCGGCCTCGTCGTGACGGAGCAGGGGGCGGAGCACGTCCCGGCGTTCCCGGCCGACGCCGTCGATACGACGGGCGCCGGCGACGCCTTCCTCGGCGGCCTCGGCGTGTTCCTCGCGGAGGGGCTGCCGCTGCGCGAGGCCGTGCGGCGGGCGAGCGCCGTCGCGGCGCTGTCGGTCACGCGCCCCGGCACGCAGGCGTCATTCCCCACGCGCGCCGAGGCCGAGAGGCACTTCGGCGGTTGAGGCGGGCTCCGCACGCCGGCGGAAGGCGAGCGCCGAGTCGAGCGAGTAAAGCACCAACGCCGTCCAGATGCAGCCGAAGCTGACCAGGCGCTCGCGCGTGAACGGCTCGTCGTAGAGGAAGACGGCCTGGAGAAACTGCAAGCTCGGCGCCAGGTACTGGAGAAAACCGAGCGTCGACAGCGGCAGGCGCCGCGCCGCCCGGCCGAAGCAGAGCAGCGGCACCGCCGTGACGACGCCGGACGAGGCGAGCAGGAGGTCCGTCGTCCGGTCCGCCGTGCCCCAGGCCAGCGTGCCAACCGAGGCCCAGAACGCCAGGGCGACGAGCGCCGCCGGCAGCAGGACGAGCGTCTCGACCGTCAGGCCGACGAGGCTGTCGACGGCGGCCTTCTTGCGCACCAGCCCGTACAGCCCGAACGACGCCGCGATGCACAGGGCGATCCACGGCAGCTCGCCGGCGGCGAAGACGAGGATGAGGACGCCGGCCGTCGCCAGCCCCAGCGCCGCCCACTGCGTCGGCCGCATACGCTCGCGGAAGACGAGCAGGCCGAGCAGCACGTTGACCAGCGGCGTGATGTAGTAGCCGAGGCTGGTGTGAACGATGCGCCCCGTGCCGACGCCGTGGATGTAGACGAGCCAGTTGACGGCGATGAGGACGGCGCTGACGAACAGGGCGGTCATGAGGCGGGGCCGGCGCAGGCAGCGGCCCAGGTCGGGCCAGCGGCGCAGCAGCGTGACGACGGCGGCGAGGAAGACCACCGACCAGACGACGCGGTGAGCCAGCACTTCGAACGGCGAAACGTGGGCGACCGCCTTGAAATAGACCGGGACGAGTCCCCAAAGTCCGTAGGCGGCGAGCCCGTACAGCAGTCCGTCGCGCGACAGGGGCGGGCCGGCGGGCGTGTTCACCTCGTCTGTCTCCGGGGCCGAGGGCGGGGCCTCTTTCCGTTGTAGCGACGCGACCCGCCCTTGCAATCCGACGCGGGCGCTGGCATCCTCACACGACGAACCCGAGACGTTTTTCCCCGAGAACGACGAGGGTTGGAACAATGCCTGACCGTGTTGTACGGGCACCGAGGAGGACAGGACATGCCGCTGCGCGACCACTTCCACCCGCCCCTGAGCGACCGTGAGCCCTGGGAGGGTTTCCACAACGCCTGGGCGAACACGATCGTCCGCCACCTCAACGCCGCCTTGCTGCCGGAGCGCTACCGGGCGGTCCCGCAGATCAGTCTCGGGTCGAAAGTCGAGGTCGACGTCGCGACGTTGGAGGAGGCGGGCGCGGAGGCGACGCCTCCCAACCACGGTAACGGCGTGGCGACGGCGGTCTGGGCTCCCCCCAAGCCCACACAGACATTGGCCGTGACGTTTCCCGCCCAGGATCTGTTCGAGGTCCAAGTCTATCACGAGCGCAGCGGCCGCAAACTGGTCGCGGCCGTCGAGTTCGTCAGCCCTGGCAACAAGGACCGCCCGGACTCCCGCCGCACCTTCGCCGTCAAGTGCGCGAGTTATTTGCAGGCCGGAGTCGGCCTGCTCGTCGTCGACGTGGTCACCTCCCGGCGGGAAAATCTCTTCGAGGAGATGATGCGCGTACTTCAGTTGGCCGACGCCCTCGCCGAGGAACAACCGGCCCTCTACGCCGTGGCGTCGCGTACCACGAAACGCGCCGAGGCGTGGCAGTTGGATAACTGGGCCGAACGACTTACGCTGGGCGAGAGGCTGCCCACGGTGCCGCTCCACCTGGCCAGCAACCTTGCCGTTCCGCTCGACCTGGAAGAGACCTACGAGGAGACGCGCCGCGTGCTGCGGATACGCTGAGGCCTTCGCGACTTCTCCTCACTTGAGCGCTCCGGCGAGTGCCTTTTGCGCGTCAGGATACTGCTCCAGAAGCTGTCGCACAGCGGTCTCTTCCCCATCTCCGAACGATGCGACGTCAGCGACACCCGAAGTTGCCGGCCAGAAGGGCTTGACGCCGAGCAACCCCGTCAACGCCTCCGTACACTCCGGCGCCTCGCGGAGTAGCGCTTGCACCGCCGCTTCCTCGGCGCTCGCCGCGACCTCGGGGCGCGAAACCGCCGGCGGGGTCGCCGGCGCGTCCCACGGCGCCTGCCACCCCGCGAGCGCCGCCAGGCTCGCCGGGAAGCACTGCGCTGCCTCCTTCAGCAGCGCCGGCAACACCGACTCCTGGTGCGGCCGCAGCGTCATCAACAGCCCCGGCAGCCACGGCATCAGCACCGCGTCGGGCAGCTTCTCGAACGCACGAGACAACAACTCGACCACGAGACGCGCCACGAGGGGCGTGAACTTCAGCGCCAGAAGGAAGCCGTTCACGTAAGCCGGGAACGACGCCAGCGCCAGCGGGTTCTCCAGCAGGCCCGCGAAAAATGCGCGGATCGCCTCGACGGTGCGCAACCCCATCACCCACTCGGCGGACCACAGAAGTCCGATCTTGTTCGGGTCGTCCGTCACCGGCCCCGACTGCCGCACCGCGATGAGGAGCTGCGAGCGGCTGCACCCGAGCGACAGGGCCAGGCTCTCCAGGCTGAACAGGAACGCCAACATGCCGGCGACCTGGTCCGGCGTCGTGCCGCGGTCGGCGAAGGCGGTTGGCATCAGCGCCGCGTAGTGGGCGTAGCCGGTCGTCACGAAGCGCTTCAGCCAGGCCGGCAGGCCCGACGGCGTCGAGCGGTAGTAGTGGACCAGCCGCCGCACACGCTCGAAGATCTCCGGCGCCGTCTGCGCCCCCGTCTCTTGAGTCAACAGGCCGACGGCACGCTCGCCGAGTTCCTCCACCAGGCGCGGACTTTTCAGGTACAGTTCGGCGTCTTCGGCGGCGGCGAGGGCGCTCACCGTGGTCGCGCCGGCGGCGAACGCCTTCGCTTTCAGCCGCTTTTCGAGGACGTGTTCGACGGTGACGCCCTCGTAGCCGAGGTGGATCAGCGGCGTCTGGTTCTTGCCGACGGCGAGGTCCCACGACTCCTGGACGGGCGTCTGTCCCAGGACGCGCTCGCCCATGATCGGCCGGACGACGTGCGCGGGCAGCAGGTAGCGCAGCTTCCACAGCAGGTCGGAGCAGGGGAGCAAGTCGGGCCGCTCGCGCAGGTCGAGCAGGGCGCGCTGGATTGTCGTCGCCTGGAGGTTGAGGCCGAGTGGGGCGAGACGGTCGAGGACGTTTTGGGCGAGCGGCGGCAGCGACGTGAAGCCGACCTGGCCGACGCGGTCGCCGCCGAGGAGCACGTCGCACAGCCGCTCGACGTTGCGCTTCTTCGGCGTGCGATCCTTTTCGAGGCAGGTGACGGCGGCGTCGCGAAAATCGTAGGGCGTCGGGTGCAGGCGATTCCGCATCTGCGCCAACAGCACGGAGGCGTGGTAGACGGCGATGGAGTCGGCGGTCGTCGCCAGGTAGCCGTTCTTACGCGCCAAGGCCGTGATGCCGACGCACCAGGCGAGGAGCTGTTCCTCGTCCTCTTTCGCGAGGGCCGGCGGGCGCGTCAGGTAGCCGAACAGCGCGTCGGCTCCGGGGCTTACCGTTTCGGGGATGACCGTCGTTACCGGCGGGAGCGTTTTCTTCCCCTTACCCGCCCCTTTGCCTCCCTTCTGAGTCAGCTTGAACTCTTGCACGCCGAGCGCCTTGCGGTGCTTGTCCCAACTCGCTTCGGAAAGCGTGACCGTTCCGGAGGGCAGATGGAACTGATGGTCGATGGCGGCGTGGCTCGACGGGATGAGGCCGTACAGCCAAGTCGTCGCGGTGCGTGGCGGGACGTCCCAGCGGGCCGGCGTGGCGGTGCCGTATTCCTCGACGTCGCTGGCGGCGTGGGCGGCGCCGCAGACGTACATCGCCTCCTCGGGACGAATCTTATGTCTCTCCAAATACTCCTTCATGCGCGTCCACATGAAGCGCTCGCGGAGGCGGTCAACGTCCTGGTCCTCCGCCTTGCGGCCGAGGCGGCGCAGCAGGCTGCCGACGAGGAACATCACCTGGCGGTACGTCTCGTAGTCGGCGGCGACGACGGCCTGCTCGACGTACTGGTCCCACCACTCGGCGAAGGAACGGACGCGGGCGTTCTTCAGGAGGAAGTCGTGGAACTGCTCGAAGGTCGGCTCCAGGTTGCCCATCTGCACGCCGACGGCCGCCCCGTGCCCCGGCGGCGGACTCTCGTCGCCCCCGGCGGGGCCGTCGCCGCCCTCCTCGTCCTTGGTGAGGTGGCGCTCCAACTCGTCCTCCTCCTGCGGCATCCACTGGAAGACGTGGTCGACGGCGCGATCGACGAAGACGAGTTCCGTTGTGGGATTTTCCAGGCAGTAGGCGACGGCCTGGTACTCGGCGGAGAATTCGGTGAGCGGGGCGACGACGCTGAGCGGCGTCCAGCTCTTCGGGAAGGCGTCGCTCTGCCCGGCGAAGGCTTGCAGCGCGACGGGCAGTTTGCAGTCGCGCAGCTTGTCGAGGAGCGGCCGCAGATCCTCGCACATTTCCATGAACAAGACGCGCGGCGGCCGTTGACGCAGCCGGCCGATCATGTGGACGGCGGCGGCCGGGGAATGATGGCAGACGGGGAAGATCTCCAACGGCTCGGCCGAGGCGCGGCGGACGTCGTCGACGAGGGCGCCGAGGAGGTCTCCGAGCGGGCGGGCGTCATCGGCGAAGGCTTCGGCGGCGGCGAGGAGTTGCTGCCGCAGCGGCTCGAAGGAGGGAAGCAGGGACGGATCGGACGCGGTTTTCATCGTGCTTCCTACGGCACCGTGCGCCGGGAGGGTGTTGTCGCGGATCACTCGATGCTCTTTGTGTTGTCCGAGCCGCGCACGGAGCGTACTCGCGGAGTAAGCGGCCGAAGCCGTCGCGAAGGCCGCATAATCCGCGAGTACGCTCCGTGCGCGGCTCGGACGAACAAGGGACGGCCGTTCCCTCACGTCATCGTCGCCATCGCGTCCTTGCCGCCTTGCAGGAACTTCGGCCACTCCCCTTTGTCTTCTTTGCTCCGCTTCTCGACGACCGCGTGCCAGAACTTGTTCAGCACCGACACGTCCTCGGGGAGGCGCCGCACCAGCGTGCCGACCAGCGACCGCGCCAGCGTGTACGACTCCAGCTTGCGCTCGCCGAAGAAGTGCCCGTGCAGCACCGCGTCCTCCAGCACCCCGATCTGCTCCGCCGTCGACAGGCTCGACTCGAGCCGCTGGTCCTCCGAGGTCGCCGCCGACGCCGCCTCGCGCATGTCGGCAAACGTCTGCAGCAGGATGTCCAGGAGCGCCGGCGGCACGTCGACCTCGAAGCGGTTCCGTGCCAGCAGTTCGCGCGTGCGGAATAGCACGATCTCCGCCTCCGTCTTCTTGTTCGTCACCACCGGGATTTGCACGAAGTTGAAGCGGCGCTTGAGGGCCGTCGACAGGTCGTTGACGCCGCGATCACGACTATTGGCGGTCGCGATGATGTTGAACCCCGGCTCGGCGAAGACGATGCCGTCGCCGCCCGACAACTCCGGGACGGAGACGTACTTCTCGCTCAGCAGGGAGATGAGCGCGTCCTGCACGTCGCTGGTGCAGCGCGTCAGCTCCTCGAAGCGGCCCGTCTCACCCCTGCGCATCGCGGTCATGATCGGCGACGGGATCAGCGACTCGCGCGACTGCCCGCGGGCGATGACCATCGCGACGTTCCACGAATACTTGATCTGGTCCTCGGTCGTGCCGGCGGTGCCCTGGACGACGTGCGTCGAGTTGCCGCACACCGCCGCGGCGAGCAGTTCGGCGAGCCAACTCTTGCCCGTGCCGGGGTCGCCGATGAGCAGCAGCCCGCGGTCGGAGGCGAGCGTGACGATGGCGCGCTCGACGACGCTCGGGTCGCCGTAAAACTTCTGCCGGATCTCGCGATCCAGTTTGTCGGCGGGGCGCGAGCCGAGGACGAAGAGGCGGACCAGGCGCGGCGACAACTTCCAGGTGAACGGCCGCGGCGACGTGTCGGCGGACACGAGGTAGGCCAGTTCGTCGGCGTACTTTACCTCGGCGGGCTGGCGCAGCACCTCGCCGTTTGTCGCGGGAGCGGCGGGGGCGGCTTGCGCGGGTTTCTTGGCCATGATCGATCTCACACGGTAGCCGCTCGCGGCTTGGCAAGTGCGAAGCCGCGAGCGGCGGTCATAGAAGGTTTTTCAACTCCACGATGAGCTTCTTGATGCTGCCCGACAGGACCGGCGTGCCCAGTTCCTTGAGCCGGTCGCGGAACCACTGGTGGACGGAGAAGTAGCCCGAGCTCGTGACGGCGCCCACCGGGATGAAGCGCACGCCCGAGTCCTTCAGCCCCTTAATGGTGTCCAGCAACTCCTGATCGCTACCGCCCTCGAAGAAGTCGGAGATGAGGACGAGCGCCGTGTTGCGCGGCTCCTCGATCTTCTTCGCCGCCTCCAGCAGCGCCTTGCGGATGAGCGTCCCGCCGCCGAGGTTGGTGCGCAGCAGCACCTCGAACGGGTCGGCCACCCACGGCGTCAGGTCGAGGACTTCCGTGTCGAACGCCAGCAGGTGGACGTCGGTGCGCGGCAATCCGGCGAAGATCGACGCCAGGATCGTACACTGCACCATCGCGTCGACCATCGACCCCGACTGGTCGACGACAACGATCATCCGCGTCGGCGTCGTCTTCGTGGCGGTCTGGCGGTAGTAGAGCCGGTCGACGTAGAGGCGGCCGTCCTTCGGGTTGTAGTTGGGCAGGTTCTTCCAGACGGTGCGTTTCAGGTCGAGGTTGCGGAAGACGCGCTTCGGCGGCACCGAACGGTCGATCTTCCCTCTGACCGCCTTCATCACCTGCAACCGCAGCACCTCGGCGAGCTGCTCGACGTACTGCCGAATCAGGGCGCGGGCGTTTTTCAGGGCGTTGCCGGAGAGGTTGGCCTTGTCGCGCAGCAGCTGCTCGACGAGCGCCATCGACGGCGTCAGCCGCGCGGCCATCTGGTCGTCCTTGAGGACTTCGCGGAGGGCCATCCGCTTGATGAGATCGCCTTCCATCGCGGCGAGTCCGGCCTGCAACTCTTGCTCGGAGACGAGCGGACCGCCGCCCGTCCCCGTCGTCGAGGCGCCGCTGCCGCCGCCGCGCTTGCCGCGCAAGGCGCCGGGGGCGTAGCCGAAGCACGCCTCGAAGCGGGCGACGTCCTGGCACCACTGGGCGTACTGCTGCGCGGTGACGTCGCTCGTCATCGTGTTCGGGCCGAAGACGTTCAGCAGCAGCTTCGAGTAGCACAGGGCGCGGCGCAGGTCGGGCGGGCCGTCGGCGATGGGCGAGGCGTCCGGCCGCAGCGCCTGTTCGAGGGCGGCGAAGTCGCCTTTCAACTCCGGGTAGCGCTGCAGCAGCGTGTCGACGGCGAGGTTCGGGTCGAGGATCAGGCCGGGGAGGCCGAGTTCCTCGACGAGGGCGGCGGCCATGCCGTCGACGTTGCGGGCCTGGTCGGTCATGCCGTTGGCGGCGGCGAGAAGGCGCCAGTAGACGACTTGACGCCGTTTGCCCGGTTCGAGGTCCGTGGGGGTCATGAGAGGACTCCGCGCTCGCCGCTTGCGGCTTCGCACCAGGCGCTAAGCCGCGAGTGGCTTCAGGACTTTTTCCGCAACAACCGACTCGCCCGCTCCCGGAGGACGCCGAGTGTCGCCTTCTTCTTCGCCGGCGGCGCGTCGCAGGCGCCGCTGCCGGTGAACGCCTCCGCCGGCTTCTGCCCCGGACGGCTGACCGCCAGAGGCTGCACCGACCACGCCCCGCCGTCGAAGCGCAGTAGCCCGAACAGCGATGCCGCCTTCTTGAGATGCTCCGGCCGCAGTTCGGACGCTTGCCCGATCCGCTTCGTCGCCACGCCGAGCGCGACGCCGTCGCCGAGGTCGAGGCGCCAGCCGTCGTCCTCGGACGCGGCGAAGTTTTCGAGGAACACCGGCTCGGCGAGCTGCACCGGATGCCGGTCGACGGGCGCCGCCAAGGGCGTGGCCAACCCGTCCTCGGCTCCCGGCGCCAGCCTCTTCGCCGCGTCCGTCCAGGAGAACGCCGTCCCCGCCTTCGCCTCGCCGTCCCATAACAGGTCGCCGGTCGGCAGCAGCGTCGCGTTCTTGACCTTCAGGGCTTCGTGTCGCGCCAGCGCCCTCAGCAGCGGCTCCGCCCGTGGGCCGAAGCAGCGCCACAGTTCCCCGCCGCGCACGACGTCCACCTTGTACGACGACAGCGTGACGCGCACCAGTCGCGCCGATTTCCCCTCCTCGAACAGGCCGTACAGGTCGGCGCTGACGAAGAAGCCGTGCTGCCGCAGGTCGAGGCCGAGCGGCGACAGCGCGCCGCTCGCTTTCGTCCCGGCGACGGCGGGGGGCGGACGGAGGGCGCCGACCATCGCCCGCGTCCACAGGTCGGCCCAGCGGAAAAGCGGTATGTGAGGGAGCGCCGAAATCGGCATGGAGCGCAGCAACTCCTGCTGGAAGCCGGTCAGCAGCGCCGCCAGGCGCGTCGCCGACGGCTCACCCTGGAGTTGTTCGAGCGTGGCGCCGAACGGGGCGAGCGCCTGCGGCTCGAGTTGGCCGAAGCCGGCGATGGCGAGTTCCATCAGCCAGTGGCGCGTACTCTCCTGCCACACCTTCACCGGTTCCGGAACCGCCGTCGTTTCGGAGGACGCCGAGCCGGACGAAGAAACGGCGCGGCCCAGCGCCTTCGCCGCGTGCGCGCGGAGGGCGTCGTACTGCGCCCCCTGGACGGCGGCGCGGGCGGCGGCGAGGGCGGCGAAGTGGCGCTCGACGAACTCGTTGCGCGTCAGCGCCTCCACCGCGGCGCCGACCGACTCGGCCAGCGGCGTCGCGGAGCAGATTCGTCCGAGCGCTTGCAGCGCTTGTGCCTGCTCCGGGCCGAGGCGGCCGAAGCCGACGAGGAAACAGCGGTCGAGCGCGGCAACGACAGCCGCGGCGCGGGACACGCTTTCGGGCACTTCGGGCAAGTCTTTGAGGCTCATGACACCTCCCCCGGCGCGATCATTCCCCGGCCACGAACCAACTCATCTCCGGCACCGGCCCCGGCGCGCTTTCCAACTCAACGAAGCGCAAATAGGCGAGGAAGCGGCTGAAGACGTTGCCCGCCGGCTCCTGCTTGCGGCCCCCCCGGCGCACCAGGGCGTTGACGAGGTCGCGGGGGTTGTCGAACGACGCCGGATCGCCCGGCGGTTGCAGGTGGCGCACCACGCGCTCCATCCCGAACTGGGCGATGGCCTCCTCGACGAGCCAGATCAGGCGCTTCTCCGTGCCGGCGTCGGGGCGGTTGTTGTTCGTGCTGCTGCCGTACCCGCCCCCGGCCGCTTCGAGGAACGCGCAGTAGACGCGCTCCACGTCCGAGCCGCTCGACACCACACCCTGCAGCCGGCCGGGCGCCAGTTCGAGGAAGGGCACCGTGTCGACGTCGCGGGCCGACGACGGCTCGGGGTGCGGGACGACCGCCGTATTTTCGGGGGTGTACGTCGCCATCGAAGAGGCTCCGCAAACGCGAGGGGGCGTGAGACGACTAGAAGATAAGAGAGGCGCGGGAGAAATGCAAAGACAGTAGGGAGAAAAATGCGCGAACGACCGCCGCTCGCGGCTTCGCATCGGCGGAGCCGCGAGCAGCGGGGGAGTCTCCTTACGACGCCGACGGCGCGCCGGACGCCCTTTGCCAGGCGAGCGACACGGCTTCCTCCAAGGTGATCTTCATCAACTCGCGCTGCAGCGCCCGACCCGTATCGGTCCTGAAGCGGTGGTCGTCACAGCACACCAGCAAGGCCCAGGTGTACCCGTCCTGCGACAGGCCGAAGCCGACCTCCTCGGCGCCGATCTCGCGGACGCGCTGGCGGATCAGTTCCACCTCGCGCCGCGCCCGCGCCTCGGAGATGTAGTTGTCGTTGCCGAAGACGCCGACGACCGCGCTGCTTTGGTTGGGCGCGAGGAAGGGGATCACCGATTCCTCGACCAGCCGCACCGGCACGGCGCCGCGCTCGACCGCGCCCAGGTTCTTGCGAACGTGGGTCGCCAACCCGGTCGCCACGTCGTTGTAGTTTTTCCGCCACATCGCTCGACCCTCTCACGGATCGGGTGCAGGAAGGACTCATCCGTTACTGAGATGAGCAACTCGTATGCCACCCGCCAGGATAGCACAGCCGCCGCCGGCGCTCCAGGGAGTACGGCCTTTTATTGTCGCCGCCCCCCGCGCCGCGTATCGTAGCGGCGTCCTTCCCTCAATTTGCGAGGCCGTCCATGATAACGCCGTCGGTCCGTGTCCTGGCGCCGCTCGCCGCCCTCTGCCTGCCGTTTTTGCCCCTTTCGAGGGCGGACGAGGCGCCCAAAGAGGTCGTCCTGCGCGAGGCCCTCGTCGTCCGCGTCGCCGGGCGCGGCGGCCGGACGCCGGTCCACACCGACCCCGTCGAGGCGCTGATCGTCGCGGGGAAATGGGCGGCGCCGAAGGCCGGCGACAAGGTGACGCTGCCCGGCGGCACCGAGCGCGCCTGGGAGACCGTCAAGGCCGGCGCCGACGGCGCGCTGAGCCACCCCGCGCTCCCCGGCGGCTACGCCTTCTGGCAGGTGTCGTCGGGCGCCGACCGCGTCATGGTCCTGGAGGCGAGCGGCCATTCGCTCGTCTACGTCAACGGCGAGCCGCGCGCCGGCGACCCCTACGGCAACGGCACCGTCCGCCTCCCCGTCCTCCTGCGCAAGGGCGACAACGGCCTGCTCTTCCTGCACGGCCGCGGCGCCCTGCGAGCCCGTCTCGTCCCGCCGAAGGCGCCCGCGTACCTCGACCTCGCCGACATGACGCTGCCCGACCTCGTCGCTGGCGTCGGCACGGTCAACGACCCGGCCGCCGTTCTCGTCGTCAACGCCACGGCGGAGACGGCGGACGGCCTCACGCTCGAAGCGGCGCTCGACGGCGGCAAGGCCGTCAGCGCCCCGGTGCCGCCGCTGCCCCCTCTCGCCACCCGCAAAGTACGCTTTACGGTCGAAGGGCCGGTGCCGACCGAGCCCGGACAGCACTGGCTGGCGCTGAGGCTGGTCCGGGGGGGCGCCGGGGCCGACTCCGCCCGCCTGCGACTGGACGTGCGCCGGCCGGACGAGAATCGTAAGATCACTTTCACGAGCGGAATTGACGGCAGTGTGCAGTACTACGCCCTTAACCCCGCGCGTCCGGTCGGCAAGGGCGGGCCGGCGCCGGCGCTGTTCCTGACGCTGCACGGCGCCGGCGTCGAGGCTCCCGGCCAGACGGCCAGCTACGCCGCGAAATCGTGGGGCCACCTCGTCGCCCCGACTAACCGGCGCCCCTACGGCTTCGACTGGGAGGACTGGGGCCGCCTCGACGCCTTGGAGGTCCTCGCCGACGCCCGGAAGCGCCTCGGCACCGACCCGCGCCGCACCTATCTCACGGGCCACTCGATGGGCGGCCACGGCGCCTGGCACCTCGGCGTCACCTTCCCCGACCGCTTCGCCGCCGTCGGACCGAGCGCCGGCTGGGTCAGCATGTGGTCCTACGCCGGCGCCGTCCGCCCCGAGACGACGACCGCCGTCCCAGAACTGCTGCTGCGGGCGATGAATCCGAGCGACACGCTCGCCCTGTCGAAGAATTACGCCCAGCACGGGGTTTACATCCTGCACGGCGCCGCCGACGACAACGTCCCCGTCGGCCAGGCGCGGCAAATGAAGGCCGACTTGGAGAAGTTCCACCGCGATTTCGTTTACCACGAGCAGCCGGGCGCCGGCCACTGGTGGGGCGCCCCCGACCAGTCCGGCACCGCCTGCGTCGATTGGGTGCCGATGTTCGACTTCTTCGCCCGCCACGTCATCCCGGCGGCGGGGGCGGTGAGCCAGGTCGACTTCGTCACCGCCAACCCCGGCGTGTCGGCGCGGTCGCACTGGGCGACGATTGAGGCTCAGGTCAAGGCCCTGAAGCCGAGTTCCGTCAGCCTGCGCCGCGACCCCGGGCTGCGCCGCTTCACGGGGACGACCGACAACGTCGCCCGCCTGGCCCTCGACGTGAGCCACCTCGCGCCGGGAGCCGAGCTTGCCGTCCATCTCGACGGGCAAAAGATGGAAAAGCTCGCCTGGCCGGAGAAGGGCACGCTGTGGCTGACGCGCGCGGGCGACGAATGGTCGGCGACGGGAGAGCCGTCGCCGTCGCTGAAGGGGCCGCGCCGCGGCGGGTCATTTAAGGACGCCTTCCGCAACCGCATGGTTTTCGTCTACGCGACGAAGGGGACGACGGAGGAGAACGCCTGGGCGCTGGCCCGCGCCCGCTACGACGCCGAGACGTTCTGGTACCGCGGCAACGGCTCGGTCGACGTCGTGCCCGACCGCGCCTTCGACCCGTCGGCGGAGCGCGACCGCAACGTCATCCTCTACGGCAACGGGCAAACGAACGCCGCCTGGGCGGCTCTCCTCGGCGAAAGTCCCGTGCAGGTCAAGCGCGGCTCGGTGACGGTCGGCGGGCATGAGGAGAAGGGCGACGACCTCGCCTGTCTATTCGTGCGGCCGCGCCCGGGCAGCGACACGGCCTCGGTCGCCGCCGTCGCCGGCACCGGCGTCGCCGGGATGCGCCTCGGCGACCGGCTGCCGTATTTCGTCTCCGGCGTCGCCTATCCCGATTGTCTCGTCCTCGGTGCCGAGACGCTGGGCAAGGGCTTCGAGGGCGTCCGCGGCGCGGGCTTCTTCGGCAACGACTGGGGCGTCGCCTCGGGCGAGTTCGCCTGGCGCAAGGAGAAGACCCAAAAGAACTAACCACAGAGAGCACAGAGAACACAGAGAAGAGAATAAAAAGAGGGAAAGACTTGTCCGGCCCGTTGCGGCTCTTCCCTCTTCTCTCCGCCTGTTTTTCCTCTGTGCTCTCTGTGTTCTCTGTGGTTAGTTCTTTTTGGCCCTCCAAGACCGCACCGTCCTTGCCTTGGAAACTTTTGAATCTTGCATCTGGCGGCGCCCCGCGACGGCATGAGAGGATAGAGAAGCCGGATTCCCGTGAGGGGCCGATGACCGACGCGACCGACTGTCACCTGCTGGAGCGCTTCGTCACGCTGCGCGACGAGGCCGCCTTCGCGACCCTGGCCCGGCGCCACGCGGCGCTCGTGCTGGGCGTGTGCCGCCGCGTCCTGCGCGACGAGCACGCCGCGGAGGACGTCGTCCAGGCGACGTTTCTAGTGCTGGCGCGCAAGGCCGTCGTCATCCCCTGGCGGCAGTCGGTCGGCGGCTGGCTGGCGGCCGTCGCCCACCGCCTTGCCCTCAACGCCCGCGCCGCCGCCGCCCGTCGGGGATGCCGCGAGCGCTCGGCGGGCATTCTTCTCCACGGCAATGAAGAGTTCGTCGAGCCGGCGCTGCTCGACGCCGACCCGCTCCGCCACGCCGCGCGCCAGGAGTTGCGCGGGGTTCTGCACGAAGAACTGAGCCGGCTGCCCGAGAAGTATCGGGCGCCGGTCGTCCTCTGCTACCTGGAAGGGAAGACGAACGAGCAGGCGGCGCGCGAACTGGGCTGGCCGACGGGGTCGATGTCGCGCCGCCTGGAGCGGGCGAGGAAACTGCTGCGCGAGCGCCTCACCCGGCGCGGCGTCGGCCTCATGCTGGTTTTTGTCGGCGTGACGTTGGCGGCGTTTTGGACGTGCTTTCGGCCGGAAAATCGCTGCCCCGCGCCCGCCGGCGCCGGGGCGGTCTTGAGTCGCGCGGCGAACGGCTTGCCGGCCGAGGCGGAACGACTCGTCGCCCTCGCCGACGTCCTGCGCTCCTCGGACGAGATGAGTGCGCCGGCCCGCGACCTCGCGAGCGCGGCCCGCTCCGGGGACCGACGGACGACGCGGGTCGCCGCCGGACGGCTCTACGCGGCGTGCAGCCGCTGTCACGAGACGGTCCGCGAATAGTCGCGTGTGTGGTGTCCGGGGGTGCGCGGGTAGGCGCCCCGGCGTGGTGTTCCGGGGGTGCGCGTGTTTGATCCGGGGGTGCGCTGCGCGACCCCCGGCTGTGGGATGCAACCCCTTCG
>JBBROG010000078.1:0-30796 GCA_038229635.1 Gemmatales bacterium
AATGCGTGGCAAAGCCGATCCTCGACGGCAAACCCCCGCGCGATCAGCCTGCTCGTCCCCGCCGTCCAGAAGGTCCGCGAGGCGGCCTCGCGCATGTCCTGCACGAACAACCTGCACCAGCTCGGCGTCGCCGTCCACAACTATCACAGCGCCAACGGGCACTTCCCTGGCAACTAACACATTCTACGCCGGCGAGACGCGCGTCGTCGACAACGTCCAGAACGTGTGGGCGCACACCGACGACGCCGGCGCCAGCTGCGTCTTCGACCCCGTCTGCATCCGGCCCTCGACCGGCCAGCCGTGCGGCAACGTCGGCGGCGACGCCTACCACTACGGCAGCTTCCACCCCGGAGGCATGAACTTCCTCTTCGCCGACGCCTCCGTGCGCTCCGTCAGCCGAAGCATCTCGCGCGCCACCTGGCGCGCCCTGTCCACATACAACGCCGGCGAGATCCTCGCCGCCGACGCCCCGTGAGTGAGACGACCGAGCCGGGTCTTGTCGCACCAAGTAAGGAGGCAAAGCCCGGCACTTCATCCAGGGAGGTCAAACCATGCGCGTGTTGCTCAGCCTGTTCGCCGCCGGCGCCCTGCTCGCCGCCGGCCCCGCCGCGGCGGGAGAGAAAGAGCCCGTCAAGACGTCCGTCCTGAAGGTCGGCGCCGTCGCCTACAGCCCCGACTCCGTCAACGTCTTCCGCGGGATGCGCCACTACTTCGCCAAGAACAATAAGCCGATCGAATTCGTCCTCTACTCGACCTACGACCTCTTGAACGACGCCCTGGAGAAGGGGCAGGTCGACGTCGCCTGGAACAGCCCGCTCGGCCACGCCAAGTTCCACCTCAAGGCCGGCGACAGCCAGGCCCTGGTGATGCGCGACGTCGACGTCGACTACCGCGTCAAGCTCGTCGTCCGCAAGGACGCCGACGTCGCGACGCTGGCCGACCTGGCCGGCAAGGCGATGGTCTTCGGCAGCTGCGACTCGGCCGACGCCACCGTGCTGCCCGTCCAC
Source organism: Gemmatales bacterium (assembly GCA_038229635.1). Taxonomy (GTDB): domain Bacteria; phylum Planctomycetota; class Planctomycetia; order Gemmatales; family Gemmataceae; genus DATFNV01. The sequence goes on from JBBROG010000078.1 coordinate 1,008, forward strand.
TTCCTCAAGAAGGACGGCGTCGACTTCGGCAAGGTGAAGATCGTCAGCCTGCACAACGAGGTCGACGAGGTCGGCTGCCCGTGCCACAGCCAAAACCACGTCCTGGCCGCCCTGCTGAAGGGCCGCGGCCAGGCCGGCATCCTCAGCGCCGGCCTGTGGAAGAAGTTGCAGGCCGACAAGCCCGACCAGGCCGCGCATTTCAAGGAAGTGTGGACGTCGCCGCCGTTCAGCCACTGCGTCTTCACCGCGCGCAAGGACCTTGCCGCCGACTGGAAAGGTCAGAAAGCCGTCGTGCTGATCTTCCTCGGCACCGACTGTCCCGTGAGCAACTTCTACGCGCCGGAACACGCCCGCCTGGCGAAGGTCTTCGCCGAAAAAGGGGTGGTCTTCTACGGCATTCACGCCGACCCCGACGTGACGGCCGCCGCCGCCGCGCGACACGCCGCCGACTACCGCCTTCCCTTCCCGGTCCTCCTCGACCCGGCGCAGGCCGTGACTCGGCAGACGGGGGTGCGGGTCGTCCCGTCGGCGGTGGTTCTGTCCCCGGACGGCCAGGTGTTGTACCGAGGGCGCGTCGACGACCGCTACAACGCCGCGGGCGTCCGCCGCGAGGTGCCGACGACGCACGAGCTGGAGGACGCCTTGAAGGCAGTGCTGGCGGGCAAGGCGCCGCCGGTCGCCGAGACGAAGGCGTTCGGCTGCCCGCTGCCGGAGCCGGCGAAGTCGAGATAATCACGCTCCCCTTACAGGAAAGCTCTCAGCCATGAGGACGCCTCTGTTCGCGCTCGCCGCCCTCGCCGCCTGCGCCACGACCGCCCCGGCCGGCGAGTCGGTCACGTTCAATAAGCACGTCGCGCCGATCCTCTGGAAGCACTGCGCCGACTGCCACCACAAGGGGGCCGTCGCGCCCTTCGCGCTGGTGACCTACAAGGACGCCGCGAAGCGCGCCGACTTCATCCGCACCATCACGGCGAGCCGGCGCATGCCCCCCTGGCGTGCCGAGCCGGGTCACGGCCCGTTCGAGAATGAGCGGCGCCTGAGCGACGACGAGCTTCAGTCCCGGGCGAAGTGGGCCGAGGCGGGTGCCCCGGAAGGCGACCCGAAGGACCTGCGGGCGCCGCCGGCCTTCCCCGAGGGCTGGCAGCTCGGCAAGCCGGACCTGGTCCTCACGATGCCGGCGTCGTTCGCCGTGCCGGCGACCGGCCCCGACGTCTACCGCTGCTTCGTCATTCCCCTCCCCGCCGGCGAAGAGAAGACAGTCGCCGCCGTCGAGTTCCACCCCGGCAACCCGCGCGTCATTCACCACGCCAGCTTCTTCCTCGACGACAAGGGGCAGGCGCGGCGGAAGGAGAAGGAGACCGCGGACGGCCAGCCGGGCTACGCCAGCTTCGGCGGTCCGGGGTTCGCCCCGGCCGGCGGCCTCGGCGGCTGGGGCCTGGCGGCGCTGCCGCGCTTTCTGCCCGAAGGCACGGGGATGCTGCTGCCCAAGGGCTGCGACCTCGTGCTGCAAATCCACTACCACCCCACCGGCAAGGAGGAAATCGACCACTCCGAGCTGGGCGTCTACTTCTCGCGCCGGCCGGTGACGCGGTTCCTCACCACCCTGTCGGCGCGGACGACGGACCTGGCCATCTCGCCGGGGGCGAAGCGACACCCGGTCGTCTGCGCGAGCCAGCCGCTGCCCTGCGACGTGACCGTGCTCACGGTCACCCCGCACATGCACTTCCTGGGGCGGGAGATTTCGGCCGCGGCGGTGCTGCCCGGCGGCAAGACGCTGCCGCTGGTCGGCATCAAGGATTGGGACTTCCACTGGCACGAGCGCTATCAATTCAAGGCGCCGCTGCGGCTCCCCAAGGGCACGGTGGTCGGCGTCGAGGCGTTCTACGACAACTCCTCCGACAACCCCAAGAACACGAACAGTCCGCCGAAGCTGGTGCGCTACGGGAACAATCTCACCGACGAGATGGTATCGTGCCAGTTGGAAGTCGTCGCCGACTCGCGGGCCGACTTGAAGGCGCTCCAGGCGATGCGCGACGCCCGCTTCGGCGCGGATCAGGGCAAGGCGATGCCTCAAGGGGAGGGCGGCAAGAAGTAAAACAGGCGAATACGGATTCCCTTCGGGGTAGAAGGCCGGCGCCCTATCCCGAAGGGGTTACATTACAAAGCCGCGGGTCGCGCCTCCGCGCACCCCGAGACTCCTTCGGCCGGGACCGGTTCCCGTGAACTCGTTGCGACCTTGGGGGACGTTCCCTAAGATTGCAGCAGGCAACCGCGATTTTCGGGAGGAGTCGTTCGGCATGCGACACGTCTTGTCGGCGCTGGTGCAGAATCGGCCCGGGGTCCTGGCCCACGTCTCGGGGATGCTCGCCTCGCGCGGCTACAACATCGACAGCTTGGCGGTCGGCGAGACCGAGAAGCCGGAGCTGTCGCGCATCACCTTCGTCGTCCACGGCGACGACGCGGAACTCGACCAGGTCCGCAAGCAGCTCGACAAGATCGTCACGGTCGTCAAGGTACTCGACATCAGCAGCGAGGACTTCGTCGAGCGCGACCTGATGCTCGTCAAGGTGACGGCGGCGCCGTCGCAGCGCACGGAGATCGCCCTTCTCGTCGAAATGTTCCGCGGCCGCGTCGTCGACATCAGCCAGACGACGCTCATGATCGAGATCAGCGGCCAGGAGCAGAAGATCGAGGCGTTCATCGAGCTGATGCGCCCTTACGGCATCGTCGAGCTGGCCCGCACCGGCCGCATCGCCCTGGTGCGCGGCAACCCCGGCCACGGAGAGATCCTGTGAGACAGAGCCTGACGCCCTACCTGCGCTCGTCCGGCGACCGCCCCGCCGACCTCGCCGGCGCCCGCCGCGCCGCCGACGAGCGCGCCGCCAACACCATGCCGTCGGCGACGATCGCCCTGTCGGCGGAACTGACGGCGCGGCTCCAGGGGTTGACGCCGGGGCAGCGCATCAAGATCACGCAGACGGTGCGCGTCGGCATGAAGACGTGGCCGGCGGTCGCCACGGGCGCCTTTCGCGGCCTCGATTATCTGGCGACCGGCCTGGCGACCGACCGCGTGCCGGAGGACGACATCGTCGTCATCGCCCTGCACTTCACCAAGGACAACGGCGAACTGTCGAGCGTGACGATGGACGAGCATACCCAGGTGGAGGTCGTGAGTTAACGCCATGACTCTGTTCGTCCACCGCGACCACCGGCGCACCTTCGCCGACAACCGCTACGTCTACGCCGTCGTCTCGCGGCGCAGCAAGGGCGTCAGCGTCGGCGTCAACCTCAACCCCGACAAGGTCTGCAACTTCGACTGCGTCTACTGCCAGGTCGACCGCAAGACGCCGCCCGTGACGCGCGACGTCGACGAGCCGCGCCTGCTCCGCGAACTGGACGACATGCTCCACCTCGTCACGTCCGGCGAACTGTTCGAGCACGAGCGCTTCGCACAGACGCCGCCGGCGCTGCGCCGCCTCAACGACATCGCGTTCTCCGGCGACGGCGAGCCGACGACGTATCCGCGCTTCCTCGACGTCGTCCGCGCCGCCGCCGACCTGAAGCGGACGCACGGACTCGACGACGTCAAGATGGTCCTCATCACCAACGCGACGATGTTGCACCGCCCGCCGGTGCGCGAGGCGCTCGCCGTCCTCGACGCCAACGACGGTGAAATTTGGGCGAAGCTCGAAGCCGGCACCGAGGCGTACTATCAGCAAATCGACCGCACGACGATCCCGTTCCGGCGCGTCCTCGACAACATCGCCGAGGCGGCACGAGTCCGTCCGCTCGTCATCCAGGCGCTGTTCCTCCGCCTGCGCGGCGACGCCCCCCCGCCGGCCGAGTTGGAGGCGTTTTGCGACCGCCTCAACGAAATTCAGACGACCGGGGGACGAATCAAATTAGTGCAGGTCTACACCGTGGCCCGCGAGCCGGCGGAGGCGTTTGTCGATTCGTTAAGTGACGCCGAGGTGGACGCGATCGTCAACCTCGTTCGGGCGCGCACCGGACTGCCGGCGGAGCCGTTTTACGGGCCGGGCTGACGGCGGACTTGCCCTGCCGGGAGGCTCGCTCATGTCATTGCGGTGCCCGCGCTGTCATCACATCCTGGAGTTCTCGGGCGATCCGCCCTCCTTCTGCGCCTATTGCGGACACGCACTGGCGCCGACGGTCGCGCCGCCTGCCGTGCCCGTCAGCGAGGCGGCGACCCTGCCGCCGTCGGCGCCCGCGCCCGGCGAAGCGGGGTCGGTCGGCGATGTCGTCGGCGGCTATCGCTTGCTGCGCCGCCTGGGAGAAGGCGGCATGGGCGCCGTCTACGAGGCCGAGGAAATCGTCGGCGGCCGTCGCGTCGCCCTCAAGCTGATCTCCGAGGAATACGCCGACTCGCCCGACGCCGTCGAGCGCTTTCGCCAGGAAGGCCGCCTCGCCAGCGCCATCAGCCATCCGCGTTGTGTTTTCGTCCTCGCCGCCGACGAGGACGCCGGGCGGCCCTACATCGTCATGGAGCTGATGCCCGGCCCGAACTTGCAGGACGTCCTCGACCGCGACGGCCCGCTGCCGGTCGGACAGGCCGTCGCCCGCATCCTCGACGTCCTCGACGGCTTGCGCGAGGCGCACCGCCTGGGCGTCATCCACCGCGACGTCAAGCCGTCGAACTGCTTCCTCGACGCCGACGGCCGCGTCAAGGTCGGCGACTTCGGCCTGTCGAAGTCGCTGGCGCAAAACGCCCCCATGACGCGCAGCGGGGCGTTCCTCGGGACGCTGCTCTACGCCGCGCCGGAGCAGGTGCGCGGCGAGCGCGCCGACCGACAGAGCGACCTCTACGCGGCGGCGGCGACGCTCTACACGCTGCTCGCCGGGCGGGCGCCGCACCAGACCGGCGACGCCGCCGCCACGCTGGCACGAGTCGTCGCCGACGACGCGCCGCCGCTGCGGCCGGCTCGGCCCGACGTCCCGGCGGCGCTGGAGCGGGTCATCCTGCGCGGGCTGGAGCGCGACCGAGCCCGCCGCTGGCCCGACCTGGAGGAGTTTCGTCAGGCGCTCCTACCGTTCGCGCCGGGAGCCGCGCTTTACCCGAATCCCGCCGCGCGCTTCGCCGCCGCCCTGATCGACCAGATCCTCGCGAACGTCCTCGCGATCGCTACCTGGCTCCTCTACGTCTTCGCGACCGCCGCCGACGCCGCCAGCCTCTCCGACCCGGCGGCGCTGACCCGGCCCGAAGGGCGTCTCTTCGGGGAACTCGCCACCCTCCTCTACTTCCTGCTCTTCGAGGCGGTCGGCGACGCCTCCCTCGGTAAGAAGGCGCTCGGCCTGCGCGTGCGCCGGGCGTCGGGGGGAGACGTCACCGGCTTCGGGCGCGGGGCGGCGCGCGCCGCCGTGTTCGTCGGGGTCCTCGCCGCCGGAAGCATGGCCGACGCGCTCGTGCCCTGGGCCGCCGACTACTCGCTGCTTTTCTACTGCCTGGGCGTCGCCCTGCTGATCTGTCCGATGCGGGCGCGGAACGGCTACCGCGGGCTCCACGAGTTCCTGAGCGGTACGCGCGTCGTCAGCCTGCCGCCTCCGCCCGAGACGTGGCCCGTGCAACCTCGCCTTCTCGAGCGTCACGTCGCGCGGGAAGAAGCCGTTCCGGTTCGTATCGGACCTTTCGAGGTGCGCGGGGCTCTGGCCCGGCACGGCACGCAGTCCGTACTGCTCGGCGAGGACCGGGCGCTCGGGCGTCCGGTGATCCTGTGGCTGCGGCCGCGCGGGGAGGCCCCGTTGCCGCCGGCTCGACGCGACGTCGCGCGCGCCGCGCGGCTGCGCTGGCTTGCCGGCGGCGAAGAGGGCGACGAACGCTGGGACGCCTTCCCGGCGCCGACGGGGTGTCCGCTGTCTGACTGGGTCGAGGGAGCGGGGCCGCGCCCGTGGCGCGAGGCGCGCACGGTGCTGGAACAACTCACGGAGGAACTTGCCGCCGCCCGCGACGACGACACGCTCCCGGAGTGCCTCGCGACCGAACAGGTCTGGGTCGACGCGGGCGGCCAGGTACGGCTGATGGACGTGCCGCTGTCGCCGGTACGGACGGAGACCAAGGGCGAGGCGGCGGGGGACGGCCGTGCCCTGGACCTGGTCCGCGTGACGGCGGTGCTGACCCTCGAAGGCCGGCCGCGACGGCCGCGAGACGCCGGCGAGACGGTTCGGGCTCCGCTGCCCTCTCACGCCCGGCCCCTGCTCGACCGCCTTATCGGGAAGGAAAAGTCGTATAAAAAACTCGCGTCGTGGCGGAAGGATTTGGGCGAGATCCGCGACCGCCCCTCGGAAGTGAATCGCGCCCGGCGGACGGTTCAGTTGGCCGTCCTCGCCGCGCTGACACTCGCCGGCCTGTTCTGCATGTTGGCGGGCGGCACCACCACGCCCACGGAGGCGGCGGAGACCTGGGGGGCCGTGCAACGCGGCGAGCGCGTCCGCGCGGGGCTGGAGCGGAGGGCCGTGTGGCAGCTCGCCGTCGCGGCGCTGAGCCCGGCGCCGGCGGCGCGGCTGGGCGCGCTCGCCCAGTTCGACGCCGACCTCCGTGCGGCGGAGCGGCTCGACGAGGCGCTGGCCCGCGAACGCGCGCTCTACGACGCCCAAACGCGATCCCTGGGTTGGGTGGGCCGTGTCCTGAAGGGGGTGGTGGTCCAGGGCATCCAGGCCGACCTCCTGGCCGAGGGGGAGCAAGGTCCGGACGGCGGCTTCCGCCGCGAGGCGGATCGCCGCACCCAGCGGCGTGTCCGTCCCTACGAAGAGGACGCCCGTTTCGCGACGTATTTCCTCTGGTCGGTGCCGGCTATCTGGCTGGTCTGGAACTTCTTCTGGCGCGGGGGCCTGAACTTTCGCCTGAGCGGCCTGGCCCTGGTGGGCCTCGACGGAAGGCCCGCGGCGCGGTGGCGGTGTGCCTGGCGCACGCTGCTCGTCTGGACGCCCTTCGCCGCCCTGCTCACCGCGTCGCTCTGGCTGGAGGTCGAGTACTGGCAGGGTTGGGAGGCCGGCGCCGCGCGGGCCGGGCTCGCTTTGCTCTCGTGGGCGCTGTGGTGGCTCGGCCTGGCGCTACTGCCCACTTATGCCGCGCTGGCCCTCCGGCGCCCGGCGCGCGGCCCGCTCGATTGGCTCGCCGGCACAGTCCTGGTCCCGAGGTGAGATCGGCCATGCAATTGCAATGTTCGCGCTGCCGCAAGGTTCTCGACTTCTCGGGCGACCCGCCTTCGTTTTGCGCCTATTGCGGTAGCGCCCTCAAGGACACCTCCCCTCCGCTGCCGAAAGCGAGCGAGGCGGAGACGCTGGCGCCGACCGACCTCCCTCTTGCGCCCGCCGTGCCCCCGGCCGCCGACGTGCCGGAAGTCATCGGCGGCTACCGCCTGCTGCGGACGCTCGGCTGCGGCGGCATGGGCACCGTCTACGAGGCGGAGGAGACGGCCACCGGGCGGCACGTCGCGCTGAAGCTGATCGCGCGCGACTACGCCGCCTCGCCGGAGGCCGTCGACCGCTTCCGCCAGGAGGGGCGCCTCGCCAGCGCCGTCAGCCACCCGCGCTGCGTCTTCGTCCTCGCCGCCGACGAGGCCAACGGCCGACCTTACATCGTCATGGAACTGATGCCCGGCCCGACGTTGCAAGACCTCCTCGACAGCGACGGACCGCTCTCTCCCCGACAGGCGGTCGCGAAAATCCTCGACGTCATCGAGGGGCTCCGCGAGGCGCACCGCCTCGACGTCATCCACCGCGACGTCAAGCCGTCGAACTGCTTCCTGGAGGCGAACGGCCGCGTGAAAATCGGCGACTTCGGCCTGTCGCGCTCGCTGTCCGGCGGGCTGCACATCACGCGCACCGGGGCGTTCCTCGGCACCGTGTTGTACGCCGCGCCGGAGCAGGTGCGCGGCGAGCGCGCCGACCGGCAGAGCGACCTGTACGCGGCGGCGGCCACGCTGTACACGCTGCTCGTCGGCCGCGCGCCGTTCCAGACCGGCGACGCCGCCGCGACGCTGGCGCGCATCGTCGCCGACGACCCGCCGCCGCTGCGCGACAAGAGGCCGGACGTGCCGGGGACGCTCGAGCGCGTGATCCTGCGCGGGCTGGAGCGTGACCGCTCGCGGCGCTGGCGCGACCTGGAGGAATTCCGCCTCGCCCTGCTGCCGTTCGCGCCGGGGCGGGAGTCGCCGGCGAGCCTGGGCACGCGCTTCGTGGCGCTGCTGCTCGATTGCCTCGTCATCTGGCCGGTCGGGGCCGCCGTCCGCTGTCTCTTCGCCCTGCTGCTGACGGGCGACGTGAGGAACGCCTTCAACCCGTCGTTTACCCTGCGATTCGATTACATGCTCCTGGGACCGACGATATTTATTCTCTACTTTACCCTGATGGAAGGGCGGGGCGACGCCTCGCTCGGCAAGCGGGCACTGGGGTTGCGGGTGCGGACGGCGAACAACGACCTGCCCGGTCTCGGAAGGGGTCTGGCGCGTACCTTCGTCTTCTACCCGCTCTGTTTCCTCGGCGCGATCGGCACGCAATTCCTCTTTTTGGCGTTCTTCGGCCGCGAGGCGATGGCCGACCCGATGAAGTTAGCGCGGGACTGGCGCTTCCTCGCCGTCGCGCTGGCGCAGTACCCGCTGTACGCCGTCGGCTGGGGCCTCCTGTTCGGCTCGATGCGGGCGCGGAACGGCTACCGCGGGCTGCACGAGTGGGCGAGCGGCACCCGCGTCATCACCTTGCCGCGGCCGGACGAACGCCGCGCCCTTCGCCCGCGCCGCCTCGGCGAGGAAAGTGCGCCGTTGCCCGGCGGGCCGGGCCGCGTCGGACCCTTCCAGGTGCGCGGCTCGCTCGGGCAGGCCGGCGCGGGGACGGTGTTGCTCGGCGAGGACCCGACTCTAGGGCGGCAAGTGCTGCTCTGGGTGCGACCGAGCGCGGAGCCGCCGCTACGCGCCGCGCGGCGCGAGTTGGGTCGTGCCGCGCGGCTGCGCTGGCTGGCCGGCGGCGTCGAGGGCGACCACCGCTGGGACGCCTTCCCCGTGCCGCGCGGCTGCCCGCTGCCCGACTGGATCGCCGCCGCGGGACCGCTGCCGTGGCGCTACGTCCGGCCGCTGCTGGAAGAGTTGGCCGGCGAACTGGACGCCGCCCGCGCGGACGAGACGCTGCCGCCGCGGCTCGGCCCGGAGCAGGTGTGGGTCGACGAACAGGGTGGCGTGCAACTGGTCGACGTCGCCCTCACCGGCGCGAGCCCAACGCAATCCGACCTTCCGCCCGACGAGCGCGCCGCCGCGTTTCTGGTCGAGGCGGCGACCCTAGCCCTGGAGGGGAAGCCGCGCGCCGCCGGCGAGCCCCCCGCGCCGGTCCGCGCCCCGCTGCCGCTGCACGCCCGGCCTCTGGTCGACCGCCTCCTGGGCGTCCGCCGGCCCTTCAAGAGTCTCGGCGCCCTCCGCGAAGCGCTGGCCGAAAACGGTCGTCAGCCGGCCGAAGTGACGCGGCCGCGGCGGACGGCGCAGGCCGCCCTGTTTGGCGTCTTCGTCCTCTTCGGACTCTGCGTCTTGTTCGCATCGGCGATGAGGCCGATCTTTGAAGCGGTTCGAGCCTCAACCGAGGTCATGGAAGCGGACGCCGTCTTGCAGGCGGTCAAGGAGGGGGCGGAGCGGGACTTCGTCGTCACCGCGCTCGGCCCGGCTCCCGGCTCTCGCCTGACGGCACTGGCCCAACTCCGCGGCGACCGGCAACTGGCCGAGCGCGTCGAGGCGGCTAGGGACGAGCGGGTCCGGCTCCGCGACGCGCAGCGGGACTATTTGGGGACGCTCGGGCGCGGCTACTCCGGCCTGATCGAGCAACAAGCGTTGCCCGTTCTGCAAGCGACCGCCGAGCGGCGGGCCGCGCTCTCCGCCTACCGCGCCTCGGCGCGAGGGATGATTCGGCCGGTCGTCCGCGACTACGACGCGCCGCTGATAGGCGAACTGATAACCGTGGGGTTCGCGCCGGCGCTGTGGTTCGTCTGGAGTTTACTGCTGCGCGGCGGTCTGAGTCTGCGCCTCGCCGGGTTGGACTTGGTGACGCGCGACGGACGCCGCGCGGGGCGATTCCTCTGCGCCAGTCGAACCTTCCTCGTCTGGCTGCCGCCGATGGTTCTCCTGGGCGGCTCGGCGTGGCTCGGGGCGGTCTACTGGACGTCGTGGCAGGCGGGCGCCCCCGCGGCGTGGGCGAGCGCGATGGCGTTCGTGACGTGGTGGCTCGGCGTGGCTCTGCTGCCGGGGTATGTCGCGCTGGCGATCCTGTTCCCCGCGCGCGGGCCGCACGACCGTCTGGCGGGGACGTGGGTCGTGCCGCGCTGACGGGCCGCTTGCGGCGGGTCAGCGGCGCCGCCAGACCGCGTCCTCGCCCAGGCCGAGCCCCGGCAAGAGCGGGCGGATCGCCTCGTAGAAGCGCTTCGCGTCCGACGGGTAGCCGGCGGTCGGCTTCAGGTCGGGGACGTGCTTCCTCCAGAAAGCGTTGAACTCTCCCATGAGCAGCTCGCGGAGGTACTTGCTGACCATCGACGCCAGGGCGACGCAGAAGTGTTCGGCGTCGGCGCGCGGCTGAAACGTCCAGCGCACGGGCCGCTTCACGCCGCACACACTATAGACGCTCCGCGCCATGCCCTCCTGGTGGGCGACGACCATGCCCTCGGGCACCGCGTCCTGGAGCAGGGCGGCGTAGGTGTTGCGGCCGCCGTGCTTGTCGACGAAGAACGACAACGACTCCTCCTCCCCGTCCAGTCCCCAGTTGTGCCGCACGAGTTCCGCCAGCGCGTGCCCGAGGACGGCGCCCTTCGACCCGGCCGCGTCGGCGAGCGCGTTGAAGCGCCCCGCACAGACGATCACGCTCCGCGCCTGACCCCAGGTGACGCCGGCGTCGCGGAGGGTCCGAGCCAGGCGCGCGCGCGCCGCCGGCATGACGTCCGGGGCGGCTTCGACCGGCAGCGCGGTCGAGCCGTGGTACCACGGCTCGCCTCCCAGCGCCGCACGGGCCGAAGGACAAAGAGGATCGAGGTATCGCTGAAGGGGCAGAGGGCCGTCGTCGGGCGTGAGGGCGGCGAGGACGGTGGTTTCCAGGGCGACGAGGCCGGCGGCGCGGGAGTAGAGGGCCTTCGAGTCGCCGACGGGCAGGCGGCCGTCGGCGGCGTCCTCGGGGCGGCGGACGGCGGCACGCAGGACGTGCCACAGGTCGGCGCCGGCGAGGTCGTCCGGCACGCGGCAGGCGACGGAGGTCATAACGAAGGGGCCGAGGTTCGGCCCGTACCCCGCCTCGTCGACGCCGACGACCCACGCCATGACGAACCCCCGCCGCGCCGCCGTTGATGCCCGAAGCACGAGCCGCTATTGTAGTCAGCGCCAAGGAGACCGAACCATGATGACCGACAACATTTTCCTGAAGATCGTCGAGAAGAAGATTCCCGCGAAGATCGCCTATGAGGACGACCTGTGTATGGCGTTCCACGACGTCAACCCGCAGGCGCCGGTCCACGTCCTCCTCATCCCGAAGAAGGTGATCGCGACGCACGACGCCTTGACCGAGGCGGACGGCGAACTGCTCGGCCGCCTGCACGTCGTCGCCGTCAAATTGGCGGCGCAGCTCGGCCTGGCGGACGGCTACCGTCTGGTCATCAACTGCAAGGAGGGCGCCGGCCAGACGGTGCCGCACCTGCACATGCACCTGCTCGGCGGGCGGGCGCTCGGCTGGCCGCCGGGGTAAGTGACACCGCTGTCAACAACGCCGAAGGCTGTTCGTTCGTGGTCTCCCTTTCAGGAGGGGCTCTGACATGGCAACTGCTCCCACGAAGCGGCGTCGCCCGGCGCCCGCGCCCTTGCCCGTCTCCGGGCCGGCGGATCGCTTTTCCTTCCGCATGCCCGCCAACGCCTCGACCCTCGCGGGGTTCCGCGCCTGGGCCACGTCCCCCGACTTCCCCGAACACGTCCGCGCCGCGTTCCTCGACGGTGAGGTCTACATCGACATGAGCAACGAAGAATGGGAAGCTCACATAGCCGTTAAGAGCGAAGTCTACACGGTCGTCGGCGCGCTCGTACGTGACGAGAAACTGGGGAAGTTCTATCCCGACGGCGGCCTGATTACCAACGAAGACGCCGGCGTTTCCAACAACCCTGACGCTTGCTTCTTGAGCCGCTCCAGTCTCCGGTCGAAGCGCGCCCGTTTCGTCCCGCGCGAGGGACAACCGGGGCGGTATTGGGAACTCCAAGGCACCCCTGACTGGGTTCTCGAAGTGGTCAGCGACAGTTCCGTCCAGAAGGACACCGACAAACTGCGCCACGCCTACCACGTGGCCGGCATCCCGGAGTACTGGCTGGTCGACGCCCGTGGCGAGGAAATCGACTTCCGGATTCTGCTTTGGCGCAAGAACGGCTACGTCGCGGCGCCAGTTAAGGGCGGCTGGCAGCGCTCGAAGGTCTTCCGGCGCGACTTCCGATTCACTCGCCGTAAGGACGAATTCGATCTCTGGGAATACACGTTGGAGCTGCGCGGCGGCTGACCGAGCCCCCGTCACGCCAACAGCTTGTCGACCGCCTTGCCGCCGAGGTTCGTCAGCCGATAATTCAGACCCTGGAAGCGGTACGTCAACTTCAGGTGGTCGAAGCCGAACAGCCGCAAGATCGTCGCGTGCAGGTCGTTGACGTGGACGGGGTCCTCGACGACGCCCCAGCCGATCTCGTCGGTCTTGCCGAGGACTGTGCCCGCCCGAACGCCGCCGCCGGCCATCCACAGCGTGAAGGCGAACGGGTGGTGGTCGCGGCCGGTGACGTTCGTGCTGCCGCCGCGGTTCTCGCCGAGCGGCGTCCGCCCGAACTCCGACATCCACAGCACCAGTGTCGAGTCGAGCAGTCCTCGCTGTTTGAGATCCTTAAGGAGGGCGGCCACGGGGCGGTCGGCCATGCCGCAGTTGAAGGCCAGTTCGCGGTCGAGGTCGCTGTGGTGGTCCCAGGAGGCGTGGTACAGGTTGACGAAGCGCGTGCCGCGCTCGACGAGGCGCCGCGCCAGCAGGCAGTTGGTCGCGAACTGGTTGTAGACGCCCTTGCCGCCGCCGCGGCCGCCCTTGTCCTTCGGGTCGTCGCGGCCGACGCCGTACATCTCCAATGTCTGCTTCGTCTCGCCGGACAGGTCGATCAGCTCCGGCGCCGCCGACTGCATGCGGAAGGCCAATTCGTAGGCGGCGATGCGGCTCTCGATTTCCGGGTCGCGAATGTCGTCGTGACGGCGGCGGTTCAGGTCGCCGAGGGCCTCGACGGTCTTGCGCTGCATGTCGTCGCCGAGGCCGGGCGGGTTGCCGAGGTGCAGCACCGCATCGCCGTGGCTTCGGAACAACACGCCGGCGTAGGTCGACGGCAGGAAGCCGTTGTGCCACGTCGTGGTGCCGCCGGAAGGGCCGCGGCCGGCGGTCAGGACGACGTAGCCGGGCAGGTTGCGCGACGCGCTGCCGAGGCCGTACGTCAGCCACGACCCCATGCTCGGGCGGCCGAACTGCGAGACGCCCGTCGTCATCAAGAGTTGGCCGGGGTGGTGATTGAACGCCTCGGTGTGCATCGAGCGCACCCAGGCGATGTCGTCGGCGCACGTCGCCAGGTGCGGCAGGAAGTCGGATAACTCGACGCCGCATTGCCCGTGTTTCTTGAACGTGCGCGGGCTGCCCATGAGCCGCGCCGTCTCCTTCTGGATGAAGGCGAAGCGCACGCTCTTGGTCATCGACTCGGGCAGTTTCTGGCCGTGCAGTTCGTTGAGCTTCGGCTTCGGGTCCCAGAGGTCGACCTGGCTCGGGGCGCCTTCGAGGTAGAAGCAGATGCAGGCTTTTGCCTTCGGGGCGAAGGGAGGCGCTTTCGGCGCGAGGGGATTTCTTTCCCCCGTTTCGGCGGCGAGGAGGCCGTCGTCGCGGAGAAGCGAGGCGAGCGCGAGCAGGCCGGCGCCGCTGGCGGCGGAGGTGAGGAAGTCGCGGCGCGACCGGGACGAGGATTCCAGGACCGGGTGCATCGCTCATTCTCCGGCTTCGATTCGGCTTGCCGTTTCGCGCCCGCGCCGCGGCGGCCGCGGGCGCGAAACGGCAAGCCGGGGACTCTCACTCCCGTGTGACGAACTCGTCCAGGTTCAGCAGCGCCCGCGCCACGGCGACCCACGCCGCCGCCTCGGGGACGTCCGCGCCGGCCGGCTTTGACCCGCCGAGTAATTTCGCCGCCGCCTCGGGCTTCGCCTTGCAAAGGGCGTGCAGATCCTCGAACAGACGAGCCAGGCGGTCGCTTTCCTCCGCGATCGGCTCGCGGCCTACGCACAGTCGGAAGCCGTGCCGGATGCGCTCGTGACTCACGCCTTCGCTGGCGCTCCGGGCCGGGACTTCGGCGACGAGGCGCCGCCCCAGGGACTGGGCGCACTCGACGAAAACCGGGTCGTTGAGCAGTGTCAGTGCCTGGAGCGGCGTGTTGGAGCGCTCGCGGCGGACCTGGCAGACATTCGAGTCGGGAGCGTCGAATGTCAGTAGCATCGGGTACGGGCTCGTCCTCTGGAACCAGGTGTACAGCCCGCGCCGGGTGCGGTCCGGCCCCTTGCTCTCGACCCACTTGGCGCTGCCGGCGTAGGTCAGTTCGCTGATGCCCGCCGGCTGCGGCGGGCGCACACTCGGCCCGCCGACCTTGTGCGACAGCAAACCGCTCGCCGCGAGGGCCTCGTCGCGCAACACCTCGGCTTCCAGGCGCAGACGACTTTGCCGTGCCAGCAACACGTTGAGCGCGTCGCGCGCCGCCAGGTCCGCCCTCACCTTCGACGACTGGCGGTAGGTCGCGCTCGTCACGATCCGCCGGTGCAGGCCCTTCAGGCTCCAGCCCTGGCGCACGAATTCGCCCGCGAGCCAGTCGAGCAGTTCGGGGTGCGACGGCGCCTCGCCCTGCGCCCCGAAGTCTTCCGGCGTCGCGACGAGGCCGCGGCCGAAGAACTTCTGCCACACCCAGTTGACCGTCACCCGCGCCGTCAGCGGATTTTTCGGATCGACGACCCAGTTCGCGAGGTCGAGGCGCGTCGGCTTTGTCCCCTCACCCACAACCTCTCTCCCCGAAGGGGAGAGGGGAGAGAAGACGGCGGGGAGCGCGGGCCGGACTTCGGCGCCGGGGCGCAGGAAATCGCCGCGGATCAGGACGCGCGTCTTGCGCCCCGGCCCTTGCGCGAGCGTCTGGGCCAGCGTGCCTTGCGGCGCTGGCTTCTTACCCTTGTCCTTGGCGTCCGCCACGGGCGGCGGCGGCGGCGTCGGCTCGCCCGGCAGCGGCGCGGGGATGTCGATTTCCTTGTCGCCGTCGAAGAAGGCAAACATCGCGTAGTAATCGCGCTGCGAGAACGGGTCGTATTTGTGGTCGTGACACTGGGCACAGCCCAGGGTGACGCCGAAGAAGACGCGGGCGGTCGTGTTGGTGCGGTCAATGACCTGCTCGACGCGGAACTGTTCCTGGTCGACGCCGCCCTCGCGGTTGGTCAGCGTGTTGCGGTGGAAGCCCGTCGCGACTTTTTGCTCGGTCGTCGCGCCGGGCAGCAGGTCGCCGGCGAGTTGCTCGACGGCGAAGCGGTCGAACGGCAGATCGCGGTTGAGCGCGTCGATGACCCAGTGGCGGTAGCGCCAGGCGTGCGGCCGTCCGCTGTCCTTCTCGTAGCCGTCGCTGTCGGCGTAGCGGGCGGCGTCGAGCCAGTGGCGGCCCCAGCGCTCGCCGTAGTGCGGCGACGCCAACAGGCGCTCCACAAGGTGTTCGTAGGCGTCGGGCCGGCGGTCCTCGACGAACTCCGTCACCTCGGCGGGCGACGGCGGCAGGCCGAGCAGGTCGAGGGACAGACGGCGGATAAGCGTGGCGCGGTCGGCTTCGGGCGACGGGGCGATCCCTTCGGCTTCCAGCCGCCGAAGGATAAACCGATCAATCTCGTTGATCACTCGGCGGGCGTCGGCCACGGCGGGCGGCGGCGGGCGTCGGACCGGCAGGAACGCCCAGTGCGTCGTCGCCGGCGTTCGGGCGACGGCCGCGGCGGAGCCCTTCGGCCACTTCGCCCCCTGGTCGATCCAGGCGCGGAGCAGGGCGACCTCGGCGGCAGTCAGAGGCGTCCTGCCCTCCGGAGGCATTTTCATCTCCGCGTTGAGGCCGGCGACGGCGCGAAACAGCCGGCTGTGCGCGGCGTCTCCGGGCTTCAGAACGGCGCCGGCGTTGCCGCCCTTGAACGCCTCGGCGCGGTCGTCGAGGCGTAACCCGCCCTTCTGCTTGGCGGCGCCGTGACAGGGGACGCAGCTTCTGACGAGCAGCGGCCGCACCTCGCGCTCGAAGTCGACAGGCCGGGGCGACTCGCCGGCCCGCGCGCGGCCCGCGAGGGTGAGAAGCGTTCCGAGGAGGAGGACAGAGCGGTTCATGCGAGATCGCCTCTCGGCCTGTCGCAAAGCGCCCGGCGGAGTCAGGTCGAGCGCGGTTGGCGGGGTGGAGCGGACAGGACAAGGGATATAGTAACCGGAGACCGGCGGCTGCTCAAGCGTGCGCGTTTTACAGGATATCGAGGTCGGCGAGCAGGGTTCGCAGCGTCAGACGCACGGGGGTGCCTCCTTACTGGCTTGGGGGCCGCGCGGGCCGACGCTGGGAAGATCGTGTCTCTCAGGCCGCCTGCCGGTGAGGCTCACGGGTGATCCTCGGCTCCTTCTCTTGCCGCACCGCCCGCGCCGAGGCGGACCGCGCCGCCGCGACCGCCAACGCCGCGAGCGTTCCTTCCAGCAGCAGGCCGGCGGGCCAGTACAGCCGTCGCGCCAGGGGGCGATAGTCCATGCGTAGGACGTGAGCGCCGCCGCTCAGCGGCACGCCGGTGCCGGCGAACAGCGCCGGGATGGCCTTCACCGGCTGGCCGTCGACCGTCACCCGCCAGAGCGGGTCGTGCAGCTGGCGCAGGTAAACCCAGCCCGAGCGCGGCGCCGTCACTTCCAGCGCGAAGCCGTTGTAGTCGCACGTCAGGAAACGGTACGCGAACGCGCCCCCCGCTCCGTCCCCCGCCGACGGCGGCTCCGGCGGCTCCTGCACCAGCAGCACCGCGTCATCGACGACGAGTGACGGGTCGTCCTCGGCGGCGCGAACCGCCTCCGCCGCCGTCGTCAGATAGCGCGCCTCGGGGCTGAAGCTCACCGGCGCCCCTTCCAGGGCGCGACAGGTGAACATCGGCGCGGCCAGGAGCGGCAGGGCCGATTTCGGCAACAGGTAGGCGTTCCTCGGCCAGAAGTCGTTGCCGATCGGCAGGTTGTCCGGCAAGCCGCCATCCCACCCCCGAGCCGGGTCGAGAGCCCGCCACGGGCGGCACAGCGTCGCGCGCACCTCCGGCGGGAACTTGTCGTACTGGTGGAAGTGGCGCCGCGTGAAGACGCGGTCGATGCCGCTCACCTCCCAGTAATACTTGCTCAGGTCGGTGACCAGCAGCACCAGCGCCACCGTCGCGAACGTCGCCCACCCCCGGCGGCCGGGGTGCCACAGCGCTTGCAGCAGCGCCGCGGACGTCGCCAGCGTCAGCAGCGCGAAGTGCAGGTTGCCTTGCAGGTGGACGTCCTCGCTGGCGAAGAACTGCGTCGTGGCTCCGAGGACGATCAGCAGCACGACCAACAAAGCGCACAGCCCTCCCGTCGCCCCGACCAGGCGACGCCTTTCCTCGGTGCCGTACCGCTGCCGCAGCAGCGCGTCGAAGCTCGCCCCGGCCAGCAGCACTCCCATGATCTGCCAGTACTGCGTGTAGAAATAGAAGAGGTGGCGGATGCGGTCCATCTGCGGAATCAGCTTCCACGCCCCCAGCAGCCACGGCGGCACGAGGCAGACGACCAGCACGCCGAGCGCCGCCAGCACCAGCCAGCGGTCCTGCCGGCGCCAGCGGCGCAGCGGAAACAGCAGCAAGAGCGGCAGCAGCACGCAGCCGATGTAGCGGGCGTTGTGGACCTCGTTCAGCACCGGGTAGGCGCGCAGCGGCCGCATCACGTTCGGGTTGAACAACTCCAGCGTGTACTGACGCATCTCCTGCACGCGATTGTAGGCGTCGACCGTGGAGAAAGAGCCCGCCGTGCGGACGTAAGCCTTCGACTGCTCGCGCAGCACGGAGCCGAGCAGCACGCCCCACAAGGCGAGCGTCGCCAGCACGCCGAGGCCCAGCGCCGTCGCCGTCCTCGGGCGGTCCGCGACGGCTTGCCAGGCGCGGCGGAACAGGCGCCGCGCCTGGATCGGGTGCGTCCCCAGGTAGCCGCCCAGCACGGCGACGACGAAGAAGGTGTTGTACAGCGTCCAGTAGTTGACCGAGACGATTTGGATCAGGGCGGCGCCGACGAGAAGCAGCAGCCGCCGCGGCGTCGGCCGGCGCAGCGCCGCGAGGCACGCCGACAGCAGCAGGAAGAGCGTGAACGGCTCCTGGAAGTAGAACCACGCCGAGTTCCAGACGCCGATGCCCGACAGCGCCCACGCGGTCGTCACCAGCACGACGGTGGCGCGGCGGCGGAACAGGAGGCTGGCGAAGAGGGCGAAGGCCCACGCGGCCAGGAAAGGCAGCAGGACGAAGTTGACGGCGAGGTACTGGTAATACTCGGGGACCGCGACGCCGACGAGGGCGAGGAGGCGAATCAGCTGCGCCCAGCCGAGGAAGACGACGTGGCTCGTCGTCGGGGCGAGCGGCGAGAAGAACGACTGGTAATACTGGGCGCAGCCGCCGTCGCCGACGGGGCTCCACCAGGGGAGGTCGCCGGTCAGCCGCACCGAGTGCATCCCGGTGCAGAAGAAGGCGAGCCCGGCGCTCATGTCGTGGTTGGGCGGCGCTTCCGGCGCGAAGTAGACGTGGTCGTGGATCAAGACGCGCAGGGCCACCATGCCGAGGGCGACGAGGAGGAGGAAGCGCCCGCGCGCGGGGGAGTCGTGGGAATTCCTGTTCATGCGAGGCGGTCCTGCGGGGTGGGCGCGCGGAGGCCCCTATAGGCGACGCGCGGGAGGCGCGTCAAGGCGGGTCATTTCTTGGCTTCCAGCTCCTTGACGAGCTGCGCCACAAGGGTCGGGTCGTCCTGTTTGAGGAGGTGGTCGATGCGCGTCTGCGGCACGCCGAGCTTCTGCATCGCCGTCGCCGCGCTCTCCCACGCCTTTTGCCGCTTCTTGCCCTGCGTCAGGTACAGTTCGCCGACCAGCTCGGCCAGGCGCTGGCGCATGAGCGTGTCGGAGCTGTCGTAGTAGCGCTTGATGATCTTCTGCTGGGAGGGCGTGTAGTCCTGTTGCGCCATGGAGGAATCCCTGTGGGGACGCGGGGAGGTTCGCCAAGGCGTTAATTTGACAATTCGCGGAAATCCGTGCAAGTCGAAACCGCGCCGCCGTGCTATAATCTGCACCCGAGTGGACGAAAACACGAGGCTGTCGGGGGCGAGTCGAGCGTCATGCGAGCCGTCGTGCAACGGGTGGCCCGCGCCCGCGTGGTCATCGACGGGGACGTGGTCGGCGAGGTCGGGCAAGGCTTGCTCGTCCTCCTGGGGGTGACGCATACCGACACGAAGGAGGCGGCCGCCTGGCTCGCGGACAAGGTCGTGGGGCTGCGCGTCTTTACCGACGCCGACGGCAAAATGAACCGCGGCGTGGCGGAGATGGGCGGCGGCGTCCTTGTCGTCAGCCAGTTCACGCTGTATGGCGATTGTCAGAAGGGGCGACGTCCGAGTTTCCTCGACGCGGCTCGCCCGGAGGTGGCGATCCCTCTGTACGAGGCGTTCGTCGATGCCGTCAAGGCGCTCGGCGTGCCGACGGCGACGGGGCGCTTCGGCGCCACGATGCAGGTGGAGTTGGTCAACGACGGGCCGGTGACGCTCCTCCTCGACAGCAAGTGATTCGTGTTTAGCCGCACGCCCGCAGGGCTGCGGTCCGGCCGCGCCGCCCTGCGGGCGTGCGGCTAAACAAAGGTGAGACTCGCGTCATGTCATTGAAGCAACAGCTCTTCGCGACGAAGTCGCTGAAGGTCCTCCTCGACGAGATGGCCGGCGACCACCGGCTCAAGCGCGTGCTGGGTCCGGTGACGCTGACGTCGCTCGGCGTCGGCGCCATCATCGGCGCGGGCATCTTCGTCTCGACCGGGGCGGCGGCGCGGAACATCGCCGGGCCGGCGCTGATGATCTCCTACGTCGCCGCCGGCATGACCTGCGTCTTCGCGGCCCTCTGCTACGCCGAGTTCGCGTCGATGGCGCCGGTCGCCGGCAGCGCCTACACCTACGCCTACACGACGATGGGCGAGTTGTTCGCCTGGATCATCGGCTGGGACCTCGTCCTGGAATACGCCGTCGGCTCGGCGACCGTCGCCAACGGCTGGTCGAGCTACTTCCAGAAAGTCCTCGGCAAGTTCCACGTCTACCTGCCGGGCTACCTGTCCGGCCCGCCTTATACCTTTAACGAGGCCAAAGGGGAACTGGAACCCAACATTATTAAGCGCGTGATTGACGGCCAAGAGGTCGTTTTCGGCCAGGGCATGATTAACCTCCCGGCCATCCTCATCGTCATGATCGTCACGGCGGTCCTGATCAAGGGCATTTCCGAGTCGGCCGGCTTCAACGCCTTCATGGTCTTTCTCAAGGTGGCGGCGGTCCTCTTCGTCATCATCGTCGGCGCCTTCTACATCAACCCCGAGAACTGGACGCGCGATTTCGCGCCGAACGGCTACGGCGGCTTCAGCGTCTTCGGCTTCAAGGAACTGAGCGTCGGCTGGAACGAGGCCGCCGGCAAGCCGCTCGGCGTGCTGGCGGGGGCGGCGATCATCTTCTTCGCCTACATCGGCTTCGACTCCGTCTCGACCCACGCCGAGGAGGCGAGGAACCCGCAGAAGGACGTCCCCATCGGCATCATCGCCTCGCTGGTGATTTGCACCGTCCTCTATGTCGCCGTCGTCGCCGTGCTGACCGGCATGGTGCCCTACAACCAGATCGACGAGGGCGCCGGCGTCTCGAGCGCCTTCGAGAAAGTCGGCATCGGCTGGGCCGAGTTCCTGATTGCCGCCGCCGGCGTCGCCGGCATCACCTCGGTGCTGCTGGTCATGATGCTCAGCGGGCCGCGCGTCTTCCTGGCGATGGCCCGCGACGGCCTGGTGCCGAAGGGCTTCTTCGCCGACGTCCACCCAACCTTCCGCACGCCTTGGAAGAGTACCATCGCCATCGGCGCTTTCGTCTCGGTACTCGCCGGCCTGCTGCCGATCACGGCGCTGCTCGAACTGGCCAACATCGGCACCCTGTTCGCGTTCATCATCGTCTGCGGCGCCGTACTCATCATGCGCAAGACCAACCCGGGCGCGGCGCGGCCGTTCCGCTGTCCGATGGTGCCCGTCGTCCCGGTCCTCGGCATTCTCTGCTGCCTGATCCTCATGCTGTCGCTGCCGGTCGGCAACTGGCTGCGGCTCGTCGTCTGGCTGGCGATCGGCCTGTGCATTTACTTCTTCTACGGCCGCCACCACAGCACGCTCGGCATGGAACTGCGCGGCGAGATCCGCAAGCACGGCGCCAGTCCCGCCGGCCATCTCGACGCGGGAGCCAAGGTATGAGCAAGGCCGACTCCGGGGCCGGCGCCGCCAAGGCGCCGGCCTTCCAGCAGCGCCTCGGCCTGTTCGACGGCACCATGCTCGTCGCCGGCACCATGATCGGCTCGGGCATCTTCATCGTCTCCGCCGACATCGCCCGCGACGTCGGCTCGTCGGGCTGGCTGCTCGCCGTCTGGGTGCTGACCGGCGTCATCACCGTCATCGGCGCCCTCAGTTATGCCGAACTCGCCGCCATGATGCCGCAGGCCGGCGGGCAGTACGTCTACCTTCGCGAGTCGTACAGTCCGCTGTTCGCCTTCCTCTACGGCTGGACGGCGTTCTTGGTCATCCAGACCGGCTTCATCGCGGCGGTGTCGGTCGCCTTCGCCAAGTTCCTCGGCGTCCTGGCGCCGGCGCTCGGCACCGACACGAGTCCCGGCTCCGTCGCCGTCCTGTTCCGCCACGTCTTCGCCGAGCCCGTCGTCTTGCGCATGTCGCTGCCGTGGCTGAACGAGCCGCTCGTCGTGCTGGACCGCAAGGAGTTCGTCGTCACGGCGGGCCAGCTCGTCGGCGTCGTGGTCATCGTCCTGCTGACGGCACTCAACTGCCGCGGCGTGCGCGAGGGGAAGTGGGTTCAAAATGTCTTCACCGTCACGAAGACGCTCGCCCTGGCGGCGCTGATCGTCGTCGGCCTGACCGTGGGCGCCAACGGGACCGCCCTCGAAGCGAACACCGCCGACCCGTGGGGCGGGGCGACGGCGACGAAGACGTTCGGCGACGTCCACGGCCTCGTCGGCGGGCCGGCGGCACTGGCCGTGCTGATGGTCTTCGGCGGGGCGATGGTCGGCGGCCTGTTCTCGGCCGACTCGTGGAACGGCGTCACCTTCACCGCCGGCGAGATGCGCAACCCGCGCCGCAACCTGCCCTTGAGCCTGCTGCTCGGCGTCGGCCTGGTCGTCACGCTGTACGTCCTGGCGAACGTCGCCTACATGGCGGCGCTGCCGGTGCAGGGGACGGCGGGGGCGGCGACGCCGTTCGCGCGCGGCATCGCCCACGCCGAGAACGACCGCGTCGGCACCGCCGTGCTGGAGATCGTCTCGCCGGGGCTCGGCGTGAAGCTGATGGCGGTCGCGATCATGGTGTCGACGTTCGGCTGCGTCAACGGCCTGATCCTCGCGGGCGCCCGCCTGTACTGGGCGATGGCGCACGATAAAGTCTTTTTCCACTCCGTCGGGACGCTGAACGCCCGCGGCGTGCCGGCGTGGGGGTTGGTGTTGCAGGCGGTCTGGTCGGTCGTGCTGCTGTTCACGGGGACTTACGGCGAACTGCTCGATTACATCATCTTCGCGACGCTGCTGTTTTACGTTCTGACGGTGGCGGGGCTGTTCGTGCTGCGGCGGACGCGGCCGGGGGCGGAGCGGCCGTACAAGGCGCTCGGCTACCCGGTGGTGCCGGCGCTGTATGTCGTCCTGTGTACGGCGATCATGCTCGACCTGCTGATCGTGCGGCCGAAGTTCACCTGGCCGGGGCTGCTCCTGGTGCTGACGGGGGTGCCGGTCTATTTCGTGTGGCGGCTGCGTTCCAAGGCGCTTGCGGCTTAGCGCTCTCGCCGCTTGCGGTTTCGCGCCCGCGCCTCGGCGGCGCGGGCGCGAAACCGCAAGCGAAATGGGAGATTTCATGCTCTGGCAACAATTGTGGGCGAAGAAGTCGCTGGAGCGGCTGCACGCGGAGATGGCCGACGACAACCGGCTGCGCCGCGTCCTCGGGCCGGTCGCGCTGACGTCGCTCGGCGTCGGCGCCATCATCGGCGCCGGCATCTTCGTCATCACCGGCCGCGTCGCCGCCCAGGACGCCGGCCCGGCGGTTATGGTCTCTTACCTCGTCGCCGGCCTCGGCTGCGCCCTGGCCGCCCTGTGCTACGCCGAGTTCGCCTCCGCCGTCCCGGTCGCCGGCAGCGCCTATACCTATGCCTATGCCACCCTCGGCGAGCTGTTCGCCTGGATCATCGGCTGGGACCTCGTCCTCGAGTACGCGATGAGTTGCTCCGTCGTCGCCGCCGAGTGGACCAACTACTTCCACGAATTCCTCAAAGCGATCCTCGGCGCCCCGGGAGACGTGCTCCCTCCTTACCTCATCACTTCCACGTTCACCTACTCCGACGCGGAGGGCTGGGGGGTCGGCTGGCAACTCAACCTGCCATCGGTCGTCATCATGGTCCTCTGCACGGTCGTCCTCGTGATCGGCATCCGCGAGAGTGTCGGCACCAACGCCCTGCTCGTGGGGATCAAGTTGGCCGTCGTCTTGTTCGTCATCGTCGTCGGCGTAGCCTATGTGAGCAAAAGCAACTGGTTCGAGGTGCCCGTGGAGAAGGCCCACCTCCCCGCAGGCGCCTCGGAGAAATGGGGCCTCCTCGGCACGCTGGGCGTTGACCGCTGGCTGGGGGGCTACAACGAGAGCAGCAAGTCGTCGTTCATGCCCTACGGCTTCGCGGGCGTCATGGTCGGTGCCGCGCTTGTCTTCTTCGCCTACATCGGCTTCGACTCCATCTCCACCCACGCGGAGGAGGCGAAGAAGCCGCAGCGCGACGTGCCCATCGCCATCATCGCCTCGCTGGTCGTCTGCACGCTGCTGTACTTCGCCGTGTCCGCGATCATCACGGGCATGGAGCCCTACAACGAGATCGACACCAAGGCGGCCATCGCGGCGGCGTTCCGCCGGGAGTACGAGCGCACCGGCAACGAGCGGCTGCGCCTCGCGACGGGGATCATCGCCACGGGGGCGTTGGCCGGCATCACCAGCGTGCTGCTGATTACGTTCCTCAGCCAGGCGCGCATCTTCCTGGCAATGGCCCGCGACGGTCTGCTGCCGCGGAGCATTTTCGGCTCGGTCCACCCGCGCTTCCGCACGCCGCACGTCTCGACGATCGCCACCGGCGTCGTCGTGACAATCCTGTCGGCGATTACGCCCATTGAAGTCCTCGAGGAGATGGTGAGCATCGGCACGGCGATGGCGTTCGTCGTCGTGTGTGCCGCCGTGCTGATCCTGCGCGTCAAGCGGCCCGACGCGCCGCGCCCGTTCCGGACGCCGCTCCTCTTCGTCGTCGCCCCGCTCGGCATCTTCGTGAACCTCGGCATGATGCTGTTCCTGATGCCGATGACCTGGCTGCGGCTGCTGGTCTGGCTCCTCCTCGGCCTGGCGATCTACTTCTTCTACGGACGCAGGCACAGCGTCCTCGCCCGGGCGACGGCGGAAGGACTCAACTAGCCCGAAGCGCGAGTGCCGGTACGCGGACGTGCGGGAGTTTGTATCATGGCGAGGAGAGAGATCTTCGCGGTGACGACGCCTCTCGGCTACCGGGTCGTGCTGACCCGCAATCGGTAAGGGGCGGGAGCTATGGACAAAGTGAGAGTCTATTACGACCGGGCTGGCAACACGCTGAGCGTCTGGTTCGACGACCCGAAGCGCGAACACGTCTGTGAGGAGATCGACGACGACATGGTGCTGATGAAGGACGAGCAGGGCCGCGTCATCGGCTTCGAGCGGCTGAATTACCTGTCGCGCGGCCAGCGGGACGAAGGCGTCCTCGTCCCCGTCGAAGTTCAAACGCTGTAGCCCATTGGCCGACCCCGTGAAACGATAGAACTCCCCTCCCATGCGTATCACCCGCTTCGACAGCCAGCTCCTCCGCCTGCCTTTGGAGCGCCCCATCACCCCGCCGGACGACCACCGGGGCGAACGCCTCGACTCGGTCTTCCTGCTGCTGGTCCACCTCGACACCGACGCCGGCCACCGCGGCCTCGGCTTCGCCTACGCGCTGCAGGGCGGCGGCCGCGCCCTCAAGGCCATCGCCGACGACGACCTGGCGCCGCTCGTCGTCGGCGAAGACCCACTCGACCACGAACGCCTCGCCGCCAAGACCTACTGGCGCCTTCAGGGCGTCGGCCGCCGCGGCCTGGTGCAGCACGCTTACTCGGCCGTCGACCTGGCGCTGTGGGACCTCAAGGGCAAGGCCGCCGGGCTGCCGCTGTACAAGCTGCTCGGCGGGGCGCGCGAGGCGGCGCCGGTCTACGGGTCCGACTGCGGCTGGCTGTGGATGAGCCCCGACGAGATCGTCAAAGGCGCCCGCGACTACCTGCGCCAGGGCGTCATGGGCATCAAGATGAAGATCGGCCACGCCGAGCCGGAGACCGACGCGACCCGGTTGCAGCGCGTCTTCGACGCGCTGGGCGACGAGGTCTGGTTCGCCGTCGACGCCAACCAGCGCTACGACTATGCCAAAGCGCTGCTCATCGGCCGCTTCCTCGACGAGGACATCCGCCCCGACTGGTTCGAGGAGCCGCTGTCGTGCGAGGACGTCGACGGCCACGCCCGCCTGGCGCTGCAGCTCGAAACGCCCATCGCGCTCGGCGAGACCTTGTACGGCCGCGACGAGTTCCAGCGCTACCTGGAGCGCGGCGCCGTGGGGGTCGTGCAACCGGACGTGACGCGCGTCGGCGGGCTGACGGCGTTCCTGAAGGTGGCGGCGCTGGCGGACCTCCACCACCGGCCGATCACGCCGCATTTGCTGCCGGAGGTGGCGGTGCATCTGGCGTGCGGGCTGCCGAACGTGACGGCGGTCGAGTGGATGCCGTGGCTGTTCCCGGCGTTCGCGGAACCGCCGCGCCTCGTCGAGGGGAAGGTCGTACCGCCGCAGCGGCCGGGGTTGGGGCTGGAGGTGCATCCCGAGGCGGCGGCGAAGTACGGCGTGGCGACGTGACGGCACGGCATCTCCTAAGATGACTGCGAATCTCCGGTGTTACTCATGCCCCTGCGAGGACCGCGATGGCCTACACGGACTTCACGCTCGAGCGGGTGGAGGCGGAACTCGGCGTCATCACCCACCCCGGCGACCTATTCGTCGACCTGACCCCGGCGAAGGTTCCCGCGTGGCTCCACGACTTTCTCGGCCGCACCATGCAACTCTCCCTGGTCAGCGAGAAGGCGCGGAGCGAGTTCCTCGTCGCGCCCCTCCTGCTGGCGGCCCGTGAAATGACGGGCAACGCGATCGCGATTTATTCCGGGCAGCGGCTGGACGTCGACGCGGCCCGAGGGCTGCAGGGCGAGTGCGATTTCCTCCTGGCGCGGTCCGAGCCGCTCCCTCGGCTGCGCGCCCCGCTGCTCTGTGTCGTGGAGGCGAAGAAGAACGACATCGAGATCGGGATCGGGCCGTGCGTGGCGCAGATGGTGGCGGCGCGGATGTACAACGAGCGGGCGGGGGAGTCGCTGACGACCTTCCACGGCTGCGTCACGACCGGAGAGGCGTGGCAATTCTTGCGGCTGGAGGGTCCGACGGTGACGCTCGGCCGCGGCCGGCTTTACATCGACAACGTCGGAGGCATTCTCGCGGCGCTGCTGGCGATTCTCTCTCCGGCCGTCAGTACGTCTTGATCGGCCGCCCCCTCACGTCGTCGGCGAAGTACGGCGTGGCGACGTGACGGCGCCGGACGTCGGCGGGTACAATGAATGGCCCCATAAGGAGGAGGCCATGAGCATCGAATTAACCGCACAACAGCAGCAGGTTCTTGACACGGGGGGGGAGGTGCCGTCGCGCGTCATCGACCCGCGGACGAACGCTTCCTACTACCTCGTTCCGGCCGCGGACTACGAAACCGTCCGCGAATTGTTGGACGACGAGCGACGACAGCGAGCCATCCGCGCCGCGGGGCTCCGCAACGCCGCCGCCCGGACGTGATTAAAGCGATTGGCTACGTCATCGAGTCGGATTGCGAGCCCATCTGAATCCGATCTTTCCGCCATGCCCACACAGCCCCTCACGTCGTCGGCGCCTCGTCGGGTTTCGGCGCCAGGTGCGCCGGGCGCCCGGCCGCCTTCGGGTCGACGCGCTGCCAGGCGTTGCCGAACAGGAGGCAGGCCGCCGCGAAGGCCGACGCGCGGTCCCACGGCGTGTCGGCGGCGGCGATCTTCTCCGCCGACAGCGGCTGCGCGACCGGCGGACTTTCCCGGTCCAAAAAAGAGGCGTCGCTGGCTCGGGCCGGCACCGACCCGTTGAAGACGTCGACCGTCCGGGCGGGACGCGGCTCGGGGCGGGGCGTCTCCTCGCGCGCCGGCTCGGGCTCCGGGGACGTCTCTTCTTGCCGCCGCGCCTCCGTGTCGGCCGGGGGCTCCACGTCGGCCGGGACCGGCGCCGGGGCTTCGGCGACGACCGGATCGTCCGGCAGCGTCAGGACGGGTGCGGTCGTGACGCTCGCGTCCGGCGTCCAGACGGGCGCCGGGGCCGGCAGGATCAGCGCGCCCTCGGCCCGCGCCAGGATCTCGGGCGGAATCACGGCCGTCAGCGCGGGTGCGGCGACGGCCGGCACGCGCGGCTCTTCGACCTTCGGCACTTCCGCGGCAACAGGACGGACGGCCGGGGCGGTGCGCGGCGCGACCGCCTCGGGGCGCCGGCGGAGGGCGCTGCCGGCCGCGTGCGGGACGGCGGGGACGGCGAGCGAATCCAGCGCGAGGCGCGACTGGGGCAGCCTCAGGGAACGCGGCGGACGGGCGGGAAGCGAAAAGGCCGGGGCTTCCGCCGTCGTTCGGGCGCGGGTGAACAAACCCATGAAGACAATCCTCCGCGGCGGGGAGAGAGCGGTGCGACCTGGCGAGGACTCGGCCCGCGCGCGAGGTCGGAACATGGGGACGGAGGGGAGTCCCCGTAAGACGCGACCGGCCGGGAGACCATCCCGCCCTGAGATCCTGTGGAATCATGATCGCGAAATCGGCGCGGCGAAGCAAGGAAAAAATGGGGGCGTCGCCGGCCGGCGCCCCGGACTTCGCCGCCAGGACCTACAATGGCTCCAGCGGACGGACCGGAACGTCCCCCCCAGGGAGGCTGTCATGACCCCAGCGCAACCCGCCGCGGCGCCCGGCTTCGTCGAGGAAGTCGAGCTGCACGGCCACATCATCGACTCGCTGCTGCTGCCCAAGGTACTCGACGAGATCCTGACGCACGGCGGCACCTTCGTGCTGAAGGACGTCACGATCGGCCAGCGCCAGTCGGACGCCAGCCACACGCGCATCGAGGTGCGGGCGCCGTCGCCGGCCGTGCTGGAGGAGATCCTCGACGCCATCCACGACCACGGCGCCGTCCCGGTGAACACGCAGGATTGCGCCGCCGTCCCCGCCGACATGGACGGGGCCTTCCCCGAAGGCTTCTACAGCACCACGAGCTTCCGCACGCAGGTGCGCTTGCACGGCGAGTGGATCGACGTGGAGGACCAGGAGATGGACTGCGGCGTCCTCCTCGACCCGGAGGGCGGCGCCGCCCGCTGCCTGCCGATGGCCGACGTCCGCAAGGGCGACCGCGTCGTCGTCGGCCGGCAGGGGCTGCGCGTCTTCCCGGCGGAGACGGCGGCGCGGCGGAGCCTGTTCGAGTTCATGACCAGCGCCGTCTCCAGCGAGAAGCCGAAGGGCGTCACGGTGCGCGAGATCGCCCTGGCCATGCGGCGGACGCGCGAGGCCGGCGAGAAGATCCTGGCCGTCCTCGGCCCCGCCGTCGTCCACACCGGCGGCGGCGAGCACGTCGGCAAGCTGATCCGGGGCGGCTTCCTGAACCTGCTGTTCGCCGGCAACGCCCTGGCGACGCACGACATCGAGCAGGCGCTGTACGGCACCAGCCTGGGCGTCTGGCTCGACCGCGGGCTGCCGGCCGAGGAGGGGCACGAACACCACCTGCGCGCGATCAACACCATCCGCCGCCTCGGGAGCATCCGCGCCGCCGTCGAGAAAGGGACACTGACGAGCGGCATCATGTACGAATGCGTCCGCCACGACGTGCCATTCGTCCTGGCGGGCAGCATCCGCGACGACGGCCCCCTTCCGGAAGTCGTTACCGACGTCCTGGAGGCGCAAAAGCGCATGCGCGAGCAGGTGCGCGGCGTCGGCTTCGCGCTGATGGTGGCGACGATGCTGCACTCGATCGCGACGGGGAACCTGCTGCCGGCGTGGGTGAAGGTGGCGTGCGTCGACATCAACCCGGCGACGGTGACGAAGCTGACCGACCGCGGCAGCGTCCAGACGGTCGGCATCGTGACCGACGCGGAGCCGTTCCTGCGGGCACTGGTGAACGAGTTGGGGTTGTAAGGGTGTCTAAGAGTCCGTTCCGTTAGCCCCCCTCTCCCCTGTACGCAGGGGAGAGGGGTTGGGGGTGAGGGGTTTTTCCGGGGCGCAAAGCCGCCCCTCACCCCAACCCCTCTCCCCTGCGTACAGGGGAGAGGGGCTTCCGGAAC
>JBBROG010000079.1:0-30631 GCA_038229635.1 Gemmatales bacterium
ACCAAGGAGCATCTGGAGCAGCGTCTGGCGCTGGACATGCACCGCGAACAGCAGGCCCCCAGACGCCGGCATACCTTGACGACGCTGCATCAGGCGCGCTCCAAGCCTGAGTCACTGCACTAACTTTGCTAAAGTCTCAACATATATGCGACATTAGGGGGGGGGGGGTAATTAGTGCAGTCTTGGCGTACACATTTCGCCGAGAGCCGTCGACTCAGATAGGACGAGGTGTTACTCCGGTCGGAAGGACGGGAGTCAAGACCTTGGGACGACGTCGAACGAGGGCGACATGAGAAAACACCTATTCGAGGTCGCGAAGGCGCGTTCTCTCCGCGCACTCATTTGGGTCTCTGTCGCCGTAATCCTTACTTTCTGGCTCTCCAACCGACTCGGCGTCCGGTCTCCCTCCGGCGGAGGTCGCCCCGTCGCGGAAGCGGCGATACTGTCTGTTCCTGAAGAGCTATTAAATATCGGAGAGATATGGGAGAACGAGCGCCTGAAGTGGGTGGCGCCGCTCAAGAATGTGACGGGCGAGGAAGTCGAGGTCGGGGACATCGTCTCGACGTGCAACTGCACCTCGGTCGAGCCGCGTAAACTGACGATTCCGCCCGGCGAGACTCGTGAGATCTGTATTACCATTGATGCGAGCGCGACAAAAGTTTCGGAAACGGAACGATGGGGTTTGGAGGTCGGGATCATACCGGTCATCATTCGCCCCAAAGAAGCGCGGCTGCCGCCCTGGACGATTCGAGGGCTCGTTCGCCGCACGGTGCGATTCTACGAGCCGGTCCTCGATCTGGGGAGTCATTCTCAAGTCGCGCAGCCTCTGCCCGTGCGGAAAACAAGCTTCGTCGCGTCGTCGGCAGTCGGAAGCATGCGCGTCGTCACGGACGTGCCGGGCTTTCGGGCAGAGATCTATAATCACGGCGACGGCCCGCACGAATTGCGTCTGGAGCAAAAAGCCGTCCTCCCGAACGGGAGACACCGCTTCAACGTCGTTGTCACTCCGGAGTCGCTTTCGGGCGACCTCCTTCCGCCGAGGACGCTCCCCGTCGTCCTGACAATCCTGAACGATTTCCAGCCGACGCCGCCGCTCGCCGTCTTCGGCGCCAGGCCACTCGGCGACACGGCCGAGGAAACAGTCTCATTCTCGTCCCTGACGAACAGACGTTTCCAGGTCGTCGGATTCGTCGTCAAGGGGAAGGGATTGTCCGTTGAAAAAATGCGGGCCGACAAGGACGCGGAGGTGTTCTTGCTGAAACAACAGATCGAACAACTCGGCCAGAACGAAGGGAAAGTCACTTTCACGATGAAAGATAATGCCGGGACCGAAACCGAGGTTCCGCTGATCGCCTCGTACTTGGGCGTTGAGGCTTCGTCGAATTGAAGCGTTCGTCCGGAGAGACGGCCGCAGCTGGAAAACTGATGCCGCGTGATCCGGTACATTTGAAGTCCAGGGGAACCAACACATGAACGCATCCCCGAGAAGCATTCACTGGCTAGCCGGACTGATCGTAGCTGCCTTGACTGCTTCCATGCACCCGCCTGGCTTGTACGGGCAAGCGAATCCAACTATCGAAAGTGCCGAGAAAAGTTGGAAAGACAGAGAAAACCGGGTTCGCTCCGCCACGTTCTCCTGGAACGTCCGTTGCACAATCGCCAAGGGCTACATCAGTAAAATGATGAGCGGCGCGGGGGCGGCAAGACTAAAGCTGATGGGCGTACGGCCGGGAGAGATAATTCCACCTGACGACTATTCCTACGACATCCCGTCATCGTTTTCGCTCTCCGGCGACAACGTCCGGTATGTGGAGATAGACCGCCGCTGGTCGGCTAGCGACCACGTTTTTGTGACGAGTCGTTACGAAAGCGTGTTTAACGGCACGGTCGCCAAGACTTATTACCCCCAAGGTACGCCGCCCGCTACGTGGCCGATCGGTTTCGTTCATAAAGAAGACGCCCACGCGGACGCCCGAAGCATCAGTCTCCGGCCGTGCTTGTTGGCTTTCAGGGCTTCCGAGTCCAAATTGCGCCCGTTCGATGTCAGGGAGTTTCAGTCGTTGGGAGGAAAAGCCGTCATTGACGGCAAGCCGTGCGTCGAATTGAGACGGCAGAATGGTAACTACGCGGAGCGATTTTGGGTCGATCCGGCGCGAGATTATGTCGTCGTTCGCTGCTTGGAAACCGTGAACGAATCTCTGGTCGGAAAAATGACAATCCAATACCGCGCCGACCAGGGCGCGGGGTGGGTTCCGACGAAGTGGGAACACCAGTCGCTCTCTCCCGACGGTCGCGTACTTGTGTCGACGAACGCCGTGGTATCTCATTATGAGATAAATGCTCACGTCCCGGCTTCCGATTTCGAGATCACCTTCGCGCCGGGGACTCGGGTGAGTGACATGAAGGAAAAAACCGAGTATGTGGTCAAGGAAGGTGGGGGACAGAGGATCATCGAAAAGTCGGAGATCGGCGCGACGTACGCGCAGGTAGTAAACTCGGAACGAGGTGAGGCACTCGGTAAGAAGGAGCGCGGCTTACCGGGATGGGGCGTCATCGTGACCGGCGCGCTCGGCGTCGTGGCGGTTTTTGCCCTTTTGTGGAGGCGAGGACGACGATACTTGCCTCCGGGGCGGCCGGGCGGTTCGCCGAACTGACTTTTTGCGTAACCCTGAAAGGCGGTCCCGGGCGCGAGCGCGTAGCTCGTCGCCCAGACTGTCGTCGCGACTCATGATGGTTCATGAGTCATTTCTCTGGATCCGGGAGACTACGATGAATTCAACGACTATCGATCGCTTCCTGCTGACTGTCGCGATCTGCGCCCTGGCCGTCGTCGGGCACCAAGTCGCCTCCGCCGCCACCCCCAACTGCTCGCCGCAGTGTCAGGGCCAGGTGGATTTTGCCATAGACCAGGGCGGAGGTATTTCATGTCAGCACTATAGTACACCCGACTGCACATTTTGTGCCAACGGCAACTGTCTTGCATTTGTCGGACCCTCGCTCCCTAATTGTTTTCCTGATTTTACCTCGGTCCTGACAGCCAAAACGTTCACTCCCTGTAATTTGGCCTGTAGCCTCCCGCCCGGCGGCGGGGCTCAAGCCAAGCCTCCGGGAACTCTCGATACAAGGGTGTTAAACCTCGGGCCTCCGTCCGTTTGCACCCAGTAAGAGCGCATTCGGGCCGATCTGAAGAAGCAGCGAAAAAAGTGCGTTACCGGCCGCAGGTCCAACCTGAAGTGACAGCCTCACCTGGGATCAAGGCCCAAGCGAGTCGCTCCGAGGTTTCTGTCCGCAAAGCCTTTCTCGTCGCGCGTCGTTTCGCCACAGCGACGCGCGATTTGGCCGCGGTGATCGTCAGATCGGACTGCAATGTTCTTATTCGGATGAATCCTGTTCGGGGACAGGGGGGAAGCATGCGCACACACCGTCGGCCCTCCGGCCTTTCTTTGCTCGAATTGGTGGTCGTGGTCGCAATCGTTTCTGTTCTTCTTGCGCTTTCCCTGTCGGCGATTCTCAGGGCGCGAGACGCCGCTTCTCGGGCGGCATGTCTCGGCAATTTGCGCCAGATCGGCCTCGCCCTTCATATGTACCACGACGCGCAAGGCGCACTCCCTCCGGGCGTGAGTCGCCCCGCACTGCTGCCGGGCGTTCCGCAGATTTACGGACCCGATACGGAGCCTTACCCTCTCCTGAATTGGCACGGCCGCTTGTTGCCGTATGTAGAGCAGGATTCCCTGTGGAAGGCGACCCAAGCGGCCTACGCGCAAGACCGGTACTCGATTAACGCCCCGCCGCACATCGGCCAGTTGACTCACATCAATCTTTACGTTTGTCCTTCCGACGGCCGGCGCCCGGTTCCCGGAAGTACCGGCATTCTTTCCCTGGCAACGACGTCTTACCTGGGGGTTTCCGGAGCCAACGAATTCCGTTCTGACGGGCTCTTCTTTTTGGATTCTCACACCCGCTTCGCGGACATTACTGACGGTACGAGCCATACGTTGATGGTGGGCGAGAGGCCCCCGAGCGAAAGTCATGTCTTCGGCCGGTGGTACGGCGGCTGGGGACCGTGGGGCACCGCCAACGGCTTCCTGGGGGTCCGAGAAACGGACGTTTCCGACAGCGTTGAAGGCACGAGTTGCC
Organism: Gemmatales bacterium; assembly: GCA_038229635.1. Lineage (GTDB taxonomy): Bacteria > Planctomycetota > Planctomycetia > Gemmatales > Gemmataceae > DATFNV01. The sequence continues at coordinate 4,138 of JBBROG010000079.1, forward strand.
CGAGAGATCCGTATCGCTTTCGGGCCGGGCGGGTCCAAAATCCGTGTGACATATTCCATTTCTGGAGCCTTCACAGTGGCGGGGCCAACTTCCTCTTCGCCGACGGCTCGGCCCGCTTCCTCCCCTATTCCGCCGAGCCGTTAATGACGGCCCTGGCGAGTCGAAGCGGCGGCGAAGCGGTTGAATTGCCCTGACGTTCGTCTCGACTTGGGCGGAAAGCGATGGCGAGCGCCGCGTCTACGTCGAGACAAGACTGTTCTACGACGACGCGGACGACCCCGATGACCCGGTAATTTATGTGGTGAATATCCATGACGCATGACCCGAGGAAGGACCGCCCCACGCCCGGCGACAAGCCGTTCCCCTGGCGGTGCGTGAAGTGCCTGAAGAGGGACGTGCGCCCGGCGACGATCCCCTACTCCGCCGAGGTGAACCACGACGGACGCCTGTACGAGATCGAAATCCCGGCTCTAGAGATTCCTCGCTGCGGTTCGTGCGGCGAACTGGTCTTTACCAACCGCGCGGACGAACAAATCTGCGACGCCCTGCGCGCCCGCTTGACCTTACTGACTTCAGCCCAGAAGAGCGCCGGCCCGGCGCCGGATCTCGTGGCTGCTATTCCGCCCGCTCACGGACGTTGAACTCCAGCTTCCAGCGGCGCTTGCCGTCGCGGCTGAGGCACCACAACTCCAGCGTGCCGACCTCCGTCACCTTGCCGTGCAGATGCACCGGCACCGTCTGCCCGCCCAGCCCTGGCGCCTCCAGCGTCGTCGCCATCGGCGCCATCTCCTCAATCTGCCCCTCCCACTCCTCGACCATCGTCCCGACCGCGTCGCTGCGGCGCACGCTCGAGCCGAGGAAGCGGAACTCCGCCGGCTCGCCGACGACGAGGCCGAACTCCTGCCCCGGCACGTCGGCCTCCGAGCCCTCCTCCATGCCGAACGGCACCACGCACAGCGCCTTCAACGGCGGCGCCGCCCCCGGCACCGCCGGCAGCGACGACTCGATGCCGACGTAGTACGCCCGCGCCGTGCCGCCGCGGATGCGGACGCCCTTGCCGCGCCGCACCAGCCCGTAGTACGCCGCCCCGCGCGCCACCGCCAAATCGAGGTCGCCGCCCGTCAGCACCTTCACCGGCGCCGCCCCGTCCGCCTTCGCCCAGCCGTTCAGGACCGACACGACGCGCTCGCGCAGCGGATCGGCCTTGAAGACGCCGCCGTTGAACAGCACCGCCGTCGGGTGCTTCGTCTTCTTCTTGGCCTTCTTCGGCGGCGCGTGCTCGGCCAGCACCTCGGCGTGGCGGTGCAGGAAGTGCGCCAGGTGCTTCGTCACCGCCGGGTCGCTCGCGTAGGGCAGGCCCAACTCCTGCAAGCCGGCCGCGCGCTGGCGGCGCGGCTCGGCGTCCGGCGGACATTCGGGGAAGAAGCCGTCGAGCAGGACGCGCTCGACCTCGGCGCGGGCCAGCTCGCCCTTGAGCGCGCCGCCGATGACGCGGCTGCCGCGGCCCAGCACCGTCACGGGGGCGGCCGCCGCCGTCGCGTCGGCGAAGAGCTTCTCCTTGGCGGCGCGGCTGCTGTGCCAGAGCATCAGCATTTGCCCCTGGTCGAGCTTCACGCCCTTCGCCGCGAACGCCGCAGCGGCGCTATGCGCCAAAGCGAGATCCATGTTGTCGCCGCCGAGCAGGATGTGGTCGCCGACGGCCACGCGCGTCAGGGCCAGTTGGCCCGCCTCCTCGCTGACGGCAATGAGCGTGAAGTCGCTGGTGCCGCCGCCGACGTCGCAGATCAGCACCGCGTCGCCGACCTCGACCTGCTTGCGCCAGGCGTCGTGCGAGTTGTCGAGCCACGAGTAGAACGCCGCCTGCGGCTCTTCCAAAAGCGTGACGTGCTCCAGCCCGGCGGCGCGGGCGGCCTCGACGGTCAGCTCGCGGGCGACGGCGTCGAACGACGCCGGCACCGTCAGGATGACGTCCTGCTGCTCCAGGCGGTTCTCGGGGACGTCCTTGGCGAGGAGGTAGTTCCAGGTCTCGCACAAATGCTTGAGGGAGAGGGTGGCGGCTTCGAGCGGCGAGACGCGGCGGGCGCCTTCGGGCGACTTCCAGGGCAGGACGGGGGCGCGGCGGTCGATGCCGGGGTGGCACAGCCACGACTTGGCGGACGAGACGAGGCGCGTCGGCACCTGCGCGCCGTGGTTGCGGGCGAACTCGCCGACGGCGTAATCGCGCTCCGGCGCCCAGGGCAGCTTGAGGCTCCCCGCGGGCAGTTCGTTCGGCCCCGGCAGGTAGAGGAACGACGGCAGCAGGCGCCGCTCCTCGACGGCACCGGGGTGGACCACCTGCGGGATGGGCAGGTGCTGCAAGACGGGGTCGGTGCCCTCGCCGACGCCGGTGTCGACATAGGCGAGGCCGCTGTTGGTCGTGCCCAGGTCAATGCCGACGACGTAACGCGCTGGCGCCACGACTTCCTCCCCTCGAGATCGGGTCACGGAGTTACCAGGGAGAAAGCGCGAAGAGCAAGGGCGAGGAAGAACGCGCCTTTCGTCCCCTTCCTCCTCCATCTTATCAGGAGGCGTCGCGGGGCGCGGCGGAAATGAAGTGAGAACGCCCGCTCGCGGCTTGACGGCCGCGAGCGGACGAAGGTCCGAGACGGGACTTTCAGCGGGAGGCTGTTCCGGGCGCGCTCATTGGATGCTGCCCAGGCTGACGGCCTCGCCGCCGGTGGAGGTGCTGAGCGCCCGCCAGATGTTGATGTCGATGCTGTCGCGGATGAAGCTGACGCTGCCGTCGCACATGGCCACGTTGACGCCGCCGCCGGTGTGGAGGCTGCGCGCCGCCATCAGCCGGGCGTAGGCGTTGGTGGACGTGGTGGTGCAGGGCATGTTCGGGGAGACGGTCGGGACGCAGATGCCGCCGGTGACGACGTCCGGCAGGCTGCTGTTGGGGGCGAGGTAGGCCGTGAAGCCGGCCGCGCCGCCCCACCAGGTGAAGCCGCGCAGGTCGTTGCTGCGGCCCTGAAGCGCCTCGGACGCCATCATCGTGTTGCTGGTGCCGTCGGTGATGTCCGTGATCTTGACCTGACGGCCCATGCGGCCCTGATCCTTGTCGGGGCCGGCCGGCGGCGCGCCGGCGTTGTACGGGACCGTCGAGTCGCCGCTGAGGTCGGAGTTGGCGTACCAGCCGAATGGGGCGCCGCCGAAGGCAGTGCAACCGGCCGTGCCCGGCGTACACCCGAGCGGTAGAGAGACCTGGAAGAACGTGGTGTTGCCGGCGTTGAGGACGTAGTTGTGCTTGGTCCGGACCCCCCACATCTGCGCCTGGTCGCTGGGGCAGGTGAACGTCTTCAGGGCGGTGCTCGACACCGTGTTGTTGATGCCGCCGGCGTAGCGCGGCCCCGAGTAGTCGAGCCCGCCGAAGTTGATGTAGATCCGGTACAGATTATCCTGCTCCATGTAGGGCAGGATCGGGATCATCCAGGTGCCCCAGCAGCAGCCGTTCTTGCCGACGCCGGGCAGGAACTTGCCGTTGGTGCTTTCGTAGTTCATGTTCGCCAGGGCGATCTGCTTCAGATTGTTCTGGCAGGTCATGCGGCCGGCGGCCTCGCGGACCTTCTGGACCGCGGGCACAAGCAGGCCGATCAGGATCGCGATAATCGCGATCACCACCAGCAGCTCGATCAGCGTGAAACCGCGACGATCAGAGCGTCTCATCACACCCTCCTCGAAAACGACTCAGGGATACGGATAATACAGAACGAGCCGCGGCCCGCCACGAGCGGGCCGGGCTCGACTAGCGCCTCTTCCGGGTATTGACGTTCGGGATGTCGAAATCAAACTTGTTCGCGCCGTCGGCCTTGACGTCGACTTGCCTCGTCGACTTGACGTTCCAGTCCTCGGGGATCAGGTCCACCGACACGATGTTCGTGGACCCGCCGGGTCCGGCGGCGTCGTCTTCGTTGACCGGCGTCTTGCCGTCTCCGGACGTGATCTGAATCAGGTACTTGCCGGGCTTCAGTCCCTTCGGCCGGGGGACGCTGTAGTCGCCGTTCTCGACCGGCGCGCCGCTCTGGGTGTCCTGCTTTTCCAGAGGCACGAACGAGATCGTGCCCGCCTTGAGCGGCTGGCCCTGGAGGGTGATCTTTCCGGAGACGGCCACGCGCCCGGCGTACTGGTCGGAGCAGCCGGCGGCCAGCGCGAGGAGGAGAAGTGAGCTCGACAGGCGGACGGTACGCATGGAACCTCCCAAGGAGGGCGAGAGTCGGGGCTGGCGAGTCGGGAGCGTCGACGGGCGAATAGCAACGGTTGAGGCTACCTGGAGAAGGTCACTCGCGTCAAGGGAAATGTGAGGGAAAAATTAGGGAGGGGTGCGTGCGCGGATTCGGTCGGATGTCTTTCAGCCCCGTTTACGGGGCTTTCCGCGCAGCGGTGTAGGCCCGGCATTCCTGCCGGGCCGGGGGACGCGCCGCGCCGACTCGCCCCGCGCCGACTCGCCCCGCGCCGACTCGCCCCCCGCCGACCCGCCTCCCCGACCCGCCCTCAAGGGCGGGCCGAAACCGCTGCGCGGAAAGCCCCGTAAACGGGGCTGGGGGGTCGTCGTTGTCTCGGTCCGCAGCCCCCTTTTAGGGGGCTTTCCGCGCAGCGGCTTAGAGCGCCTCAAGGAACTCACCGCAGAGAACGCAGAGGACGCAGAGGAAAGGCAATAAGGAGGGCTGCCGCGGGACCGGCCTTTCCTTTGTCTTTCCTCTGCGTTCTCTGCGGTGAGTTCCTTGAGGCGCTCTTAGCGGCGCGGTTGGGCCATGCCTTCGGGTCCGGCCGTCCCGAGCGGCACGCTCTTGCCGCGAATCAGGTCGAGGCGGACGACGCGCCAGGCTTCGGGATTGTTGGCCTCCTCGGCCGAGATCCCGGCGGCGCAGTCGAGGACCAGCCGCCCCTCCAGGAGGTTGCCGGCCGACATGTCGCGCAGCGAGAAGTCGTGTTCGACCTGGACGCGGTCCCCGACCTTCCGCGCGATCGGCACGGTGATCTGCTCCAACCGCCAGGTGGCTTGAATGTCCTCGCCGCCCATGCGGAAGAGGCCGCGCGCGGCCCGGATGAAGGCTTCGCGGCGCTTCTTGTCGGCCGCCCAGAAGACGCCCTCCTCGGCGCGGACCAGGTCGCCGTCGAGGAACTTCCGGTAGGCCGGATAGCCGCCGGGCAAGGACGACGAGCGGAGAAGGTCGCGGTACTCGTGGAGCATCGCGTAACTGGCCGCGAGTCCGGCCTGGAGGGTCAGCGCGGCGGGGCTGGCGCCGAGCCCCTGCGTGCCGACGGGCAGGCCGTCCAGCAAGAAGTAGCCCAGGCCGACGTCGCCGACCAACTTCGCGCCGCCGCCGCCGACGCGCTTGCGCTCCGCGGGGAGGAGGGTCATCAGGTAGGCGTCGTCGTGGTGGCCCGTCTGGAGCAACTGCATCCAGTACTGCGCCGCCTGCAAGCCGCGGCCGGAGAAGCCCATCATCTCCTGGCCTTCGGGGGTCATGCTCTTGTCCCCCTCGCGCGAAATGCCCGACTCCTCAATGACGACATACCACTGGCGCCCCTCGAACTCCTTGTGGCGGCTCTCGTTGCCCTGGACGGTGAGGGCCATGTCGAAGACGAAGCGGGTAGTTTCGATCGTGTAGTTCAGGGAGACCTTGTAACCGCCGTTGGCGTATTCCCAGTGCGACACGCCGCGCGAATGGATCTGGGGGGGGCCGTCGGACTGGCTCAGCATGCGCACCACGTCCTTCTGGTGGAAGCCGGTGAGCAGGCCCGCGGTGCCGTTCTGCCCGACGGCGTTGTGGCGCACCTCCAGTTCGTTGCGGAGGTTGGCGTCCTCCGGGCGGCGGTCGACGGGGCGGAGCGCCAGCACGAAGGCGGAATCGACCTTGCCCTGGATGAGGCGGTCGAGGAAGTCGCGCGCGAAGGCGTCGGCCTGCTGCTGGACGGCGAAGTAAGTGGCCGCGTAGTAGGCCCAGTAGGTCAGCCCGGTGAACAGACTGAGGAGCAGGCCCCAGCGGGCGATGCGGTCGCCGGCGAGCGTCCCTTCCGCGCTCTTGATGCGCGCGGCCCCCCACAGCGACAGGGCGACGCCGGCGACGGGGACGAGGAGGGTCCAGCCGGGCAGCAGCAGGGGGCTGCCGGTCCAGAAGGCGGCCAGGGCGCCGAGGGCGACGACGAGGGCGTAAAGGGCGGCGAGGCCGAAGCCGGCGACGGCCGTCAGCGACAAAGGGCGGTACGCGCCCGGCTCCGGCGGAGCAGGGGCGGCCGCCTCGGGGGTGGCGGGATGGGGGTGGTTGGTGGTTTCGGACATGATTCGTGGTCCCTTGTCCCTCGCCCTGTCATCCCCACCGCACGCCCAAGCAAAACAAGGTCAATCCCCGAGGTCGCCGGAGATGTCGCCGAGGTTGGCCCGGCGCGCGGCGTCGTTGGCCGTCAGGCCGCGCGCCAGAACCTGGCCGGAGTTGTCCAGGTAGATCTTGTCCTGGAGGATCTCTTGGATGACGATGGTCATCTTGTCGCCGTCGCGTACTTCTACGAGCGGGCGAGCCCCTTGGTTCAGCATGATCATCCGCTTCTGGATCAGGGTGGACAGCTTGAAGCGCCCGCCCACCTTGTTCACGATGCCTTCTTCTTTCAAGTCGTCGAGCATGGGGACTCCTCAGCCGAACTGGCGGGCGGCGATGGCGTGCAGTTCGTCCACCGCGTGGGCCAGGTCGTCGTTGATGACCTCGTAGTCGTACTCCGCCGCGTGGGCCAGTTCGCGGCGGGCGTTTTCCAGGCGGCGCAGGATCGTCGCCTCGTCCTCGGTGCCGCGCAGGCGCAGGCGCCGCTCGTACTCCTCCCAGCACGACGCCCGCAGGAACACCGAGACGGCGTCGGGGCTGGCGGCGCGGACCAGGGCGGCGCCCTGCACGTCGATGACGAGGAGGACGCCGACCCCCTCGGCCCGGTACGGCTCGACCTCCTGCCGCAGCGTGCCGTAGTAGTTGCCGTGGACCTCCGCCCACTCCAGGAAGGCGCCGGCCGCCACCTCACGCTCGAAGCGCTCGCGCGGCCAGAAGTGGTAGTGAACGCTGTCCTTCTCGCCGGTCCGGGGCGGCCGCGTCGTCACCGACACCGTCTGCCGCAGCGGCAGGTCACCGCGCTCCAGGAGCCTCCGGGTGACGGTCGACTTACCGCACCCGCTCGGGCCGGACAGGATGAGGAGGGGACCTTTTCTCATAGTGTTCAGTGTTCAGTGTTCAGTGTTCAGTGTTCAGAAAGGCATTTGCTGAACACTGAACACTGAACACTGAACACTATTCGACGTTCTGCACCAGCTCCCGAATCTTCTCCAGCGTCCCCTTGATCTCGACGACGTGGCGCGAGATCTCGACGTCGCTCGCCTTGGAGCCGATGGTGTTGGCCTCGCGGAACATCTCCTGCGTCAGGAACTCCAGCTTGCGGCCGGCGCTCTCCGGCTCGTTGGCGATCTCCTGGAACTGGTCGAGGTGGCAGCCGAGGCGCATCACTTCCTCGGCGATGTCGCTGCGCTCCGCGAAGACCGATACCTCCTTGATGAAGTCGGCCTGGTCGATCTTGACGTCCAGTTCGCCCAACAGGGAGCGCACGCGGTCGAGGAGGCGGTCGCGGTAGGCGACGAGGACGCTGCCGGAGCGGTCGCGGATGCGGGCGAGCTGGGCGATGATGTGGTCGCGCAGGGCGAGCAGCTCCTGAGCCATCGCCCGTCCTTCCTCCTGGCGCATGGCGTGCAGCCGGCCGAGCGCCTCGCCGAGGACGCGCTCCATGACGGGCCATTCCTCGTCGAGCTTCATCGACCCCGACCCCGGCTCGGGGACGACGCCCGGCAGGGTCAGCACCTGGCTCAGGAGCTGCTCGCCGCCGCCGGCCGGCGCCAGGTCCCGGCAGGCCGCGCGCAGCTGCGTGATGTAGCTGCGCAGGGCGACGGCGTTGATCTGAAAGTCCTGCGGCGAGAACGGCCGCTGGACGCGGAGGTGAATCTGCAAGGTGCCGCGCTTGACCGTGCGCCGCACCACTTTCTCGAACTCCGATTCGAGGAGGTTGTACGGCTCGGGGGCGCGCAGCGACACCTTCAAGTAGCGGTTATTCAGGGCTCGCAGTTCGACGGCCAGCGACAGGGATTCGCTCTGGAAGGACGCTTCGCCGTAGCCGGTCATGCTCAGCAGCACGCGCACCTCACGCTGAGGAGGGAAAGGATTCCGGGGGTGCGCGAGTACGCGACCCCCGGCTATGTGATGCAACCCCTTCGGGGTAAGACACAGGGCTCTTTACCGCGAAGCGGTTACATAGCCCAGCCGGGGGTCGCGTACTCGCGCATCCCCGGAATCCTTGGATCAGTTGCCGTCATCGCCGGAGTCGGGAGCGGGCAGGACGGTGTCGGCGGCTCCTCCCGCCGGCTGGATCGGCTGCGGGATGACCTTGATCATGATCATGATGAGCAGCACCCAGACGGCGGCCATCACGATGGTGATGCGCGTGAACGTGTCGCCGGCGCGCGAGCCGAAGGCGCTGGAGCCGCCGGCGCCGCCGAAGGCGCCCGCCAGTCCGCCGCCTTTGCCGCGTTGGATGAGGATAATGCCAATCATCATCAGGCTGAGGATGAACAGCACGACGTTCAAAACGGGCGGGAGCCAGTCGGACAGGGCCGCGAACAGCACGACGGAGTCCTTTCAGCGCGAAGACCAGGGATTCACGAGGCCAAACCGTCATTATAAGTCGGGAGGCAAGAGGCGGCCAGCCCGAAGCGCCCGAACGAGGTGACGCCGGGGAACGTCTCGAATAGGGGGCGTCCCATTCGGCGCCGCGGAGCCTAAGATGAGGGAGCGGCGGCCGCTCATCCAGGTTCGACGGGACGACGTTCATGAAGAAAGCGATCATCACCGGCATCACCGGCCAGGACGGCAGCTACCTCGCGGAGCTGCTCCTGGGCGAGGGCTACGAGGTCCACGGCATCGTCCGCCGGGCCAGCACGGAGAACTTCGACCGCATCGCCCACCTCGCCGACCGCGTCCGCCTCCACCAGGCCGACCTGCTCGACCAGCTTTCCCTCATCGAGGTCCTCCGCGAGGTCCGCCCCGCCGAGGTCTACAACCTCGCCGCCATGTCCTTCGTGCCCACCAGCTGGAAGCAGCCGGTGCTGACCGGCGAGTTCACCGCCATCGGCGTCACGCGCGTCCTGGAGGCGATCCGCCTGCTCGACCCGAAGGGCATTCGCTTCTACCAGGCGTCGTCGAGCGAGATGTTCGGCAAGGTGCAGGAGACGCCGCAGCGCGAGGAGACGCCGTTCTACCCGCGCAGCCCCTACGGCGTCGCCAAGGTCTACGGCCACTTCATCACCGTCAACTACCGCGAGAGCTACGCGATGTACTGCGCCTCGGGCATCCTGTTCAACCACGAGTCGCCGCGGCGCGGCAAGGAATTCGTGACGCGCAAAGTGACCGACGGCGTGGCGCGGATCAAGGTAGGGCTGGCGAAGGAGCTGCGCCTCGGCAACCTGGAGGCGAAGCGCGACTGGGGCTTCGCCGGCGACTACGTCCGCGCCATGTGGCTGATGCTCCAGCGGGACAAGCCGGAGGATTACGTCGTCGCCACCGGCGAGACGCACTCGGTGCGCGAGCTGGTCGAGGAGGCGTTCGGCTGCGTCGGGTTGGACTGGCGGAAGCACGTCGTGCAGGACCCGGCGCTGATCCGGCCGGCGGAGGTCGATCTGCTGGTCGGCGACCCGAGCAAGGCGAAGCGCGACCTCGGTTGGACGCCGGCGGTCGACTTCCGCGGCCTGGTGCGCATGATGGTCGAGGCGGACGTGGAGCGGCTGGCGCGCGCGAAGTAACCGCGCCGCTTGCGGCTTCGCACTCGCGCCCCCCCTGGCGCGAGTGCGAAGCCGCAAGCGGCGATCGAGGACGGAGTACCATGCGTCACCTCATCACCGGCGTGACCGGGTTCGCGGGCGGCCACCTGGCCGAGGCGCTGCTGGCGCGGGGCGGCGAGGTGTTCGGCGTCAGCCGGCGGGCGGCGTGGCCGGCGGAGTGGCGGCACCTCGCCGGCCGGGTGGCGCTGCGCGGCGGCGACGTGTGCGACGGCGCCGCCGTCGAGGCGCTGCTGCGCGACGTCCGGCCCGATTGCGTCTACCACCTGGCCGGCTACGCCAGCACCGGCCGCTCGTTCGCCGAGCCGGACGCCGCCTGGGCCGGCAACCTGACGGCGACGCGCGCCCTGTACGACGCCGTCGTCCGCTGGGGAGGCCGGCCGCGCATTCTCTTCGTCGGCAGCGGGCTCATCTACGGCGACCCGGACGGCCCCGACCGGGCTTACGACGAAGACTGTCTCCTTCGTCCGACGAGCCCTTACGCCGCGAGCAAGGCGGCCGCCGACCTGGTCAGTTATCAGGCCGCGCGCGTGCCGGGGCTCGACATCGTCCGCGCCCGGCCGTTCAACCACATCGGCCCGCGCCAATCTCCGGGCTTCGCCCTCCCCGACTTCGCCCGGCAGATCGCCGCCATCGCGCGGGGGCAGCGGCCGGCCGTCCTGGAGACGGGCAACCTGGCGCCGCGGCGCGACTTCACCGACGTGCGCGACGTCGTCCTGGCCTATATTCTCCTCGGGGAGCGCGGCCGCACGGGCGAGGCGTACAACGTCGGCACGGGCCGGACGGCGTCGATGCAGGACGTGGTGGACCGCCTGATCGCCCTGGCCGGCGTGCGCGTGGAGGTGAGGCCGCGGGCCGATTTGCTGCGCCCCGCCGACGCCGCCGCCGTCCGCGCCGACGCGGGCAAGCTGCGCCGCGAGACCGGCTGGGAGCCGACGCATTCGCTCGACCAGACGCTCCGCGACACGCTCGACTATTGGCTATCGTCATGACTCATGACGAGGGACAAAAGACATGAAAATCGCGGTCATCGGCACCGGCTACGTCGGCCTGGTCACGGCGACGTGCCTGGCCGAGAGCGGCAACGACGTCGTCGGCGTCGACAAGGACGCCGCCAAGATCGCCCTCCTCGACGGCGGGCGGCTGCCGATCTACGAGCCGGGCCTCCTCGAATTGGTGCAGCGCAACGCCCGCGAGGGCCGGCTGCGCTTCACGACCGACCTCGGCGAGGCGGTCGGCCCGGCGCAGGTGGTTTTTATCGCCGTGGGCACGCCGCAGGCCGCCGACGGCGCCGCCGACCTGGCGAGCGTCTGGGCCGTCGGCGACGCCTTGGCCGACGTCCTGAACGGGCCGAAGGTGGTCGTCGTCAAGAGTACCGTCCCCGTCGGCACCAACCGCCGCCTCGCCGAGCGCATGGCCGCGAAGGCGCGCGTGCCGTTCGACGTCGCCAGCAACCCCGAATTCCTCAAGGAAGGCGCCGCCGTCGACGACTTCATGAAGCCGGACCGCGTCGTCGTCGGCGCCCGCCGGCCCGAGGTCGCCGACGTGCTGCACGAGCTGTACGCCCCGTTCCTGCGCACCGAGCACCCCTTCCTGGTCATGTCGCCGGAGAGCGCCGAGATGACCAAGTACGTCGCCAACGCCATGCTGGCGACGAAGATCAGCTTCATCAACGAGATGGCCAACCTGTGCGAGCGCGTCGGCGCCGACGTCAACGACGTGCGCCGCGGCATCGGCCACGACGCCCGCATCGGCTTTTCTTTCCTCTTTCCCGGATCGGGTTACGGCGGAAGCTGCTTCCCGAAGGACGTCCGCGCCCTCGTCTGCATGGCGAAGGAGCTCGACGTACCGCTGCACCTGACGCACGCCGTCGATCGCGTCAACGAGGCGCAGAAGCAGGTCCTCGTCAAGAAGGTGCGCAAGCACTACGGCGACCGCCTGAAGGGCGCGACGCTGGCGGTCTGGGGGCTGGCGTTCAAGCCGCGCACCGACGACGTCCGCGAGGCGCCGGCGCTGGCGCTGATCGAGGCGCTGCTGGCCGACGGCGTGCGCCTGCGCGTCCACGACCCGGAGGCGATGGCGAACGTTCGCGCGCTGTACGGCGACCGACTCGACTACTGCGACCGCCCCTACGGGGCGCTGGAAGGGGCTGACGGTTTGGTGATCGTGACCGAATGGCAGGAGTTCCGCAACCCGGACTTTGAAGTGATGCGCCGACTGCTGCGCGAGAAAGTGATCTTCGACGGCCGCAACCTGTACGAGCCGAAAACGGTGGCTCATTACGGCTTCGCTTATCACGCGATCGGCCGCAAGACGACGACGAAAGATTGACAGGGAAGGAAAGTAGGAAAGAGAGAAATACTACGGCCCCACGAAAAGGGGGTTCGCACAGCCACATCCGCCCCCCTGCGACGGATACCTGGCTCCGAGCCAAGGAAGCTTATGCGTAGCCCCCTTCTCGTAAGGCCGTAGTGTGCTTCTCAATTGCAGGTCGCGTGCCAGGTTCCTCTTTCGTCGCGGCAGGCCGAACACTTCGTGACGCAACTCCTTTCTCCGCAAGGAGAAGTATTTTCGCCCGCGCCCGCCCGTCGCCCGCCGAACGCCGAACGCGGCGCGGTAAGGGCGTTAGCAAGTCTTATCAGGTGTTTACTAACTCTGCTTCGATAAGTTAACGTATCGCCGCGACAATCATGCAGTCGCACTGCGCGCTCAGGTAGCTGTACCAGGTGGCGAGGCGTGAGAGGGGTTTGAAGGTGAGCAAACGATGCCAGCGCGGGGCGCCCCCTCCTTGACAGGAGAGGCGCGCGGAGGAGCGGAACCAATCGCTGTGGCGGACCATGCGAATGGGTCCGACGCAGAAGCCGACGTGTTCCAGCATCAGGTGCAGCGTCCACGGCGAAAAATGGGTAAGATGGCGCGGCAAATCGAGGCCGTACCAGGAGTCCTTGAACCAGCGGAAGGGAAGACTTTCGATGTTGGGCACGGCGACGATGAGTTTGCCGCCCGGCGCGAGCAGGCGGTAGGCTTCGCGCAGCACTTCGAGGGGGCGGTGGACGTGTTCCAGCGAGTGCCACATGGTGAGGACGTCGAAGCTCTCGGGCGCGAGGTCGGCGTGCGGCAGGGTGCCTTGCAGCGCCGGCAGGCCGAGGACGGAGCGGACGCGCTCGACGGCGGCCGGCGACACGTCGAGGCCGAGGACGTGCCAGCCTTGCCGGTGCATGCGTTCGAGGAACGAGCCGCCGCCGCAGCCGAAGTCGAGGAGGCGTCCCCGCCCGTGCCAGGGGAGGGCCTGGCGCTCCTTGCGCGGCCGGCCCCACTCGGGGGCGAAGCGCCGGCGCGGGGCCTTACGCCGGTCGAGGCGCGGCGGGCGGTGCGGGCCGTACACGGCAGGGTAGAACTGGCCGATGCTGACGGCGGACGGCCTCGGGTTGGTGAAGCAGAGTCCGCAGTCCTGGCACTGGACGACGGCGAACCACAAGCCGGTGCCGCCGCGCGTGTTGTCGGGCGCCTCGATGACGGGCGTCCAGCGGCGGCCGCCGCACAGCAGACAATCCGGTTCTTCCCACTCCACGACCGGCCCCGGAGACGGCGCGGGGGCGGTCAGGTCGTGCGGCATGAAGATCATCGGTCGAAATCCCTTTCGCCTCCCGGCGGCGTCGTGCCTCAGGGCGAAGACTATACCGACGACCGCCGAGGCGGTCAACGGCAGGGCGCGCCGCCGCTTGCGGCTTCGCACTTACGAAGCCGCAAGCGGGGGTCACGCCGTACTCATGAGCCCGTACTTGCGCAGCTTCTTGTAAAGGGTCATGCGGCTAATCCCGAGGGCGGCGGCCGCGCGCAGCCGGTTATTGCCGTGGCGCTCGAGCGCTTCGGTGATGCAGAGCAGTTCGGCCTCCTCCTTGCTGCGCGTCAGCGGCGCGGCGGCCGGCTCCGCGGGGGCGGGGCGTGGCTCGGGCGCCAGGGAACGCAGCGCGTCGGGCAGGTCGCGGATGTCAATGACGTCGCCGGCGCAGAGGGCGACGGCGCGTTCGATGACGTTGCGCAGCTCGCGGACGTTGCCCGGCCAGTCGTGCGCGCCAAGGGCGGCGAGCGCGGCCGGCGTGACGCCGCGCATCGGCCGGCCGGTGGCGATGCCGTAATCGGCGACGAATTTTCGCGCGATGTGCGGCACCACCGCGCGGCGCTCGCGCAGCGGCGGCAGGTGGAAGCCGACCACGTTCAGGCGGTAGTAGAGGTCGGCGCGAAAACGGCCGGCCGCGACTTCCTGGTCGAGCGGCCGGTTACTCGCCGCGATGAGGCGGGCGCGGAGCGGCTGCGTCCGGTTGGCGCCGACCGGCTCGAAGACGCGCTCCTCCACGGCGCGGAGGAGCTTGGCCTGGAGGGAGAGCGGCAGCGCGTCGATGTCGTCCAGGAGGAGCGTGCCGGCGCCGACCTCGGCGAACTTGCCGGCGCGGTCGCGGTCCGCCCCCGTGAAGGCGCCGCGGACGTGGCCGAACATCTCGCTTTCGATGAGGCTCGCCGACAGGGCGGCGCAATGAACGGTGAGGAACGGCTCGGCGCCTCGGCCGGACAGCTCGTGGATGAGGCGGGCGAGGCGTGTCTTGCCGGTGCCGGTCTCGCCGCCGAGCAGGAGCGTGGTGGCCTGCGGCGCGACCCGATGGACCTGTTCCATCAGCGGACTCATCGCCGTGTCGCGGACGTACAGGAACAGGTCATCTTCCCCGAGAGCCGCGACGACCGGCTCGGCCGGTCGGTCGGGGCGCGTCAGACGAGCCTCGACGGTATGAGCGTCCACAAGGTAGCCGAGCCGTCCGAGGTCGAGCGGCCGGCTCAGGGAATCGACCACGCCGAGGCGGAACAGCGCGAGGTGGCGGCTCGGGTCGTCGGCGTCGTGGAGCGCCACCACCGGCGTCGGCCGGCGCGTCCGGCACGCCCGGCGAACAAAGGCTTCCGCGCCGAGCGCCTCGCCGGCCCCGGCCAGGTGGAGAATCACCAGGGCGATGCCGCCGCGCGCCACGCGCGCCCACGCCTCGTCCGGGCCGGAGCAGATCTCCAGGCCGAGCCCGGCGACGGAAGCGACCACCCCTTCGACGGAGTCGATAAGGCGGGTATCACCACCGCTCAACAACACGGTTGCAGTGTTCACGGCCTCCACTCCAGGTCTGAAGAGCGGCACCACGTCCCCCGCGCGAGGTAGGGAACGAGCGTCCGCCGCAGACCAGTCAGGGGGAGAGACACTTTGCGACGGCCCAGGCACCCGTTCAATCGTGGAGGAATCAGGAAGTCTCGGACCGGCCCGCAAGGAGGAAAAAGGGAAGGCGCCGAGGGGGTGCAGGATTGCGTGTCAGGTTGTAAACACTATTCACTACGCAATCCCGGCGCCACTCGCGAAAAAAAAACGGCCGCCCGGGTCTTCAAGCCGGTCTTACACGGTTTTTTGCGGGGAGAATGGCTGAAAAAATAAGCGGAACGCGCAAACTGTGACGTCGGCCTCCGAGGCGGAGCGCTGCTCATTTGTTAACGATTGTTTACGCCCGCGTTGCCTTTTGTTAGCGCGGCGTGAAGAGGCGTCAAGACGTCTCCTTGTCTTCGGAGAAGCGGCGCGCTATCATCCTTCACAACGCCCGCGGGCACGAGCGCGACTTCTTCCCCTGACGGCGCCGCGCCGGCGCGTTTTGCGAGACCGCTCCTCATGGAACTCCTGGCCCTGAAGCTGCTCGTCACCGAGGACGACGTCAACGCCCTGATCGCGCGGCACCTCCCCGCCGACCAGCCGGTGCGCGACGTGGCCGTCCGCCTGACGCCGGAAGGCGCCCGCGTCGCCGGCCGCTACCCGACCGCGTTCTTCAACGTGCGCTTCGAGACGACGTGGGACGTGTCGGTGCGGGAAGGCCGCGTGGCCGCGCGTCTGGCGGACCTGAACGTCGCTGGCGTGCCGGCCGGCATGGTCCGCGGCATCCTCATGGACATGCTCGGCACGACGGCCGCCCGCGAGGACGGCGTCAGCGTCGAGGGCGAAACGATCCTCGTCGACCCCGACCGCTTCCTCGCCCGCGCCGGCCTCAGCGGCCGCGCCAACCTGACCGCCCTGCGCTGCGGCGAAGGCGTCGTGGTCCTCGAAGGCGGGACGCCGTGACGAACCCCTCGAACCCCGAGGACGAACGTGACTGACACCATGCCGCTGCCTTTGGAGCAAGTGCGCCTCGACTACCTCGCGGGCAACCACGAGGCCGCGCGGCGGACCCTGGAAGCGCTGCCCGACCTCGACCTGGAGCGGGCGGCGCTCCTCGCGCTGTGCTGGGTGCGTCAGGTGCTCGCCGACCGGCCGCACGGCGCCTGCGTCGACGTGCCGGTCCTGCAAGCCGCCCTGTCGACCCCCTTCGCCGACGCCCCCTTCGAGGCGGAGCGCCGCTTCGCCCTCGGCTGGCTGCACTGGCTCGCCGGCTCGCCGGCGCTCGCCGAATCGGAGCTGGCCTATGCCGCCGAGGCGCTCCCCCTGGACGAAGCCACCGAGGCCGCGTACTGGCTGGCGCGCGTCCGCATCTCCCTCGGCCTGGGCGGCGCCGTCGCCGCGTTCGAGGAGGTGATGCGTTCCCTGCCCGCGGCGCCGCGGACCACGTGCGCCTTCGTCGATCTTCTTTGGCGAAGCAAGCAGTTCGACCGGGCCGAGGCGGTGTGGAAGGTGGTGGGCGACAACCGGCGCGTGCAAGCGTGTGACGAGGCGCCGCTGCTGGCGGCGCGGGCGCTGTTGCGCCGCGGCGAGGCGGCGCGGGCGGAGGCCCTGCTGCGCGAGGCGCGGCCGCGCGGCGGCGTCGCCGGGGTCGAGCGGCTGCTGATGCTGGCGCGGGCCGCGGCGGCGCGGCACCGGGTCTGCCAGGCCGCCGACTTATTGCGCCAGGCTGAGGCCGGCCCGTACCCGCCGGCCGACCTGCAAGCGTGGCGGCGCGCCCTCGGCCCGCGCTCCGGCGCCGAAGACGCCTGGCCCGAGGCGTGAGCCCGAGGACGAGCTACGGCGGCGAAATGCGGAGGACGCGGCACGTCTCCTCGTAGCTCTCCTCCAGGTCGAGGGGCACGGCGAGGTTATCCGCGAGCCACAGTGGCAGCGTCGGCAGCGGCCCGCCGAGGGCGAGGGCGTGAACCCACGCTTCGAGGAGCCAGGAGTTTCCCCGCGGCGTCCCGCGGCAGGCCACGGCGTAGAGGCCGGGCGGCTCCGGCGCGAGCGACGGGTCGGCCTGGCCGATCAGTTCGAGGAGGTCCGCGTAAAGGTTGAAGTCGCGCGTGGTGACCAGGTCAACGATCGTGACGGACACCTGTTTCTGGAGCAGGGCGGCACACTTGGCGACGAAGGCCCGGCGGTGTTCGGGCCGGTCCTTGTTCGCCGGGCTAACGATCTCGACGGCGGCCACCAGGCGACAGTCGCGCTTGGCGTCGTAGACGCGCACCTCGTACTCGTCCTGGGCCGGCAGGTCGGTCGCGACGGCAAGCGTCGGCCGCGCCGGCGACCAGAACGTGGTCGCGACGCCGTTGCCGTTGCCCGCGCCGGACGAGGAAAAATCCGCGTCGTCCTTCTCATAGGTCGCCACGTCAATCTCGGCGGAGGAGCCGGTGTGGACGCGCGGGGCGGCGACGTAGCGGCGCGGCAGTCTTCGGGACAGGTCGGCGACAAGCATCATCGGCCAACCCCCGTGAAAGCCCTCCCACGCGGTTTCGTCGTCGAGCGGCGGGCGGAAGTGGTCGCGCAGCGGCATGGCAAGATCCTCCCGCCAGCCATTATAGCCGCGGCGCCGCTCCCGGCTGTCGTCGGCCGCTGACGAGGACAATCCGAGCCGTCAACCTTGCATCAAGGAGGCAAACGCCGCTGCCGGTGTCACCCGGGATCGGGCGCGGCTTTCCGCCACGGCGTAGGACTGCTTGTTGGCGCGTACGGTCTGAACGGCCTCCGCGAAGTATTCCGTCGCGGGCCGCGGAGGAAGGCCGCGCGCCCGGTCGTAGCCGAGCAGCGCCTTGCCGTCCTCGATCAGCCGTTTCAGGTCCGCGCCGGTGAACGAGTCTGTCTCCCGCGCCAGCCGCGTCTCGTCCACCGCCCCGACCGTCGCGGGCAGGCCGGCCAGATGCCGCCGGAGGATCACCCGCCGCGCGGCCTCGTCGGGGAGGCGCATCTCCAGCCAGAGTTCCACCCGTCCCGAGCGGACCAGCGCCGGCGGCAGCGTCGCCACGTCCATGACCGTCATCATCACGCAGACCCGGCCGGCCGTCTCGCTCTCCAGCCCGTCGAGCAAGGTCAGCAGGTAGCGGTACAGGCCGGCGGACTGGATGTCCTGGCACTCGAAGAGCATGTCGCTGTCGTCGATGAACAGGATCGACGGCGCGCTCTGCTTGGCCTTCTCGAACAGGTCGGTGACGCGCTCGAAGAAGTTGCACGAGCCCGTGATGAACGTGCCGTCGAGCAGGAAGAACTTGCCCTTGAGCCGGTGCGCCAGGGCCCTGCCGATGGTGGTCTTGCCCGTGCCGGGCGGTCCCGCCAGAAGCACGCCTCGCTTCGGCTTCAGGCCCAGCTCGCTGGCCAACTCGTCGTTCTCCAGGGGCACGACGATGTTGGCCTCCAGGCTGCGGATCACGTCGTCCACGCCGTGCAGGTCGCGCAGCTCGACGGCCTGGACCTCGCCCAGGTCCACGTTACTGAAGAGGCGGTTGGAGCGCAGGTAGTCGATGAAACGGTCCGTGTCGAGGTCGTCCCGGTCGCCGTAGGATTGGCAAGCGGCCTTGAGCTGGTGCGCGTTCAGTTCGCGGGCGAAGCGGTAAATCCGGCGGTAGTCGAGCCGGCCGGCGCGGCCGGCGCCGAGGTAATGCCGACACAAAAACTCGTAATCCTCGGCATCGAACTCGCGGACGCGGGCGAAGTGGCAGCGCTCCTTGATCGGCCGGGGCGGCTCCTGGACGGCCGCGAAAACGAGCTTCTTGCCGGCGTCGGCCGCGAAGCCGGTGAGCGTGGTGAGCGGCGCGTCGAGCAGGGCGAAGCGCGGGTAGAAGTGGTGCGAGGTGACGTTACTCAGCAGCCGAAGGTCGTCCACGATCACGGTGTCGTGGGCCTCGAGCGCCTGAAGCACGATCTGCTCGAAGGTCTCTTCCAGGGCGGCGGGGTCGCGCTGGCGGAGGGCACAAGTGAAGTCCTTCATGTTCAGGAAGGCCCCGCCGACCTCGCGGTGAAGCTGGCGCAGGACGGTGGTGCGGCCGACGCCGTCATTGCCCGCGAGTACGAAGACATTGCCCAGGGGGAGCAAGCGCCGCAGCTCGTCGTAACCTCGCTGCTGGGACGGAGAGAGTTGCACGGACATGGGGCCACCTGTGTTGGGTTTTGCGCCTGGGTCAGACACCACTCCTGAAAGCGGCCGCCGCGTCCCGGCGGTCTCAGGCTCGATTCCGCCGTCCGTATGATAGGGTGTCGGCCGCGAAGCGACACCCCGGACGTCAGACATGAGGATCTGGGGAGCAGGCGGGCCTTGAGGCGCCGTTTATGGACGCCCTGCGTCGTTTTATGCTTCCCTTACATGCTTCACTATTCTCATAACTCTCGGTTCGAGCAACCCGCCTGCCGTTGTAGTCCCGGCGGCGCTCCCCGCTCCTCGTTCAAGGCAGATACATCCGCCCGGCGCCGCGGAGGTTCTCCATGTCATAGAGGTATTCCAGGAGGCGGTCGGCAACGAGTTCCGCGTAGGACCGCTCGCTCAGGACGCGGTTGGCGTCGGCGAGCGTGAAGACCGGCAGACTCAGCGGCGTCCCGTAGGCCCGGATCGTCGTTTCGAGCGAGTTAGGGCCGTCCTCGTTGCGGTTCGCCGTGACGAGGACCAACTCGTCCGCCTGACACCTCCGCCAGACGTCGAGGTCAGGGGAGCGCGGGTGCAAGCCGAGTTCGGCGAACGTCGGCGTTAGGAGCCCCAGGTGGTCCCAGAACTCGGCCCGCGCTTCCTCGCGGAACAGCATCAGCAGCACGCGGACCTGCTTGACGTTATTGACGTCCGCCAACAGTCCCTTCACCGTTCACCCCCTGACCGTTGACGTGTCCCTTCGACCGGCGCAGGGCCTCCATGCGGGCGCGCCCGGCCTTCGCCCGCGCCTCGATCTCCGGCGGGTTGCCGCGCGCGATGCGGGCCTCGATGCGCCGGTGCGCCGCCATCACGGCGTCCCGGTGCTCCTCGATGTAGCGGACGGCGCCCTCGACTTGCTCGAGTGTAAGGGGTAAAATGTCCGCGATCTCCTCGACGGAGCGCCCCGCTTCCCGGTAATGCAGGACGTCGTAGATCGTGACCCGCAGCCCGTCGATCCGGTTGTTGTCAATGACGACCGACATAAGCACCTCCCGCCGCCAACATACCAGACGCCGGGCCTCGCGCGAACGGCACCCGCAAGCGACGCGGCGCATTTGCGGCGCGACGGGACGGGGGCCGGCCCGAGAACGCGGCCGTGTCATCTCCTGACATCTTCTGTCACTATCACGGACCTTGAATTGCCTTTCTCCCCGGCGGACAATGGGAGTGTGCCGCGCGCCCGGCCCGGCCCCGGAGGATTCCGGCCATGAAGCCGTCCGACAACCCCTGCTTCGCCGCCGCCCACGACTACCTCGCCCGCGGCTGGTCCGCGCTCCCCCTCTGCCCGCCCGACCACGACCGCGTGCCGGCCGCGCACGCCGCCTGCGTCCTCCCCGGCGAGTACCCCCTGGTCCCGGCGCCGCTGGGACACACGCGCCGCCCGGCCGCCGACGTCCTCGACGCCTGGTGGAGCCTCACGCCCGGCTGCAACGTCGGCGTCGCCCTCGGTCCCGTCTCCGACCTCGTCGCCCTCGCCGTCGACGGCCCCGCCGGCGAGGACGCCCTGCGCGAGCTGTCTTCCGCCGTCGCGCCCGACACCTTCACCTTCGCCGACCCGCGCGGCGGCCGCGTCCTCCTCTTCCGCGGACCCGTCGGCGGCGTGCCCGGGTCGTTCGAGGGCCACGGCCTTCGCCTGCTCGGGGCGGGCCGTCACGTCCCGCTGCCGCCGTCGCGCCTGGCCGGCGGCGCCTTCCGCTGGCAGCGCGGCCCCGGCGACTCGCGCCTCGGCGACGCCCCCGCCTGGCTGGCCGACTTGCCTCTCCGCCTCGCGGAGTTGCGCGGCCCCGCGCCTCCGGCCCCGGCGACCGGCGCCGACCCCGACGTCGCCCGCGCCTCCGTGCAGGAAGCCGTCGCCTCCGCCCACGCCTTCCTCGCCACCCCCGTCGAGCCGCTGCGCTGGGTCGTGCCGGGGCTGGTGCCGTTCGGCACGACGCTCCTCCTGGGGAGGCCGCGCACGGGCAAGAGCTGGCTGGCGCTGGACCTCGCCTTCGCCGTCGCCGGCGGCGGTGACGCCCTCGGCTCCCTCGCCGCCGAGCCCGGCGAGGCGCTTTACGTCGGCGCCGAGGACGGGCGGCGCCGGCTGGGGCGGCGCCTCCGCCGGCTGATCGCGGCGCGCGGCGGCGCCTGCCCCGAGCGGCTCCACGTCGCCGACGTCTGGTCCTGCCTCGACGAGGACGCCGGCGAGCGCCTCGACCAGTGGCTGACGGAACACCCTGCCGCGCGCCTCGTGGTGTTCGACTCGCTGGCCCGGCTGCGCCGCCGCCGGCCCCGGCGCCGCGACCTCTTCGACGAGGACTACGAGACGCTCCTGGCGGTCCGCGCCGTCGCCGCCCGCCACCAGGTCGCCGTCCTCGTCGTCGCGCACCTGCGCCGCGTCAACCCGGACGACCTCGTCGACCCGTTCGCGGACGTGTCGGGGATGGCCCTCGCCGCCGAGGCGGTGCTGGTGCTGGCGCGCGGCCGCGGCAGCCTCCTGGCGGCGCTGCACGCCGGCGGCCGCGAGAACGACGAGACGCAAGACCTCGATTTGGTGTGGGAGGAGCGCCGCCTCTCCTGGCGCCTGCTCGGCCCGGCCGACGGGGCGCGCGTCGAGGGGGCGGAGCGGCAGCAGATCGTCCACGTCCTGCGGGGCGCCGGCCGCGCGCTGTCGCCGGCGGAGGTCGCCGAGGCGCTCGGCAAGCGCGGCGCCCGCGGGCAGGTGGCGGTGCGCGGCCTCATGGCGCGCATGTTCCGCGACCGCCAGCTAGCCCGCGACGGCGGCCGCTACAGCTGCGCCCCGCCGGGGGACGCGGGCGCCGGGAACGACTCACAGGCGCTCACGACTCACACCCCCTCGGAAACGCCTGATTTCGTGGGACGGGACGCCGACGGCGGGTGTGAGTCGGGGTGTGAGTCGGTGTGAGTCGCGCGGCCGCCCCTGGCGAGAGCGGCGGCCGGTGGTAGCATGGGAACGAGCCGGCGTCAGACGAGCGTCGCCAGCACCTGGAGCGCCATCGCCGCGACGTCGGGGTTGTCGAAGGCGAGGTAGGCGGCGAAGCGGCCGTCGACCGTCGACACCGCCAGGCCGCGCAGGTTGATGCCGGCGACGGCGAGGCTCGCCATGAGTTCGTAGCCGAGGCCGCCGCGGTCTTGCCCCACGACGCGGAGCAGGGCGACGTTGGCCGCCGGCGCCAGGCCGGCGGCGCAGGCGGCCCGGGTCTGCTCGCCGCCGACGATGGGGGCGAGGATGAGGGTGGACGTCTCGGGCCTGGTCGGGTGCGGCCGCGTGAAGACGAAGGCGAGGTCGGCGCCCGCCCGCGCCAGCCGTTCGAGCGTGGCGGCGGCGGCTCCCGGGCGGTCCGGCAGTTCTCCCGACCACGCCTGAACCTTGCGAATCTCGAGGCCCATCGGCGATCCTCCTCGGGGGCGCCTCCGACTCGCGTATTGTATTCCGGCCGGCGAAGGAGACCCGTCATGGAGAAACTGTCCCCGCGCACGACGGCTCTGCTGGTCGTCGACGCGCAGCGCGGCTTCACGGAATTGTGCCCTCGGGAATTGCCGGTGCCCGGCGGCCTCGGCGTGGTGCCGGCGATCAACCGGCTCCTGGGGGTCCGCTGGCGGCGCGTCGACGCCAGCCTCGACTGGCACCCGCCGGACCATTGCAGCTTCCTGGGGCAGCGCGACAACCTCTACCCGCCGCACTGCGTCGCCGGCACTCCGGGCGCCGAGTTCCTGCCGGGTCTGAACGCCGACCGCCTGCACACGATCTGGCGCAAGGGCTACGACCGCGACTTCGAGGCGTATGCCGTGACGGCTCAACATCCGGGGCTGCCGGCGCTATTGAAAGCGGAGGGAATCGAGGCCGTTGTCGTCTGCGGCCTCGCGACGAACATCTGCTGCTTCTTCGCGGCGCGCGACCTGCGCCAGGCCGGGTTCCGCGTTCTGATGGCTGAGGACGCCAGCGCCGGCATCGACGTCCCCGCGGCGGGACTGTTCCAGGCGAAGGCGAAGGCCGAGGGACGGGAACGGGGCATCGAGTACGTGACGACGGCGGAACTGCTGAGCGCCGTGTAACGAGAAGGGCAAAGTCCTCATGGGCCTCGACGAGGCTCGCAAGAACGGCGAGGCGGCGCACGACGCGGAGGCACCGGCCTCGTGAGGCCGCGACGTCCGAACGCCTCGCCTTCGACGGGGCGTCCCGTAGAATACTCCGACTGTTCCTTGGCCGAGAGACAACGAGGAGAAGACATGGCGAACGTCAACGTCCCCCAGAACCGCCGCAAGGCTCGTCTGCGCCGCCGCCACCGCGAGATCGAGCGCACCGCCAAGAAGCTCGAAGCCGCCGCCGCCCAGGGGCCGGTGCCCGGCATCAGCGACGTCGGGCGCCACATCCACACGCTGCGCCGCGGCCTCGAAAACGCCCGCTGATTGGTCCTTGCCATGTTCGACCTCCTCATCACCGGCGGCAAGATCGTCGACGGCTCCGGGCTGCCCTGGTTCCGCGCCGACGTCGGCATCGCGGGCGGACGGGTCGCGGCGGTCGGCCCGCTGGGCCAGGCCGAGGCTCGCCAGCGCCTCGACGCGGCCGGCAAGGTCGTCGCCCCCGGCTTCCTCGACGCCCACGTCCACGGCGACATCGCCCTCCTCGCCGACCCCTACCACGAGCCGGCGATCCGCCAGGGCGTCACGACCTACGTCCTCGGCCAGGACGGCGTCGCTTTGGCCCCCGCCTCGCCGGCGACGCTCGACTTCATACGCCGCTACACGGCGGGCTTCGGCGGCGGACAGCTCTGGGCCGACCAACCGTTCCTGAAAGAGACGAGCTTCCTGTCGGTCGACCGTTACCTGTCGCTCTTCGACGGCCACTGTGCCCTCAACGCCGCCTGCCTGGTGCCGAACGGCAACGTGCGCCTGGAGGTGATGGGCCTCGACACGCGGCCGCCGACGCCCGACGAGTTGACGCGCATGGGCCGCCTGGTCCGCGAGGGGATGGAGCAGGGCGCCGTCGGCCTGTCGAGCGGCCTCGACTACATCCCCAGCCGCTACGCCGAGACGGACGAGTTGAGCGCCCTGTGCCGCGCGATCACCCCGTTCGGCGGCGCCTACGTCACGCACATGCGCCGCTACGACCCTGAGGGCCTGGCCGGCTCGATGGACGAGGTCTTCCGGATCGGCCGCGAGGCGCGTTGCGCCGTCCACATTTCGCACTTCAACAGCAAGGCCGACCTGGCCCTGCCGCGGCTCGACGCGGCGCGGGCGGAGGGGATTGACGCCACGTTCGACCTCTATTGTTACCTGGCCGGCAGTACGATCCTCGGCATGATCGCCCTGCCGCCGTGGGTGCAGGAGGGCGGGATCGACCCGACGCTGGCGCGGCTGCGCGACCCGGCGACGCGCGGCCGGCTGCGCGCGTGGTTCGCCGCCCCGCGAATCCCTCTGGAGACGGTCTGCCTGAGCTACGTCGCCGCCCCGGAATACCGGCGTTACGAAGGGCTGGCGCTGCCGCTGGCGGCGGGCGAGGCGGGGCAGGAGGTCGGCGACTTCGTGTGCGACGTCCTCGTGGCGTCGGGGCTGGCGGTCGGCTGCGTGGTGCCGCACGCCCGGCGCGGCTCGAACGACGTCTACGATCTTCTACGCCACCCGGCGATGATGGCCGGCAGCGACGGCATCTACACGGGCAGTTGTCCGCACCCGCGCGGCTGCGGCTGTTTCGCCCGCTATCTCGGCTACTACGTCCGCGAGGCCCGCGCCTGGACGCTGGAGGAGGCAGTCAGCCACCTGTCGTATCACTGCGCCCGCCGCTTCGGACTGAAGGACCGGGGCCTGTTGCGCGCGGGGATGGCGGCCGACGTGGTGGTCTTCGACCCGGACACGGTCGCCGACCGGGCGACCTATGAGCACGGGCGTCGGCTGGCGGTCGGCGTGCAGCACGTCGTCGTCAACGGCGAGCCGGTGCTGCTCAACGGCGAGCGGACGGCGGCACTGCCGGGGCGCGGGCTGCGCCGCGCGTGACCGGCAATAGGCTGCTCTTCTCCTCTCGCAAGAAACTTGTCCCGACGTATATCCACAGCCGCCTGACCAAAGCCGTCCTGGTATAAAGACCGTCCTGTCACGGGCCTCGCCCTGCGCAGCACACACCAAGGTAATCCTCACCACTCGCGAGAAAATGCTTGACACTGGTCGAGGGACGGAGGACACTGGATAAAGCTGAAGTGTCAAAGCGGCGATAAAAAACTGCCTATGATGGCTAATTTAGGCCCGAGTTCGACGTTCTGGCATGTTCTGACATTATTACGACTTGATCGGCCGTTCGATCTCGGTGGCCAATGGTTTGCGAAAAAGGTACGTCCGGGGATGCCCATGATCCGCTCTAATCATTTCCCTCTCATGAGCAACATCCGTGTGACACTAAGTTGCTACCGTCCTCGAAATCCTCGTCACTTTGTTGGAGATCTTCGGCGCCATGGATGGGATGCATTTCAGGCGGCAGAGCAAGTCTTCGTCTTTCACGCCCAGAGTAATGAGCCCCCGGTAATTCTCAAACCGATTTCTCGACAAATATTCTCGACAGCCGACAACCGCGAACATTACTGCCGCGGCGTCAACGCCCACATTCACCAACTACTTTGCGGCAGCTGCTTTATTCGTCTCGATTCGCGCCAAAGGCGCGAGTACATCAGTCCTTCTAACCATGTCTTGTCGCTAGTCGTCGCGGAGCGTGGCCCCCGTCTTCCTTCTCTGAACGTCCGCGCTCACTTGAGCTGGACGTGGGATCTAGAGTGGTGCGAAGGCTCGCTCTGGCTTGTCCCACTTCCGGGGCGCTGTTTCCTCACGTCAGAGGAGCCTCGGTTCCACTTGCTTGACCGCTGGCTCCTTGGACGCCTAGTCGAAGGCGAAAGAATCAAGACGATTGACTTAAACACAGGTAGACATCGGACACTGACTCGACAGGGCGAACAATGGGGAACCTTGGAGCGGGGAGCCTGGGTGAAACTGTACGGAAGCGGCTGGCGAATCACCCTCGATATGAAATCCCTTGAGAAACTTGGGTACTCGGTCGAGGCGGCTCGCTCTGCGAAGTTTTCCTTCGACGGACTTCACGAGGCGGTAGTCAGGGCTTACGCATCTGTCAGCGATCCGATAACGGGCGATAGCACTTTGAGCAGGAAGTCATGATCGCACAAGGCCCTGCGGCTTTTTTGCTTGAGGTTCAGCTTCGGCGTCGGCTCGTTGCCCAGCAGCGACAGCGCCA
>JBBROG010000080.1:0-30465 GCA_038229635.1 Gemmatales bacterium
ACGCAGACGGTGTCGACGAAGGAGTAACTCACGTTTAGCCGCCCTGCGGGCGGGCGGCTAAACAATCTCACTTCTTTTCCCCGGCGTACAGCCGCACGTCCACCCGCTGCGCCTTCGACAGGTCAACCCCTTCTTGCGCCAGGTCGAACTCCAGGCGCGGCTCCTCGCTCAGCTGGAGCGGCAGCCGCACGGTGAACGTGCTGCCGCGCCCTAGCTCACTCTCCAGCGTCACTTCTCCGCCGAGCAGTTTCGACAACTCGCGCACGATCGACAGCCCCAGCCCCGTGCCGGCGTGTTCGCGCGTCAGCGGGTTGCCCGATTGGCGAAACTTCTCGAAGACCAACTCCTGCTCCTCCGCCGCGATGCCGACGCCGGTGTCCGTCACCGTCAGCACAAGGTGCAGCGGGTCGGCCTCGGCGCGCAGCTGCACGCGGCCGCCCTCCGGCGTGAACTTGATCGCGTTCGACAGCAGGTTCGACAAAATCTGCTGGAACTTGACGACGTCTTGGCGCATCAGCGGGATGCCCGCGTCGAGCTGGCTGCGCAGGTCGATGTTCTTCTTCTCCGCCAGCGGCCGGAACATGGCCATCATCCCCTCGCAGACGTCGTAAATACTGAAGTCGGCGGGCCGCAGCTGCATCTTGCCCGCCTCGATCTTCGCCAGGTCGAGAATGTCGTTGATGAGGCTCAGCAGTTGCTTGCCCGACGAGTGGATGTTGTGCGTCCAGCGCTGCTGCTTGTCGCTGAGGCCGCTCGACGACTGGAGCATGTCGCCGAAGCCGAGGATGCTGTTGAGCGGCGTGCGCAGCTCATGGCTCACCGTGGCGAGGAAGTCGCCCTTGAGGCGGTTCGACTCGTACAGGGCCAGGTTGGCGTGGGCCAGCTCGTCGACCTTGCGGTCGAGGTCGGCGTTCACCTTGCGGAGGCGGTCTTGCATGGCGACGAGGTTGCGCAGCATCCGGTTAAAAGCGTGACTGAGATCCTCGAACTCGTCGTTGGTCTGGATCTCGCTGCGCACGTTCAGCTCGCCGGCGGAGATGGCGTCGCTGACCTCCTTGAGGTGCTTGACCGGCTTGACGATGACGTAGCGGACGATGAGGTAGCTGCCGCACATGATGAGGAACGCCGTCACGATGCCGGTCGTCAGCAGCAGGGCGCGGTTGACGTTGACGGCGACGTCGATGTCGCGCGTGTACATCTTGATCTTGAGCACGGCGATGAGGTCGCCGGCGTTCAGCTTCTCGCCGCGGGCCGTCGTCTCATGGCAGGACAGGCAGGCCGGCGTGGCGCGGACGGCGGCGTAGTAGTGGTGCTCGCCGCTGGAGCGAAAGAGTTGACTGTACTCGTCCTTCTCGTGCTTCCGTTCGAGGAACTCGCGCACCCGCTCGCGCTCGTAGCTGTCCTCGGGCTTGCTCTTGGGGTCGTCCGGCTTGAGGAACTTGCGGCTGTAGTGCGACAGGGCGTCCTTGTCTTTATCGCCCTCGGGGGCGTGCAGGCGCTCCCAGCCGTCGCGAAACTCCTGCAGCGCCGCTTCGAGCTTTTGGGCTTGCCGGTCTTCCGGGCTGGCGTTGTGCCGGCTGACGACGCAGCCCGGTACAAGGAGCCGGCAGGTGTTCTCCAGCTGCATGTAGGCGAGGTACTCCGTCTGCCAGGAGTAGAGGCCGAAGCTGACCGTGATGAGGATCAGGATGAAGGCGCCGAACCAGAAGCGACATTTGCGCTCCAGGCTATTCTCGCCGAGCAGGCGCTTGAAGGCACGGTAGGACATGGCGGGTTCCCGGCGTTTGGGCTTGCCGCTTCGCGCCCGCGCGACGGCAAGCCGGGCGGCGCATCTACGCGACCTGACAGCGCGGGCAGTAGTGCGTCGACCGCCCTGCCAGGCGCGTGTGGACGATCGGGGTGCAGCAGCGGCGGCACGGCTCGCCGGTGCGGCCGTAGGCGCGGAACTCGTCCTGGTAGCCGCCTCTGAGGCCGGAGCCGCCGACGTAGTCGCGGATCGTCGAGCCGCGCTTCGCGATGGCGCGCGTCAGGACGGCGGCGACGGCCTTGCCGAGGCGCTTCGCCTCCGCCGCCGTAAGGTCTTTGGCGCGGCGTTCCGGGTGCAGGCGCGCCGCGAAAAGCGCCTCGTCGGCGTAGATGTTGCCGACGCCGGCGACGACGCGCTGGTCGAGCAGCACCGCCTTCAGGCAGCGCCCCGTCGCCGCCAACCGCTCCCGCCAGGCGCCGGCGTCGAGGCCGAACGGCTCCGGACCCAGACCCGATTTCGCGAAAAACTGGTCGAGGGCGGCGCGGCCGGCGAAGAGCGTCAGACTGCCGAAGCGGCGCACGTCGCGAAAGCGCAACTCCCGCCGGCCGTCGTCGAGGCCGAAGACGAGATGCGTGTGGTCGGCGACGGGGTCGGATGCGTCGGCGGCGGTGAGTTGCCCCGTCATGCCGAGGTGGACGACGAGGAACGGCCCGCCGTCGAGGCCGGCGACGATCCACTTGCCGCGCCGCGCGACGTCCTCGACGCGCCGGCCGATCAACTCCGCTTCCCAGGCGGAGTCCCAGGGGCGGCGCAGGGCGCGCCGGCCGGCGCGAACCGACGTCAGGCGCCGGCCCACGAGAAGGGGACGCAGGTCGCGGACGACGGTTTCGACTTCCGGCAACTCGGGCACGAGGACGCTCCCTGGGCGTGGAGCGATTATAGCCCAACAGGCGGAGGGGATACCACAGCGGTTGTCGCCCGCCTCAGGCGCCGCCGACGTCAGCGCGTCTCCAGGGTGTACTCGGGATATCCCAGAGCGTCGGCTTGCCGCGTGAGGCGGAACGCTTTGCCGAACGCCTTCGAGCGCATCCAACCGTCCTGCCGCCGAACCGCCGCGTAGCCCTTCGCCGTTCGGCGCAGGATGACGAACTCCAGCCGTTCGCCGCGCACGTCGATGAGCCAGTATTCGGAGATCTTGGCTCGCCAGTAGAGGTCGCGCATCACGACGAGGTCTTTTTCCTCCGAACTCGGGCTCACGACCTCGAGCACCATGTCCGGCATCCCCTCCAGTTCGACGAAGCCTTCCTCGGCTCCCGCCACCAGGCGCACGCGGCCGGAGCGCAGGCCGGCGACCGAGGCGAAGACAGCGTCGGGGTTGGTGGACAGGTCGGCCTCCGCGTTCGTGAGCAGGTAGCCGTCCGGAAAGACGCGGCCGAGCCCCCCTTGCCGGGCCAGCCGTCCGAGGACGGCGCTCACCTCGCCCTTGACCTGATTGTGGGAGAACTGCTCCTTACTCATGTCCACCCACACTTCGCCCGCCAGGAAGGAGACGTGTCCCTTCTCCGGGAATTCGTCCGAATGTGCCCAGCGCCGGAACGTCGCGAGGTCTTCGACGCGCTCCGGGATGCGGACGCGCGCCTTGTCGACGACGATGGTGTTCATGACTTCCGCCTCCTGCCTGTTGCCCATGCTAGCCGAAGGCGTCGCGCGCCGTCAGTTCTTCTTCGGGAAGTCGACGCTCCCCGCCAGCGACAGGTCGCGGCTGCCGAGTTGCTCCGCCTTCTTCGGCGTCAGCGTCACCGCCACCACCACCTGCTCGCCGTTCGCCGACGCGATCAGGTAGAAATTCTGCATCACCGGCACGCCGTCCATTTTGCCGAGCGTCGACACGCGGTAGGTGGTGCGCCCCTCGGCGGTCGACGGCACGTCGCCCGCTTGCAGCTCCTTCTCCGGCTCCCAGCCCGGCGTGCGCGCCATCGCCGCCTTGAATTCGTCGTCGGACATGCGCCGCCCCTTCGGCGCCGGCGTCCACGGCGTGATCGTCGCCTGGGCCACGAAGTCGCCGCGCTCCATCAGCCGCAGCACCAGCCGGCCCTGTGGCGTCCCGACCATCTGCCAGTCGCGGCCGTACACCAACTCGAAGCGGTCCTTCGGGTCGCGGTACTCCACCGAGGTCAGGTACTCCGGCACTTTGAAGTCGGCCGGCACCGAAACCAGAGCCCCGTCCGCCAGGGAGTCCGGCGCGGCGGTCGGCGTCCGCGTCAGCGTCGTCGTGCCCTTCGCCTCCAGCGACGGGCTCGCCGGCCCTTGCTGGCGGTCGTCCTCCTGCTTCCACTGGAGCCAGGTCAACCGCTTCTTTTCGAGGTCGAATTTGTAGGAGGCGTCGACCTTCAGCTTGACCAGCGCGCCCAGTTCGATGCCGTTGGCCGGCCCGGTGACGCTGACGCGGGCGACGTCGTCCTTGACCTCTTCCAGCTTGCAGGTCAGTTCGTGGTCGGTCAGGCCCTCGAAATGGCACAGCGCCTGGACGGCGGCGTTCGGCACCTTCCAGGCGTCGCCGACGGCGACGGCGCGGCCGGGCAACAGGCCGGTCACGGCCAGCGTGTCGAAGTGTTCGGCGGTCAGCTCCAGTTCCTCGCGCGTCAGCGGGCCGGCCGGGGAGTAGGTGAGCGGCTGCTCCTTGGGCCGCTGGGCGACGAACAGGCGACGCTCCTTGCGCAGGCCCTTCTCGGAGCGCTCGCCGGCAGCGGTGATAACGGCAGTCGCGGTCTCGTAGACGCGCGCCGCCTTCTCGGCCAGGCCGCTCTCGCCGACGGCGAGGACGCGCTCGGGGAACTCGTGCGTCGCCGTTGCCGTCAGCGGCAGTTTTTCCGGCTTGCCGTCGCGGGTGACGCGAATGTCGCCGGCCAGCGTCATTTCCAGGCGGACGCGGAAGCAGTCGCCGGCCTTGAGGTCTTCTTTCAACAGATGGGTTTGCGCCGGGGCCGCCGTCACCGAGGCCAGCACCACCCCCACGCCCACCAGGGTACGCCACGCTGCCATGTCTCCCCCTCCTCCTGGGTCAGTCCGCGACGGGTCGAAGCGGGGCGGGAGTGTAATGCGGGGAGGCGTGCGCGTCAACGGCGACACGCGGGGGCGGGGCGCCCGCCCCCGCCACCGGCAAAGGCCGTTTCCTCGTCGCCTTTTACCCTTCTTCACGCTAACCTAATAGGATCGTCGTATCCCGCCGTCCGAGGACTCCAACCGTGTCTCACACCTTGCGCCTGCCGCGCCGGCTGCTCCTGGCCGCGGCCCTCCTGACGTTCCTCGCGCCGCCGACCGCCGTCCGTGCCCAGACGACGGAGCGCGACCGGCAGATCGCCGAGGTCGAAAAACAACTCGCCGACCTGAAAAGCCGCCTCGCCGATCTGAAGAAGCCTGAAGGCGGTACGCCTGCCGCGCCGCGGCCGCTGCGGCTCGCCGACGCCCAGACCTGGCAGCGCCTCGGCAACACCGCCCTGTCGCGCGACGGGCAGTGGTTCGCCTCCCGCGTCGGCCCCTCCGAGGGAGAAGGCGAAGTGATCGTCCGCCAAACGCAGGGCACCAAGGAATATAAGTTCCCCGGCGGCGAAGGCAGTTTCGGACAGCTCTCCTTCTCCGACGACGGCAAGTGGCTCGTCTTCGGCGTCGCACCCGCCAGCCGCCGTCCCGGTGCGACGCCCACGCCGGGTCAGCCGCCGCGCCCGCAGGCGCCGAGCAAGACCGTCCTGCTCAACCTCGCCAGCGGCGACAAGGTCGAGTTCGAGGGCGTCCGCCGCACCGCCTTCGCCGGCGAGGCTCCGAACGTCCTCGCCCTACACCGCTCGCCGGCGCCGTCCGCCGGCGCCAGCCCCACGCCGACTCCGTCGCCGTTCCCCGGCGCGACGCCGCCGGCACAGGAGCGCTCCAGCGGCACCGACCTGATCCTGCGCGACCTGGCGACCGGCAACGAATTGACGCTCGGCAACGTCGCCGAATTCGCCTTCGACAAGAAGGGGCAGTGGCTCGCCCTCGTCATCGACGCGCAGGGGCAGACCGGCAACGGCGTGCAGCTGCGCAACATGAAGACCGCCGCTTTGCACCAACTCGATTCCGCCAAGGCGTCTTATCAGGGCCTCGCCTGGACCGAGAAGGGCGACGGCCTGACCGTCCTCAAGGGCGTCGACGACAAGGCGTACAAGGGCAAGCTGTACAGCGCCCTCGCCTTCATCAACTTCGACGCCGCCGCGCCGCAGAAGGTCGTCTACGACCCGCGCGAGGACAAGACTTTCCCCGCCGGCATGACCATTAGCTCCAACCGCGCGCTGACCCTCGCCGACGACCTCGGCGCCCTGTTCTTCGGCATTCACGAGGTCAAAAAGGCCGACACGCCGACGCCGGCCAAGCCCGACGCCACGGCCAAGGCCGCCCCGCAGAAGCCGGCCAAGCCCGGCGCCGCGCCGGCCGACGGCAAGGCGAGTGACAAGCCCGACGTCGTCATCTGGCACGGCGCCGACGAACGCATTCAGCCGCAGCAGCAGATGATGGCCGGCGGCGACCGCGGCTTCAGCTACCTCGCCACCTACCGCGTCAAGGAGAAGAAGTTCCTGCGCCTCGCCGACGAATCGCTGCGCCAGGTGACGCCGGCGGCGAAGCAGCGCTGGGGCGTCGGCCTCGACGACCGCGCCTACCGCCGCCAGGGCAGCCTCGACGGCCGCCGCTACCAGGACGTCTACGTCGTCGATCTCCAAAGCGGTGAGCGGAAGCTGGCCCTCAAGAAGAACCGCTGGTACTTCGGCACGTCGCCGACGGGCGAGCATTTCCTCTACTACGACGACGGCCAGTTCCGCACTTACGACATGGCCGGCGCCAAGGGCGTCCCGATCACCGAGGGGGCAGCGATCAGCTTCGTCGACACCGAGGACGACCACAACGTCGACCGCCCGCCGACGCGGCCGTTCGGCTGGGCGAAGGACGGCTCGGCGGTGCTGCTGTCGGACAACTGGGACGTCTGGCAATTCCCCGTCTCGGGCGGCACGGGCGTCAACCTGACCGGCGACGGCCGCAAGGACGGCATCCGCTACCGCTCGCGCGTGACGCTCGATTTCGAGGAGAAGGGCATCGATCTGGCGGCGCCGCAGTATTTCTCCTGCTACGGCGAGTGGACGAAAAAGAGCGGCTACGCCCGCTGGACGCCGGGGCAGGCGGCTCTCGCGCGCCTCTGTTGGGACGACGCCGAGGTCGGCACGTTGGCGAAGGCGAAGAACGCCGACGTCTACGTCTACACGCGGCAGACCTGGAACGACTACCCCGACTATTACGTCACCGACGCCTCGTTCAAGGCCCCGCGCAAGCTGACCGACGTCGCCGCCCGGCAGGCGAAGGTCGCCTGGTCGAGCGGCTCGATGCTCGTCGACTACACCGGCGCCAAGGGCGACAAGCTGCAAGGCGCCCTCTTCCTGCCCGCGAACTACGAGAAGGGGAAGAGCTACCCGACGATCGTCTACATTTACGAGAAGCTGTCGCAGGGCCTGCACCGCTATTCGGCGCCGTCGGCGGGCGGCACCGGCTTCAACCCGGCGATCTACACGAGCAACGGCTACGCGGTGCTGATGCCGGACATCAAGTACGTCGTCAACGACCCCGGCATGTCGGCGGTGTGGTGCGTGCTGCCGGCGCTGGAGGCGGCGGTGAAGACCGGCGTCGTCGACAAGGCGCGCGTCGGCCTGCACGGCCACTCGTGGGGTGGCTACCAGACGTCGTTCCTCATCACGCAGACCGACGCCTTCAAGGCGGCGGCGGCCGGCGCCCCGCTGACCGACCTGGTGAGCATGTACAGCTCGGTCTACTGGAACAGCGGCTCGGCGAACCAGCCGATCTTCGAGAGCAGCCAGGGCCGCTTCACGTCGGGTTACTGGGATAACCTGGATGCCTATTTGCGCAACTCGCCGGTGATCCACGCGAAGAACGTCAAGACGCCGCTGCTGCTGCTGCACAACGACAAGGACGGCGCGGTCGACTTCACGCAGGGCGTCGAGTACTACAACACGCTGCGCCGGCTCGACAAGTCGGTCGTCATGGTGCAGTACAAGGGCGAGAACCACGGCCTGGCGAAGCCGGCGAACCAGCGCGACTACGCGGTGCGGATGCGCGAGTTCTTCGACCACCACCTGATGGGCAAGCCGGCGCCGGCGTGGCTGGCGAAGGGCGTGCCGCACCTGGAGATCGACGACCACCTGACGGAGCGGGCGAAAGACCCGTAAGCGAGCCGGCCTCGCGTCTCACAACACGGAGTAGGGCGAGCGCGGGGCGGGCACTGAGGACTCAGTGCCCGCCCCGCGCCCTCCACGCCGCTTTCGTCAACGTCGCGTTCGGGTCGCCTTCGGTCCACTTCGCTAAGAGCCTCCGGGCTGCCTCACCGCCCGCAATTCACGGCTCTCGGCCGGCGTGAGCTTTCGGGCTTCGAGACTCCCGAGCAGGTTATCGAGATAAAAGCCGGTTTTCTTGAAATGGTTCTTGACTTGGGAGCGACGATATGATAGCCTGCCTCCCACAGAGTCGTGTTCGGGCAGAACTGCCCGTAAGGTCCGGCTGTGCTGGACGTCCCTAGCTGGGTCTGTCCGGTCACATACCTGCCTACGCTCGCTCTATGAGCGGGCAGACGGCTTGGCATTCCCCAAGTTGTCGTGGGTTGTCAAATGGAAAACAGCCTTCTTAGGGCGGAAGCAACCGATGAGTACAATAAGCTCTTTCGCCCGGCTTTTTGTCGAATCACTGGAGTCACGGTCGTCTCCAGCGTGCCTTTTCCCGTCATTCAATTTGCTAGGAATTGATTTCTTTTCCCTGGCAGTCAGCCCTTCTCCCGAAATTGCAGATTCCTCGAATTCGTTCGACCAAGCATCTTTGTCGGCACAGTCGCGCGACAAGATGTATATATCTGCGAATGATCGATGGCTCTCTTCGTGCGCCCTGGCGGGCGAATCTCACTCCGGCACTGATTTGATTGGCTGTGGTTCCGGGCGAGCATCTTTGCAGGGTGCTAATGCTGGCATCAGATCAGTTCCTAATGACGGGTCGCCTTCCGCTCCTGGCGCGATGGGATCCCCTCCCGGCGGATCGTATTGGTACTACTACTATGGGGTCGGGCTTCCTCTTGAGTTTGACGGCTACTATGGACAGTTGGAAACGGCATTCTCAAACTACGATGGTAAGCTCTTTCAAGAATTCCAGATAGGCGGAATCCATGTCAATCCTGTTCTGGCTGACACGACTTCGCAGCCCGATTACTGGAATGTTCCGGTAACGATTACCATCGCGCCTCAGGGAGGCTCGGTTAGCATCTTCAACTCCGACGGGTACTACTCGCACACCGCTCAGGTCGTACCGTCCGGGGGCTCCGTCACACTCACCGATGTTCCCGCGAAGTTGAATTGGCTGTTAAACGAGTATGGGACAATTTTTGTCCCAGACAAGGACTTCGTCGGGATAGCTGCGTTGAGAGTCACGTCCACCGATTGGAAGGTGTATCCAGGAAATCCCTCGACATACGAGGCGGTACAAGGCCATCATATCCTCAACATCAATGTTACGAAATATGACGACGGCATGTATGAAGCCGTTCTGGAGGATTTGAAGGCCGTCGACATGTCGGGCTCCGTGCCGCCGCCTGGCGGGGTATTTGGCGCCCCGCCTCCGGGCCAAGCGCAAGTCGCCAAGGGGATCGATTGGGCGACATTGAAGTTCCTACAGCGAGGCAACGTCAACAATGGTAAGCCGGGCACGACTGTAAATGGCGAGTTCTGGCAAGTAAAGACTGCTCAGGGCAGTTCTCTTACCCTTTTTGCCTCCGACCCGATCGGTTCGCAACCCAAAGCGACACGCGACAATAAAGAAATCCAGGATATTACCTACAATTGTCATGGCTTCTCTTTTGGCTGCACGGGCGTCGCGTGTCCCGACGGGAAGACCCGCGACTTTTCTATGGTGCAGGACAAGGACGTAAAGGCACTACTGAACGATGCTTACACCGAAGTAAGTGCCAAGCAGGTCGATGACGATTGGTTCACGGTAGGCTATACGGGCAAGTATGCCTTCGTATTCTACGACAAAAACGGCAACGCAATTCATTCTGCCCTCGCAAACGTTTCATACGGCTTGGTCGACGGCAAGCTCTCCTTGGAGAACACCGGCGTCCAGTCCAAGAACGGATGGGAATCGTTCCAGGACAACACGAATCTCAAGAATTTAATAAAGACCTACCCCGAGTACAGGCAAATCAAGATCTACAAACTAAAATAATTCCGCCGCCGCGCGATTTCAGATGCAGGTCGGGGTTCTCGTCCCCCGAAGGGTGACTCCTGCGTATCGGAAGTTAAACCGAAAAGGGCGCTCGCCAGGGCTCGGTGCATGGCAATTCTAACCTTTCGACGCCGGCTGATTGCCTTGGGCATTATCGCGGTGGTTTTGCTCTCCCTTTACCTATTTTGGCGACTGCCCAACGAAAGCTCGTCGAGCGTGGATAATAACTGCCCAATTAAGTGTCGAATCGTGCTAGCGACACGGCGGGAACGAATCCCGCTCGCCGCCAAACTCCTCGAGTCGCGGTTTTCGGTTCTGGATGCCGCGGCTCTCATTGATAATCCCCTTATCATGAATGACGACTATGCGCGGGTCGTCGTCGAGAACACGTCGGACAAGAGTGTTAGGGCTTATGTCGGTGACACGGACCCTCCCGGAAAGTTTGGTTCCGTCAAAACCGAGATTCGGGCCGAAGACGGCACAGAGAGGTATTATTACTATCCCGCCTCGCGTTCTCTTCATCAATTGTCTCCGGAGATACTCGCCCGGCTAGAGGGAAGCGCATTGGAGAGCAGCCTCGGTCCCGGCGAAATGTGCTCTCACGATCTTTCTCTCTTCGGCCTCATCGACCGCAAGTATCAGATTGAGCCCGGAACCTATCGGATCCGCGCGGTCCTCAGCTATCACGAAATACCTCATTGGACTGAGCGAAAAGTGTATTCCGGCGCGATAACTGTCCGTGTTTCGCGCCGCCATATCGATCAATGGAAGGCCCTCCTGGAAGACGCTCCGTGAACCGCAAAGGGACTGAGCTTACGCCCGGACGTCCTCTTCCGCAAGTGCGGCGCGGCCCCTTCATAAAACTCCTGTTTACGACCATTTCTAGGGATAAAAGGGTATAGATTATATTTCTATCGATAAAATAAAATATCCCGCCCCCTTTTCTCCCCTCCTTTTTCTCTAGTGACCGGAGGCCTTCTCCGCCGCTTTCGTCAGCGTGGCGTTCGGGTCGCCTCCGGCCCACTTCGCCAACAGCCTCCGGGCCGCCTCGGTATTCATCCACTCCAGCACCCGCACCGCCCGCATTTCACGGCTCTCGGCGGGCGTGAGCTTTCGGGCTTCGAGACTCCCGAGCAGGTTTTCGATCCGTCGCCTGACCTCGGGAGACGGACCCGCCCGCAACTCCTCGCGCAGGTGCGTTTCGGCCAGGTTGGAAAGGTCTCGCAGATCCTTCTCCGCCTTCTCCCGCGTCTCAAAAAGGGGCGAATCCAGCTCGGCGATCCGTTGCTTGACACGGGCCGCGTCGGGCGCTTTCCTGGCCGCGATCTTTTCTCTCAGGAGCGCGACCGTCTTGTCCCCGGCGGCGCTCAGCCAGCGGGCGGCGCGCAGGCCGGTCGCGGCGTCTTTGCTCAGATCGTCCCACAGGGGAATCAGATCGGCCGGTACGCCCTGAGCGAGGCGTTCGTCGACCTGTTTTCGCCAGGGCGTCGCGTCCCAAACCACGACGGAGGCGTCGGAGAGCGAAACGGCGACCCGGCGGCCGTCCGGGGAGAATTCCAACCGCTCGGCGCGACAGGGCGTGGCGACCTTCGCCACCGCCTTCTTGAGGGCGAACGGTTCGTGGATCTCGAGCGTGTGGTCGTCGAGGACGCGGACGACGTATTGGCCGCCGGGTCCGAGGACGACTTTGCTCAACTGGTCCAGCGTGAAGACGCGGACCTTATCGCGGCCGGGCAGGTCCCAGAGGTCGTAGGCGAAGGGCGGTTGCGGCGTATAGCGGATCGTATTCGCGCGGGCGATCCACGTGCTGTCGTATCCCACGCCGAGGAGGAGGTTCCCCTGAATCCGATCCGGATCGACACTCCCGAACTCGGTCCGTAACTCGTGGGTCAGTTTGCCGTCCGCGAGCGAGTAACAGCGAATCGTCGCCGGGTCCGCCTTCTTGCCCGCCGCGCCGACCTCCGGGTATTTTATGTCAAGGGTCACGTCATACGGGGCGTAGTGGCGCGGGGGTTCGGTGCGGTATCCTTCGACGGTCCATTCCTGAACTTTCGCTCGCTTGGCCAGGTCCCAGCGCACGGTCGCGAACCGGGGCTCCCCGCCCATGCTGATCGCGAACGCCTGCATCAGCACGGTCGCCCCGGCCTCGTCGACGCCGATCGGGTGCATCCAGCGGAAGACGGCGTCGGGGAGCGGTTCGCCGAGTCGCCGCTTGTATTGCCCCGTGGCCGCGTCGAAAACGAGCAATTCCTTCGGCCCGACGTGTTCCGCCGATTCGGACTTGTCCAGACAGACGGCGATCTCCTTGCCGCCCCCGAAGTAGAACAGACCCGGCACCATCTTCCACTCGTCGTCCTTCACGTGGCCGGTCGGTCGCAGGTCGTAAAGCCGTTTCCCGGAGGCGGCGTCCCAGGCCGTCCAGGTGCGGTCGTGGCCTGCCGTCCGCGTGAGCAGCGTCTTGCCGTCCGGCGACCAGAGCAGGCCGGTCGGGACCGAGGGCGCGTCCGCCGGGTCGCGTTCGGTGCCCGTTTTCGCGTCGAGGCGCGCCAGCGCGTGGCCGTGGCGCGCCAACAGCGTGGCCCCGTCCGGCGCGACGTCGCACAAGCGCATCCGCACGGTATGGACGGTGCGGAAAGTCGCTTTCCATTTTTCCTTGCCGGAAGCCACGTCGTAGGCGATGGGCCGGTGGTCCCAGACATAGACGGTCTTGCCGTCCGGCGCGAACAGCGGCCGGGGCTTTTCCCACGAGCGGCGGAGGACCGGCAGCGGCTTGCGCGTTTCCCCGCCGGGGAAGTCGAGGAGGCCAATGGTCTCGGTGGTGGTCGCCGCCAGGGTTTTGCCGTCGGGGGAGAGGCACAAATCGGAGGGGATACTTGCCTTGTAAGCGAGCGTGCGGACGGCCTTCCCCGATTCGAGGTCGTAGACGGCGGGCTCCCGGTTCGATTGCCACAAGATCGCCTGTCGTCCGCCGGGCAGCGCGATCATCACCGTGGACCAATCGCCGAAGTCGTTGGGCAGGTCGTGGGCGCGCACTTCCGCGAGCGTGTCGTCGCGGACGATCAGCATCCAGCCAGTCGGCTTCTCCCAGCCGACGTTGGCCCGCTCCAGGAGCCGTTTGCCGTCCGGCGTCCAGGCCAGCACCTTTAAGGCGTCGCAACGGCCGGCTTTCTCGGCGACGGCCTTGCCGGTCTCGAAATCCCAGATTTGCAGCCGCGTCCCGCCGTCCTTGGTGCCGCCGCAGGCGACGCGGCTCTCCTTGGGATGGACCGCGAACGCCAACCCCTTCTCGTCGTGCTTGGTGGGGTCGTCGAGCGGCTCCAGCTTCGTGTCGATCCGGCGCAGGAGGGAGCCGTCGTTGGCATCCCAGACGTAGAGGGTACTCCCCGCGTAGCCGACGACCCGCCTCCCGTCGGCGCTGTAGCGAGCGTCGCCGATCGGCCGGTCGGCCCGGAACCGCGCCGAGCCGATGCGACACACGACGGGTTGGTCCGCCTTAGCGGAGGCCGGCAGGGCCAGGGCAAACCCCAAATCGGACGTCGCGGCAAAGACCACCGCGACCGACCATGTCCCCTTCGCGCGTGCGCGAATCGCGTTCATGGCAACCCCCCGGCTGGCTACGCCGCCTAACCTCACCGAGATCGCAATAGAGAGTAATATCAGGTCGGGACATTCGCCAGTTCCTCGACCACCGCGCCGACCAGGTGCGACAGCCCCCGCCCCGTCACCGCCGACACCGCCAGCACGCGCCGGCCCAACTCACGCTCCAGGCGCGCGCGCACCTCGTCGCTGTCGGTCAGCTCGGACTTGCTGAGGGCGACGACCTCCGGCTTCGCCGCCAGTTCCAGACTATACAACTCCAATTCGCGGCGAATGGTGCGGTAGTTCGTCAGCGGGTCGGCGCCGTCGGGCGGCAGCGGCTCGACGAGGTGGACGAGGACGCGCGTGCGGTCGACGTGGCGCAGGAACTCGTGGCCGAGGCCGACGCCGCTGTGGGCGCCCTCGATGAGGCCGGGCAGGTCGGCGAGGACGAAGGCGCGCTCGCCGCCGACGGCCACCAGGCCGAGGTTGGGAAACTTCGTCGTGAACGGGTAGTCGGCGATCTCCGGCTGGGCGTGCGACAGGCGGCTCAGCAGCGTCGACTTGCCGGCGTTCGGCAGACCGACCAGGCCGACGTCGGCGATGATCTTCAGCTCGAGGACGAGCCAGCGCTCCTCGCCGGGGGTGCCGGGCTGCGTCTCGCGCGGGGCACGGTTGGTGGCGGTGGCGAACGACTTGTTGCCGCGGCCGCCGCGTCCGCCGCGCGCGACGTTGACCTCGTCGCCGGCCGTGACGAGGTCGCGGAGGACGTTTCGGCGGTCGCGGTCGAGGATGAGGGTGCCGGGCGGCACGGGGATGACGATGTCCTCGCCGCGGCGGCCGCTGCAGTTGGCGCTGCCTCCGGCGCGGCCGGGCTCAGCGCGCCAGAACTTCTGGTTGACGATCTGGGCGAGGCTGTCGGTGCCGGCGACGGCGCGGATGAGGACGGAGCCGCCGTTGCCGCCGTCGCCGCCATCGGGGCCGCCCTTGGGGACGTACTTCTCGCGGCGGAAGCTGCAGCAGCCGTTGCCGCCGTCGCCGCCTTTCACGAACAATTCCACTCGGTCGACGAACATTCCCGACGCCTTGGTAGGTAATAAGGCCGTCCGGGGCGCGGACGGCCAGGAGACACGGACGACGTCAGCATTATACGGGACCGGCCGTTTGTTAAGCGCGATCCGCTCTAGGGGTGCGCAAGTGACCGGCGTGGGATTCCGGGGTGCGCGGGTGCGCGACCCCCGGAACGACTCTCGCCGGAGCGCCGCCATGCGACCCGTCCCGACCCGCCGCGACTTCGTGCGCCTCGCCGCCGGCGCCGCCCTGGCGCCGCGCGCCTTCGCCGCCGACGCGCCGAGGAAGAAGCTCGCCGTCGTCGCCACGGCCTATTACTACCTGTCGCACGCCTACCACATTTGCGGCCGCTTCCTGTACGGCTACCGGCGCGACGGCCGCATGCACTCCCCCGACTTCGGCCTCGCCGGCCTGTACGTCGAACAGCAGAAGGACGGCGACCTGAGCCGCGAGCTGTCGCGGCGCCACGGCTTCCCGCTCTTCCCCGACGTCGCCGGCGCCCTCACCCTCGGCACGGGCCGGCTCGCCGTCGACGGCGTCCTGCTCATCGGCGAGCACGGCGACTACCCTTACAACGACAAGGGACAAAAGCTTTATCCGCGCTACGAGTTGTTTCAGAAGATCGTCGAGGTGTTCAAGGCGTCCGGCCGGGGCGTGCCGGTCTTCTGCGACAAGCACCTTTCCTACGACCGCAAGAAGGCGAAGGAGATGGTCGAGACGGCTCGGACGATGGGGTTCCCGCTGATGGCCGGCTCGAGCCTGCCGGTGACGTGGCGCCGCCCCGAGCTGGAACTGCCGCTCGGCGTCGAGATCAAGGAAGCCCTCGTCGCCTCGCGCGGCGAGTTGGAGATCTACGGTATCCACTCGCTGGAGGCGCTCCAATGTATGGTAGAGCGACGTGCCAAGGGGCAACAGGGCGTCAAGGCGGTGCAGTGCCTCGAAGGGGACGCCGTCTGGAAGGCCGGCGACGAAGGGCTCTGGTCGTGGGATCTGCTCGACCACGCGCTGGCGCGCAGCCCGTCGCGGAACGTCGGCGACGTCCGGGAGAACTGCCGCCATTACCGCTCGCCGATCGCGGAATACGCCGAGCTGCGGAAGAGCCCGGCCGCCTTCCTGATCGACTACCGCGACGGGCTCCGGGCGGCGGTCCTGGTCCTCAACGGCCACGTCGACGACACGACCTTCGCGGCGCGACTCGGCGGGGGAGGCAAGCCGGCGTCGACGCTGTTCTCGCTGCCGCCGCCGCCGGGGGCGGGGTTCCTGCAAGCGCTGACGGCGCGCGTCGAAGACTTCCTCGCGACCGGCAAGCCGCCGTACCCGGTGGAGCGGACCTTGCTGACGGGCGGCATGCTCGACTGGCTGCTGGAGTCGCGCGTGCGCGGGCAGCGCTTGTTGGAGACGCCGGACCTGGACGTGTCGTACAATCCGCCGAGGGACTCGGGGTTCGCGCGCGGCGATTACGCGGGGTAAGTGAGGGTTTTTTCGCGGAGGCGAGCCATGTCGATCGTCATCTCCTGTGAAGCCTGCGGCGCCCGGCTGAAGGTCCCCGAGGACTCCTCGGGGCGGAAGGTCAAGTGCCCCAAATGCCGGGGCGTTTTCGTCGCGAGCAGCTTCGACATTACCGCGGTCCCGGCCGCCCGTCCGCAACCGCTGCCTCCCCTCCTGCGGCCGGAGCCGGAGGAACTGCCGGACTTCGAGGAAGTCCCCGACGAGGGCGAGGAGCCGGAACGGCCGCGGCGGAAGAAGAAGAAAAAGAAGCGTAAGTCGAAGGAGAAGGTGCCCTCCGCGGCGGACGGCTGGATGCTGTGGGGCGGCGCCGCCCTTGGCTTTTTCACGCTCGACCTGTTCCTGCTCTTGCTGGCCTGCGCGGGCGTCCTCAAGCCGATGGTTCTCTACGTCTGCCTGTGGATGCTGGTCTTCGTGCCGGTCAGCGCCGTCGTCCTCATCATCAGCATGTTCGTCAGTAGTGCCATCTACGGAGGCATCGACTTCGGCGACGCCCGCGTCACCGTCCCGAAGGCCCTCGTCCTGCTGTTCCTGATCGGGCCGATCTACCTGCTCCCGTTCGGCTTTCTGCTGGCGCTGCCGATCTGGTACGGGGCGCTGATGTATCTCTTCAAACTCGACATCACGGAGTGTCGCGTCCTGGTCGCGGTCGACTGGGCTCTGAACTGGGCGGCGACGTTCGTCCTGTTCGCGATCCTCGCGGCGGCGTACAAGCAGTCCGACAAGGCGGACCCCGGCGCGCCGGGGGCTCCGGGGGGTGGCGCGCCGCCGGCGGCGTTCCAGCAAGGGAATGACGATTGAGGCGGCGCGCGGGGAAGGCGGACGGCGGGTTGACCCCCGCCGTCCCGAAAGTCGGCGGGCGGGATCCCCGGGCGCAAGGAAACACCACGACGGCTCTCATCGCACTTCATCAGTAACTCACTTTTTCTGAGCTACCTTTGCAACGGGTCCCCAGGGACGTACGAGTGAGGCCGGCCGCCTGAATGCCCGGAGGTGGAGCTGCGTTTCCCTGACAGGGGCAGGACTCCGGCGGCG
Organism: Gemmatales bacterium; assembly: GCA_038229635.1. GTDB lineage: Bacteria > Planctomycetota > Planctomycetia > Gemmatales > Gemmataceae > DATFNV01. The sequence continues at coordinate 17,231 of JBBROG010000080.1, forward strand.
AGGGATCCCGAAGCGACGACGACCTGGCGATTTACCGCGACGCGGCCGGCCGGGTCGTCCACAGCGGGCTGGTGCGCGACGTCGCCTCGGGGTCGGTCCTGGTGGAGAGCAAGTGGGGCCGCCTCGGCCGCTTTGTCCACCTCGCGCGGCGCTTGTGCTACAACGCCGCCTGCGAGTTCTACCACAGCGAGCGCCGCGGCCATCGCCTCGCCGCGGTCGCGCCGTCGGCCGGGTCGCCCGTCGCCGACGGCTCACCATTTGCACACTCCGAGGGCGAGTGAAACCTTTCGCCCCGCCGACAGGAGAACCCCCCATGTTCATGTGCTCCGTGGTGCTTGCGCTCGCCCTCGCTCCCGCCGACAAGCCGGCCGCGGGCGACAAGAAGGCCGCCGACGCCCTCGCCGGGTACTGGGACGTGACCGGCACCGAGCGCGAGGGCGTCCGCTCGAAGGAGTTTCTGTACACCCGTCTGGTCTTCACGGGCGAGAAGCTGACTGCCAGTCGGGCGCAGCAGCCGGGGGCGCTCAAGGGGTCGGAGGAGCGGCACGAAGCCCGCTACCGGCTGGACGCGGCGTCGAAGGGCATCGAGGTGAAATTCCTGACCGGACCCGACCAGGGAAAGACGTTCTACGGCGTGTACGAGCTGAAGGGGGACGAACTAAAAGTCTGCTGGGGCGAGAGCAAGGAGAAGCGGCCGACAACCCTGTCCACGAAGAAGGGGTCGGACGCCGTGCTGCTCGTCCTCAAGCGCGGCAAGCCGTGAGTCATGCCGCCACGTCGTCATCCCGAATCCGGAAACGAAGAAGGCCGGAAACCCTTGAATTGTAGGGCTTTCCGGCCTTCGTTCCACGGGTGAGTGAGGGGACTCGAACCCCCGACTTTCAGAGCCACAGTCTGACGCTCTAACCAACTGAGCTACACCCACCACATACTCGTTCCATGATATCGCACGCCCTGTATTTGGCAAGACGCTTCGGCGCGAATCACGTCGTGTAATCGGCGTTCAGGCGGACGTAGTCGTAGGTCAGGTCGCACGTCCAGAAGGTGGCCCGGCCCGGCCCGAGCGTGAAGCGCAAACGCAAGTGGACCTCGCGATTGTTCTTCAGGTACGCCGACGCTGTCGCCGCGTCGAACGGCTGCGGCGTGCCCGCCTGGTACAGCGGCAGGTCGCCCAGCCACAGCGACAGCTGCTCCTCCTCGAACGCCACCCCCGCGTAGCCCGCCGCCGAGACGACGCGGCCCCAGTTGGGGTCGGCGCCGAAGATCGCCGTCTTCACCAGCGGGCTGTCGGCGACCGCCTTGGCCACGCGCCGCGCCTCGTCGTCGTCGCGCAGCCCCTCGACGTCGATCACCACCAGATGCGTCGCCCCCTCGGCGTCGGCCGCGATCGCCTTCGCCAGCTCGGCGCAGACGGCCGTCGCGGCGCCCTCGAAATGCGCCAGGCCGTCCCCGTGCAGCGGCATCCCCGACCCGTTGGCGAAGAGCAGCAGCGTGTCGTTCGTGCTCGTATGTCCCTCGACGCTGACGGCGTTGAACGAGGCGGCGGCGGCGCGGCGGGCCAACACGGCGAGGTCGTCGGGAGCCACGGCGGCGTCGGTCAGCACGAAGGCGAGCATCGTCGCCATGTTCGGCCCGATCATGGCGGCGCCCTTGCAGAAGCCGGTCAGCCGCACCTCTATCCCGCCGACCGACACCGACCGCGTGACCACCTTGATTCGCGTGTCGGTCGTCAGGATGGCGCGGGCGGCGAGGTCGAGGCCGAGGGCGCTGCCGTTGAGGTTGCGGCCGGCGCGGGCGATGCCGTCCTCGACCTTCGGCATCGGCAGCGGACGGCCGATGACGCCGGTGGAGCAGACGAGCATCTGTTCGGGACGACAGCCGACGCCCTCCGCCGCGAGGGCCGTCATGCGGCGGGCGTCGTCGAGGCCCTGCCGTCCGGTGCAGGCGTTGGCGTTGCCGGAGCAGACCACCACGCCGCGCGCGTCGGCGCGCGGCAGGCGCTCGCGGCAGACGCGCACCGGCGCGGCCTGGACGCGGTTTTGCGTGAAGACGCCGGCCGCCGCCGCCGGCGCGTCGCTGACCACGAGGGCCAGGTCGAGGCGGTCCGGCTCGGCGGGGCGAAGGCCGCAGGCGACGCCGGAGAAGCGATAACCGCGGGCCAGGTGCCAGGCATTGCTCATGGGTCGTTCGGAGGTCGAAGGGGGCCAGGAAGTCAGCGGCGAAAAACGCGGGCGACGGGCTCGCGAAAGCCGGGCAGGTGCGGTTCGGCGGTCAAGTCGTCCTCGACGTTGAATAGCCGCGGCGCGGCGCCGGGGCGGTAAACCAGGACGGTCTCGTCGTGCGGGTCGATCAGCCAGACGAGCGGCACGCCGACGTGGAGGTATTCGTCGACCATCTCGTCGATCTCCTCCTGCTTGTCGTTCGGCGAGAGAATTTCCACGGCCAGGATGGGCACGCCATTAAGGAGAGTCGTGTCGTCCGGATCTTCCGCGGCCATCGCGGCGGAGACGTGGACGAGGTCCACGCCGACGGTCGAGTCCGGGGTGCGGCGGAGGCGAACGCCGGCCTCACCGCCCAGGAGTTCGCCGCGCGGCTCGGGCTGCCGGTCGAGCCAGTCGCCGAGCAGCTGACCGAGGCGGATGAGAATCCGACTGTGCCAGCGGTTGCGCCCGGTCATAGGCGTCCCCTCCGGCGAGGCCGACGGCTTCTCCCGCAACCGCCCGCGAATGAGCCAGCGTTCCGTGCCGTCGTCGGGCAGGGCGAGCAGCTCTTCCGTGGTCATCAACCGAGTCGCGGCCGTCGCCGTCATATCGTCTCCTCGAATCGACGAGCGTCCTGGAGGGACCGCGATACTCTACCGCGTCCGCGTCCCATTTCCAAGAGGCGTGCGGGGACGGTGCCACGGGGGCGCCGAAGGAGGGGAAGAACAGCCACGGGGCAGGTTTTCCCGCAAGTCTCGACAGGAAAAGAACTCATGTAAACCGTCCCCAAGCCCTCCCCAAGCCCTCCAAGGGCGAAGCCGCGAGCGGCCCAATTTCCCAGGTTTTCCATTTCTCCTGGCTTTCGCTCTCCCCGAAAAACTGGGGTCGCACTTCTTGCCGAGAGCGGTTAGTTATGCGCGAGTCTGTCCGCCCGACCCGGCAAGGAGGACTTCCATGATCCCGCGACTCGAAATCCTTGAAGAGCGGTCGCTTCTCGACGCCGACGGCACGATCCCGCCCGAGCCGCTCGTCCCGGTCCTGACCGGCGACGTCGATCTCGTGGTGGCCAACGCCGCCGCCCCGGCGACGATTTCCGTCGGCCAGCGCCTCGCCGCCGTCCCGCTGACGGTGACGAACCGCGGCGGCGCGAGTAGCACGGCGCCGTCGTTCGTCGACTACGTCTACCTGTCGGACAAGACCGTTCTCGACGGCGGCGCCGTCTGGGTCGGCGAGGCGCCGCACACCGGTATCCTTGCTCCCGGAGGGACTTCGCCCGCGATGGCCAGCCTGACCATTCCGCCGACGACCGCGCCGGGGATGAAGTACCTGTTGTTCCGCGCCGACGCGCGCGGCGACCAGTACGAGGCGGGTCACACGCGCCAGGTGCTGGCCGTCCCCGTGACCGTGACCGCCCCCGACCTGCGCGTCACCGGGCTGACGGCGGTGCCGGGAGCTGCCCGCGCCGGCGACACGATCGCGCTGCGCTGGAACGACCTGAACGCCGGGCGCGGCTCGGCGCCGGCGGCCTACGCCGACCGCGTGCGCGTCGTCAACGGCCGCACCGGAGCCGTCCTCGTCGATACCTCGTTGCGCTACGACGATACGCGCGGCACCGTCGCCTCGGGGACGTCGCGCGCGCGGCAGACGTCGTTCGCGCTCCCCCAGAGCGCCGACGGCGTCGGGCCGCTCCAGGTGAGCGTGACGACTAACTCCGCGCGGGACTTCACCGAGGCAAACCCGCGCGGCGACGCTCTCCTCAACAATACCGCGAGCCTGACGCTGTCCTCCCTGCCCTCGGCCGCGGCACCGGCGCTGACGGCGGCCGTGACAATCAACGACGGCTCGGCGCAGCGGTCGCTGGTCAAGAGCCTCACCGTCACGTTCAGCGACGCGGTGACGCTCGACCCCGGCGCGATCCGCCTGACCGCCCCGATCCTGTACGGCGCTCCCCTTCCTCCCAGCGTGAAACTCCCGACCACCCGCGACATCCAGGGCGTCGACGTCGCGACGTCGCTGGTGAACGGCAAGACGGTGGCCGTGCTGACCTTCCACGGCGTCGACGCCGTCGGCGGCGCGCTGCCGGACGGCCTGTACGACGTCGTCGTGGCCGGCGCCAAGGTCCGCGGCTCCGCCGGCCAATTGCTCTCCGGCGACGGCACCTTGGCGGGGAGCAACCTGAGCGTCGGCTTCGCGAAGCTGTTCGGCGACACGAACGGCAACGGCATGATCGACGACGCCGACGCCCAACAGTTCGACGCCGCGCGCGGCAAGCGGCGCGGCGACGCCGGCTACCTGTGGTATCTCGACGCGAACGGCGACGGCACGGTCGATGACGCCGACGCCGCGCTGTTCCAGCAGAACCAGCGCATGTGCCGCACCCCCGGGTGCTTCTACCCGGCGTGAGCGTCGACAGGCCGGGCCGTCTGAGCCGCGACCAAGAGAGAGCGGAGAAAGCCTTCACTCTCGCGGCTCGGACGGCATTTCCTCCGCCGCATAAGGAGCCCACGACCATGCCGATTCTCCCCTGGCACTCTCTCTTCGGTCGCAAGAACGCCCGCCCGCCCGGCCGCCCGCGTCCGGGCCGCCCGCCCCAAGTCGAGGCGCTGGAAGCGCGTGCCCTGCTCACGGGACAGATTCCAGCCGTCAACCTGCGGGACTCCGACCTCGTCATCACGCATGTGCCTGCGAGCCTGACCGCCACGGTCGGCGGCGAGATCAACGTCGCCTGGGCCGTGCGCAACCAGGGGAAGGATTTCAGCGCCGGTCGTTGGATCGACGAGGTTTCGTCGAGCTTTTTCCGCGGCCGCGGGGACTTCGAACATACCATCGCGGACATCCGGCCCGGTGAGGAATACCACGCCGGCGGTTCCTGGGACGTCTCCCCCTACGCCTCTCCGGGCCACTACAACCTCACGCTTGTAATCGGTTCGGGTGCCATAGAGACCAACAAGGACAACAACACGGCCGTCATTCCCGTCACCCTGATTGACTCCCCCGTCGACCTCCGCATCTTCGCCGATTCGGTCCCGGCCTCCGCCGTCGCGGGCGCTCGGTTCCACGTTCTCTGGGGAGAGGCCGGCGGCGGCAATGTGGCCGGCCGAGCCTTCGCGAGCCACGTCTACCTGTCCGACGATGCGGCTCTTGACCCGGGGAAGGACGTCTTACTAGGTATCTCATTCAGCCACCCCATCGACCCGCAGTTCGGCTATCACGAACGAGCCGAAGTCGTTATCTCGCCGTCGAGCGCGGCCGGGACGAAGTACCTCATCTTTCAAGTCGATACCGTCGGAGCCGACGGCCAGCTCGACCCGAACCCGGCGAACAATGTCGTCGCCGTGCCGATCCGCATCGCGCGGCCGGCACCCGTCCGCGATCTCTCCGCCGTCGCCGCCACGCCGACGGCGGCGCCCATCACGGCGGGGACAGTCATCAACGACGGCTCGGCGCAGCGGTCGATGGTCAAGAGCGTGACGCTCACGTTCGGCGCCGCCGTGACGCTCGACGCCGGCGCCGTGCGGTTGACGCGCGACGGCGCCCTCGTCGCGGGCGTTGACATCGCCGTGTCACTGGTGGGCGGCAAGACGGTGGCGGTGCTGACGTTTCACGGGAATGACGCGGTCGGCGGCTCGCTGGCGGACGGCCGCTACGCGCTGACGGTGGTGGCGGCGAAGGTGCGCGGCCTGGCGGGATCGTCCCTGGCGGGCGACTTCGTGACCAACTTCCACCGACTGTTCGGCGACACCGATGGCGACGGCCGCGTCGATGGCTGGGATCTTGACCGCTTCGTGCGCGCCATGGACCGGCGGCGCGGGCAGCCCGGCTACCAGTGGTCCCTTGATGCCGGCGACGACGGCACCGTCGATCGAACGACCGATTATGTCCGCTTTTTGCGCAATTACGGCAGGCGCGTGTAGGCGCCGCGGGGGCGGCCGAGGGGTGAGGGGATTCGGGCAAGGAGGCCGGGATCATGGCGTCGTTCGCACGGGAGGAGGCGGCGCGGCGGAGGGCCGGGCGCCGCCGCCTCGAAGTCGAGTTGTTGGAGAGCCGCGCGGTGCCGGCCGTCGGCCGACCCGACCTCGTCGTCACCAGCGTCCTTGCCCCGGCGTCGGCGCCGCGCGGCGGCGACTTCGACGTGACCTTCACCGTCAAGAACCAAGGCACGGCGGCGGCTCTGCCCCCGCCGTTCGGCTGGTCCGACACCGTCTACCTCGCCCCCGAAGCTCGCCTCGACAAGCCGCGCGACCAGTTGCGCCGCAGCTTCCTCCACGGCATGCCTCTGGAGCCGGGGGCGAGCTACACCGCGACCGGGCGCGTGTTCCTGCCGTCGCCGGACCGGGCGGCGGCGGGGTCGTACTTCCTCCTCGTCGTGGCCGCCGACCGCGACTTCGCCGGCGACGTCGACCCCTCGAACAACATGCGGGCCGTGCCGTTCACGATCACCGGGCCGGGGGTCGACCTGGCCGTGGGCGACGTCCGCGCCCCGGCGTCCGCCCGCCTCGGCGAGACCATTTCCCTCGCGTGGACGCTGACCAACAAAGGAGGCGACGCGACCCAGGGCTCTCTCGGCGCGCAGGAGGTCTTCCTGACGGACGACCCGACGCGCACCCCGACCGGGTCGCCCATCTCCTCCGCGAGTGCCGGCTCCCCGGACCGCCTGGCCGCGGGCGAGAGCCGCACGCTGCGGGCGACGATCACCCTGCCGGCGCGGCTCGCGCGGACGCGCCAGTACCTCGTCGTCGTGACCGACCGCACCCAGGGCCAGCCGGACCGAGATCGGTCCAACAATATTGTCCGCGTCCCCCTGACGCTGCTGGCGGCGGACTTGCAGGTCACGGACCTGAGCCTGAGCGCCGCGGTCACACGGCCCGGCGACACGGTCACCGTCTCGTGGAAGGACGTCAACACCGGCACGGCCTCCGCCGCCGCCTTCGCGGACCGCGTGATCCTTCGCAACCCGGCCACGGGGGCGATTCTCGTGGACACGCGCACCAGCCCGACGGCCGGCCTTCTCTCCCCCGGCGCGTCGCAAACGCGCCGGCTGGCCGTCACGCTGCCGGCGAGCGCCGCCGGGGCCTCGCAGCTTCAGTTCCAGGTGATCGCGGACGGAAGCGACGTCGTCGCGGAGGCGAACGACGCCGGCACCGCCGAGACGAATAACGACGCCGCGGTCACGCGCTCCACGACGTCGGCGGCGCCGGTCACGGTGCGGGCCGACGTCAACGACGGCTCGGCGCAGCGGTCGATGGTCAAGAGCGTGACGCTCACGTTCAGCGCCGCCGTGACGCTCGACCCCGGTGCCGTGCGGCTGACGCGCGGCGGCACGGCGGTGGGCGGCGTCGACGTCAGCACGACGACCGCGAACGGCAAGACGGTGGCGGTGCTGACGTTTCACGGGAATGACGCGGTCGGCGGCTCGCTGGCGGACGGCCGCTCCGCGCTGACGGTGGTGGCGGCGAAGGTGCGCGGACCGGCGGGGTCCGCCCTGGCGGGCGACTTCGTGGCCAACTTCCACCGGCTGTTCGGCGACACGGACGGCAACGGCCGCGTCGACGACGCCGACCTCGACCGCTTCATCCGCGCCATCGACAAGCGGCGCGGGCAGGACGGGTATGTGTGGTATGTGGATTTCAACGGCGACGGCGCCATCGACCGGACGACCGATTACTACCAATTCCTGAGTCACTATGGCCGCGCGGTCTGACGGGGGGCGTAAGGCCCGCTCCCCGCCCGACGGTCCCTCTGTCACGCGGCTCGTTCGGGGCCGTCGGCGTGACTTCCGACGGGCTGGTCCAGCAGATGCCACAAGTCCGTGCCCAGCGCGCCGAGCAGGTCGCCGAGCGAGCCGGCGAGGAATTCCGCGCGCGGCAAATGCTTCCAGACAAAACAGGTCCGGTTCCACAGCAAGCGGGCGCTGTACGAGTCGTCGCCGCGGCGGCGGACGCGGAACCCGAAGCGCTCCGGCGGCGGGCCGGCCAGGCGCACCCCCTCGGGCAACTCCCACACCCGCGCCGGTTCTCCCTCGTCCCAGCGCAGGCACATCGCCGGCAAGCGCGGGGTGAAGCCGTCCTCGAAGTAGCAGCGCAGCACTTCCGGTCGCGTCAACGTCTCCGGCATGGTCGCCTCCCATTCTCCCGACGGTCCATGGAGCAGGGGAGGGGTATGCCCGTCGCGAACCGCGCTGTCAAGGCCGCGCCCCGCTCAGCCGCCGGGCGGCGCCGCCGGCGCCGGCGGACTCGTCCCGCCGCGCCGCTGGAACAGGCCGGGGCGCTTGCGGGGCTCGGGGGCCTCGGGCGGGCTCGGGGGCGTGGGCTGGGCGGCGAGCAACTCCTGAGCGCGCTCGGGGTGCTGCTCAACGTACCACGGCAGGGCGGAGAGGAACATCTCCATCTGGGCGACGTACTGGTCCGCCATGCGCGGCCCGGCGCCGCCGAGCAGCTTGGCGACGAGGAGGGCACTCTTGCTGTCGGTGTGCAGGATCAGGTCGGCCTGATGGCGGACGACGCTCCGGCCGCCGCCGTCCTGGCCCGCGTTGTAGCGCAGCACGACGACCGCCTGGAAAGGCACCGCCGCCAGGAGCGGACCCGGCTTGACCTTGCCCTCCGCGTGCCAGACGCGCGTCCCCTCGGCGCGGGCGACGACTTCCCAGACGACGTCGCCGCCCAGGCCGTCGGCCCAGCCGTAGCGGCCGTTACCGCGGTCCGAAATGTCGACGACTTTGGCGCCGAGCTTGCGCCAGGCGGCGACGGCGCGGTCGGGGTGGTCGAGGAACCAGTCGTAGACGGCCGGGTTGCAGGGGAACGTCTCGGTCGATCCTTGCGCGTAGAGCGTGGGGTGGTCGACGGCGTTGCGGACGCGCTCGCGGGCCGCGGCGGGCATCTGGTCGAGGGGCAGCCGCGCCGCCGTCCAGCGCTGGAGGGACGCTTCCTGGGCGCCGGCGGGGCGCGCCGCCGCGCCGAAGGCACACGCCAGCAGCCCCAGACGCAGTAGGTCAACGCGACGGCACGGCATCGGCCACCTCGCGGGAAAAGAGAGGAGGGTCGTTTGCACCTGTCTAATCATCGAATGGCAGACGGCGCAACATGAACGATTCCGCGCGACGCGAGGGGCGTGCGGGAGGCAGGGGTGCGGGGGGAAGATGCGCCGGCCGCGGCGGCGCGAGTTCAAGCGTCGGGGTCGATCCCCAATTCCCGCAGCCGCCGCGCGAGGTCCGCGACCCGCTGCTCCGCGCCCTGCGCCCGCCGCCTGGCCCGCTCGGCCGCCGCCTCCGCCGCCTCCTTCGCGAGCCGCGCCTCCTCTTCGCGAGCCGCCAACTGTTCGAACGTCTGGAAGGGCTTCCCGTCGGGGCCGTGCAGGGTCGCGATCCGGCAGAGTCATGCCCAGGTCGAGGCCGTTGGCCTCGAGGGTGCCGTTGCCGTGGGTGGAGAGGTAGCGGTCGCGCGGCAGGCCGAGGGTGATGACCTGTCGCGGGGCGTCGGCGAGGGTCGGCCGCCGTCCGCCGGCTGGCCGTCGTGCCGGAGGAAGCTCACGACGTCGGTGCCACCGGGCAGCACGATCAGCCCTGCTTCAGCCGCATGAGCAGATAATCGACCTGCCGGGCCTTGTTCTCGGCTTCGGCCTTCTCGACTTTGCCGACGGTAAAGGTGGGCAGCTGCCGTGATGGCAGAAGAGAATCCGGTAGCTACCGTTGCGCTCTTGCAGAGACGCCATAATTCGGCCCTCCGCAGCATCAGGCCAACCTCTTTACCGGAATTTTACCAAGGGCTGGTAAATGGTACAGGGCAAGCGGCCCGGCACTGTGGCCGAGGGTTGGTTCAGCTTCAGGGCCTCCTCCAACCGCTGCCGCTCCCGGCGCTTGGGGTCCAGGTTCTCGGGGTTCTTCAGCAGCAGCCAGCGCGTTCCCGTGAGCACCTCCTTGTGCAGCTTATCGGTGGCCTCGCGGTCCCTGGCGCTGCTGTTGCCCTTCAGCGAATGAGCGTGCTCGTGACGCGACACTCGGGGGGCGCGCGAGGTGCAACATGACTCGGGAAGAACTGAACGATTACTTCAGGCGTGATGAGGAGCGCCTGTGTACGGTCGTCTCAAGTTGGCTCGCGGACCCCCAGGCCTCCGCGGACGTGGGCAACGCCGACCCGCAGGCGCTGCTCGTGGCGAGCGCGGCGGCGCACGCGGTCGAGTTCGTCGGCCTGCCGGAGTGTCAGCTGAACCTGGCACAGGCGGTGACTTACCTCGCGACGGCGCCGAAGTCGAACGCGGCGACTTTGGCCATCGGCAAGGCGCGCGAAGACGTGCGCGAAGGGCGGACGCTGGCGGTGCCGAAACACCTGCGCGACTCCCACTACCAGGGCGCGAAGGAGTTCGGCCACGGCGAGGGTTACAAGTACAGCCACGACTACGAGGGCGGCCACGTCGAGCAGGAGTACCTGCCGGAGGCGCGCCGCTACTACGAGCCGACCGACCGCGGCTTCGAGGCGGAGATCCGGCGGCGACTGGAGGCGCTGCGGCGTAAGGCGAATTGAAGGTAACGCCCCGCATCGGCGAATCGAGGATTGACAACGCCCGAAGGACGAGGTACTTTAACTTTCCTTGAACCCACTCCGCCGCTCTCGGGGCAGGGCGCACTAACCTCCCGTGACTTCAGCCACCTCGGGGGCGCCTCATCGGCTGACGCGATGTCTTTCTCGGCTTTCCCAACCAATCCTCTTGCGTTTCAAGGCTCTCGGGCCTTTTTCTTCCGTCCCGTCCCGACACACGTCGGGCGTCTCCAACCCTCCGAGACTTCAGCCACCTCGGAAGTGTCGTTTCACGGCTGAAACCATGTTCCGCTGTCAGTTTTGTCGGGCGGTCGTGCCGCCCCGGACACCGTCTCAGTACGTCGTGACGCAGGTCCGCCTCGCCCGCTACCCGGCCCGGCCTCGGGCTCACCGGGTGGTGCATGTCGAGAGAGGCAAACGCAAGGTAGCGTACCTCGACGACCCCGGCGGGTCGGGAGTCGCCATCGTGCGCGAGCTGCGCGCCTGCCAGACCTGCGCCGCGAACCGCCGCCCCGCCGCGGGCGTCTCGCCGTCGTCGTGACGCTTCCCGCGCCCGCGCCGCGTTTGCCGCGGCGCGGGCCGACTTCATTCGCTCACGCCTCCGGCTCGCCCCAGCGCTTCAGCAACCCGTGTTCGATGCCCAGTTGGTCGCAGACGCGGCCGACGATGAAATCGACCTGATCTTGCAGTGTGCGCGGCCGGGTGTAGAACGCCGGCATCGCGGGCAGCACGACGGCGCCGGCCTCGGCACAGGCGACGAGATTGCGTAGTTGTACGATATGTAACGGCGTCTCGCGCGGCACGAGAATCAACTTGCGCCGCTCCTTGACAGGAAAAGGGGGACCGGAAAAGGGGACGGGCACGAATGCCATTAAGTTATTCCGTAACTTCTTTTTCTGCTGAGGGTTGGCTCAGCAGCGCTGCTCGCAGTACCGCGCGGGGTTTCCGCATGAGGGTATCTTGCTTGGGGCGGCGTTTCCGCACCCGCGGCTCATACCGCCCGGGCCGCTCCGGGTTCCCCTTCAGCCGCGGCACCCCCTGCCCACGCCGCGCTTGCCTCAGCCACCGCAGCGCGTCCACGAAACGGATCCGGTTGACGCCCACCCCCTGCCGCCGCGCCGCCGCCACCATCACCCGCCGCACCAGGTTGTACGCTACCACGAACATCCGCAGTTCCTTCAGCACCCCGGAGAACGTCTGGCAGCGCAGCACATCCATCCCCCACGTCTGCTTCAGGTGCCGCAGATTTCCTTCCCCTTGCCACCGTGCCTCGTACAGCCGCGCCAGTTCCTTGGCCGGGTATCGCCACGCCTTCCCCAGCGTGGTCACCACGGTGACCACGCGCGTGCGCCGGCCCGGCACCCGTACCGCGAAGCGCAACTCCCGCACCACGACCGACGCGGGCAACGCCGCGTACTGCTCGGCCGTCATCCACTCCGGCTTGTCCTTGGGCCGGAAGTACTCGACCAACGGGTCCTCCTTGCCGAACTTCTTCAGCCAGCGCGAGCGCGGCAAACCCGTGTCCTCCGGGCCAACCTTCCCCGGCCCGGCATGACGGCGGCGGGGCCGGAACGAGAGGATCAGCTTTTGGTGGGCGCGGAACAGCCCGTGCAGGCCGCGCTGCTGGCACAGGGCCAGGGGGGCGCAGGAGCAGAAGGCCCGGTCGCCCAGCAGCACGTCGCCCGCGCGGAGGTCCTGGGGCAGGAGGGCCGCCTGCTTCAGGTCGGGGGTGCGCCACGGGGCCGGCACGGCCCGCAGCAGGTAGCCGTCGGCCCGGTCGAACGGGACGAGCAGGTGGGCGGTGGGGAAGCCACAGCCTTCGGCCTGGCCGCCGGGTTGGCCGAACTCCTGGCGCAATTCGTCGGTGTCGGGCCTGGAGAAGCGGGAGCCGTCGAGAAGGTAGACGCGACGGCCGTGCCAGCAGGAGGTGCGGTCGCGGTCGGCCCGGAGGCGGCAAGGCGTGAGGACGGCCTGAGGCCGTCGGTGGAAAAACCCGACGGGCAGGCGCTGGCGGGCCTGGCACTAGGCGGAGTCGGTGAAGTCGAGGCCGCTGAGGTGTCGGAGTTGGCCGACGGCGGTGTTGCCGTGGAGGACTTGCTGGAGGAAGAGGTAGGTGATGACAACGGGGGTGAGGGTGCGGTGGTAGTAGGTGCCGGGGAGGTCGGCGGCGAGTTGGCGGAGGGTGGTTTCGGGCAGGGCGTCGCTGACGTTGGCCTTGGTGCGGCGGAGGGCAGAGGAGATACTGGTCATGACGGCCTCCTGGCAAGGAAGGAGCTTGAACAACCCCATCATGCCGCGAGGCCGTCGTTATTCCCAGGTTAGCAGAAGGTCAAGCTGCGTAAAGACCTACGCGATTCTTAACGTAAACATTCGGCCAACCGGTCTATGGTGCGTCCTCGCCGGGCCGCGCGCACCCGCTCCCGGGCCGGCGGCACGACGGCGATGCTTCCGTCTCCGATGGCATCCCGCGGGCCGGCCTACGATGTGTCCGCGCCTGCCTCTG